>NZ_JBIATA010000004.1:32221-349737 GCF_042891295.1 Streptomyces sp. NPDC001902 | reverse complement strand
GTACGTTGATGCAGCCGCAGGAGGTGCCCGAGCCGCGGCCGGAGCCGGGTGCACCCGTGGGGCGGCTGGACTTGGGCAAGCCGTAGCCGCCGGGGCTCGGCGGCGGGGTGGCCTTCCAGCGGCGTGAGGTCCCGTTGCGGTTGCGGATGCGGATGCTGCGGGGGCGGATGGCGCTGACGCTGGGCTTCGGTGTGCCGTTGATCCTGTGTTTCCTGGTGCCGTTGGTGTCGGTGCTGCTCATGCCGGGTGCGGTGGCGGGTGCGACGCTTTTGGTGCGTACGTTGATGCAGCCGCAGGAGGTGCCCGAGCCGCGGCCGGAGCCGGGTGCACCCGTGGGGCGGCTGGACTTGGGCAAGCCGTAGCCGCCGGGGGCGATCCGGAGGGAACCGTTCCGCACCTGCCGCGTGACTTATGCCCTGAGGACGAGCACGCGAGGGGGAGCGCGCCATGGCGCAGCGCACCAACCAGTACGACGACAATCCGCAGAGCTACCGCACCTACTGGGAAGGCCGCGGCTACGAACACGACGCCGAGGTCGCCGCGTTGCGGCGGCTGCTCGAAGGGCGGCACTTCGGGCACGCGGCGGACGTCGGCGGCGGCTTCGGCCGGCTCGTGCCGGTGCTGCGGGAGTTCGCCGACCGGGTCACGCTGGTGGACGCCAGCCGCAAGCAGCTGGACGACGCGGAGGAGTTCCTCAGGGGGCTCGCGGGGGTGAGCATGCGGCTGATGAGCGCGGGCGGCCTCGGGCTGCACTCCGCGAGCGTCGACCTGGTCACCATGATCCGCGTCATGCACCACCTGCCCGAGCCGGGGGCCGCGCTGACCGAGATCGCCCGGGTGCTGCGGCCGGGCGGCACCGCCGTCGTCGAGACCGCCAACCTCGCGCACGCCGCCAACCGGCTGCGCTACGCGGCGCACCGCCGGCGGGTGCCGCGGTCGCCGGTGGACATCCGCTCGGCGGAGAACCGCGAGCGCGACAGCATCCCGTTCGTCAACCACCACCCGCGCACGGTGGCCGCGCAGTTGGAGGCCGCGGGGCTGCGCGTGGAGCGCCGGCTGTCGGTGTCCAACCTGCGCAGCGCGCGGCTCAAGCGGGTGGTCCCGCACGCGACGCTGGTACGGGCCGAGGGGGCGCTGCAGTCCCCGCTGGCCCGCGTGGGGTTCGGGCCGAGCATCTTCTTCCTCGCCCGCAAGCCGGCGTAGCGCCCGGGACCCCTGGCGGAGCGGTGCCCCGGTGCGCCATGCTCCGGGCGGCCGACCCGCTACCCGACCGCCCGGAGGTTCCCCGCGATGCGCCTGCCGCTCCGCCCTGCCGTGCCCGCCGACGTGCCGCCGCCCACGGCGGAGGAACTGCGCCTGGAGGGGGCCGTGCCGCGGGAGATCCTGCGCCGCGGCGGCTTCGACACCGCGGCCCCGCGGTTCGCCCGGGCCCTGGCGGAGGCCCGCGACCCGGCCTCGGCCGCCCGGAGCGTGCGGCGGCACGGGCGCGCGCTGTGGCGGGCCGCGGTGGACCGGGCCCAGGGCCGCGGGGCGGTGGGCGGTGACCTGAGCCACGACGACGACCGGCCGCTGTACTGGGCCCGGCTCGCCCTCGGCGCGGAACTGCGCCGGTGGGAAACGGCGTTCGCGCTGCCCGCCGCCGGCCGCGTCGCGCTGGCGGCCCGGCTGGAGCGCGCCTCGCGCGGACAGGACGCCGTCCGCCCGCCCCTGGCCGAGGGCGTGCGGCGCATCCTGCTGACCGGCTTCGACCCCTTCCGGCTGGACACCGACATACGCTGCAGCAATCCCTCCGGGGCCGCGGCGCTCGCCCTGGACGGCGTGACCCTCGCGACCTCCGCGGGCCCCGCCCGCGTCGAGACCGTCGTCTTCCCGGTGCGCTGGGGCGACTTCGCCGACGGCACGGTCGAAGCCGTCCTGCGCCCCCGGTTCCGGCCCGGCCCGCGCCGGGTCGACCTGTTCGCGACCGTCAGCCAGGGCCGGGACGGACGCTTCGACCTCGAACGCTTCAACGGCGCCTGGCGCGGCGGCCACCCCGACAACACCGGCCTGTCCGTCACCGGCCCGGTCCCGGTGGCCGCCGCCGACCGGCAGCCGCAGTGGACGGCGTCCACGCTCCCGTACGCGGCGCTCGCCGCCGCCGGCACCGGCCCTTTCCCGGTGCACGACCGCACCACCGTCACCGAGGTCCCCGCCGGGGCGACCGACCCCGTCACCCGCGACGGCGGCCCGACCTCCGGCTCCGCGGCCCGCGCCGGGGGCGGCGGCGACTACCTCTCCAACGAGATCGCCTACCGGGCCACCCTGCTGCGGGACAGGCTCGCGCTGCCCGCCCCGGGCGGCCATGTCCACACCCCGGTGCTGCACTTCGGCCCCGGTAACACCGACCCGGCCACCGGCTCGGTCACCGACCCCGCCTTCGTCGCCGAGCGGCTCGCGGTCACCGCCCAGATCCGTGCCCTCCTCGTCGCGGCCGCGGGCACGCTCGGCTGAGGAGAGGTGAAGGACAGGGACCGCACGCGGACCCGGGTGCTCGACCACGTCCGGGCCGGGGACGTGAAGCTCGTCGCGCCGGCCGCCGGGGCCGGATCACCACCGTCGTCGTGGGCCTGCGCGGTCAGGGGAGGCGATGACTGAACGGAAGCCCCGCCGGGCCCGTATGAGACCGGGGACGGCCGCAAGATAGCCGAACCGCACACCACTTGTCCCGTAAACACCCCACATGTACCAGATGTGAGGAATATGCGAGAAGGTGGTGCAGGCAAGGGGAAGCGGGCCGCCGCGGCGTGGCCCCCGTGATCGAGGGAGGTTCTGCCGTGACCGTCGCAGTCGGCGTCACCGGTAATGCCACCGAGTTGTTCCGCGCCAACACCGCGCACAGTCCCTCGTACTTCGCGCTGCGCCGCGCCGCCGGCGGCCTGTCGTCCTCCGACGCAGGACACGACATCGTCGACTTCTGCATCCCGTGCAACCCCTACTTCCCGAGCCCGGCCATGTACGACAAGCTCCAGGAGTCGATGCGGGACATCCTCACGTACTACCCGAGCAGCACGGACGTCATCACCAACGAGCTGTGCTCGCTGCTCGGCCTCAACCCGCAGACCGTGGCCATGGGCAACGGCTCGACCGAGCTGATCACCTGGATCGACCACCTGCTGGTCCGCGAGAGCCTGGCCGTCCCCATACCGACCTTCGGCCGCTGGACCGACCAGCCCATGGAGACCGGCAAGCGCGTCGACATGTTCCTCCTCCCGGAGGCCGCCGGATTCGCCCTCGATCCGGCGGCCTTCGTCTCGTTCGTCCGCGCACGGGGTTCGCGTACGGCCGTGATCTGCAACCCCAACAACCCCGACGGCGGCTTCCTCCCCAAGCACGCCGTCGTCGCGCTCATGGACGCCCTGTCCGACCTCGACCTCGTCGTGATCGACGAGTCCTTCCTCGACTTCACCGACGCCGAGGCCTGGCCGAGCGTCGCCGGCGAGGCCGTCCTGCGGCCCAACGTGATCGTCCTGCGCAGCCTCGGCAAGAACTTCGGCCTGCACGGCATCCGCTTCGGCTACCTCGTCGCCAACCCCGCGCTGGCCGGGAAGGTCCGCCGCATGCTGCCGAAGTGGAACCTCAACTCCTTCGCGGAGGCGGTGGTCTTCATGCTCAAGGACCACCGCGAGGAGTACGCGCAGAGCCTGCGCCTGGTCTCCCGCGACCGGCAGGAGATGACCTGGCAGCTCGCGGCCCTGCCGGGGCTGACCGTCTACCCGTCCCAGGGCAACTTCGTCTTCGTCAAGCTCCCCGACGGCGTCGACGGCGCCGTGCTGCGCGACCGGCTGCTGGCCGAGCACGGGGTGCTGGTCCGCGAATGCGGCAACAAGCTGGGCAGCAGCAGCCGTTTCATGCGGCTCGTGGTCCGGCCGCAGGCCGACGTGCAGCGGCTGCTGACCGGGCTGAGCACGGTGCTGTACGGCAGCACCTGGTACGCGGCGCCCGCGCCCACGCCCGCGGCGGCTGCCGCGCCCGTCCAGGAGCAGCCCCCGCAGCCCGCTCCGCAGCAGCTGCCGCAGATCCAGCCCGCGCCGCCCGTACAGCCCGCCATGCCGCCGGTGCAGCCGCTCCCGCAGATCCAGCAGGCCCCGCCGCCCCAGCCGATGTACGAGCAGCCCGTGGGGCCGCCGCCGATGCCGCCGCAGCCGGTCTACGAGTTCAGGCCCGAGCCGCAGCAGCAGCCGGTCTACGAGTTCAGGCCCGAGCCGCAGCCGCAGCCGGTCTACGAGTTCAGGCCCGAGCCGCAGCAGCAGTCGCAGCAGCAGCCTCAGGTGCCGCCTCAGACGCAGCCCCAGCCGCGCCCCCAGGCGCCCGCTCCGGACACGTACCCCGCGCTGACCGCCGAGGTCCCGCCGGCCTTCGCGTCGGCGCCGCCCGGCACCCCGCGGCCGGCGCTGTACTGGCAGGACGCCTCCTGACGCACGGCGCCCGCGCGGGCCGGTGAGCGACCGGACCGCGCGGGCGCAGGGTCACCTGGCCGCCCGGAACGAGCGGCTGTCCAGGGTCTTCCACTCCCCGCACGAGCTCTGCTTGCCCTGGGTCTCCCGGATGACGCAGTGCGTCTCGACCACCCGGCCGTCCCGGGTGATCGCCTTGACCCACACCCCGGAGCCGACGGAGGTCACCGTGGCGCCGCAGACGCCGCGCGGGTAGCCGCGGTTGCCGCTGAGGGAGTGCCAGACGAAGGGCCCGCGGGGAAGGGTGCGGCCGCCGATGAAGACCCGGCCCTCGAACACCGCGACGGAGATCTCCTGGTCGCCCTTGCGGAGGGTGGAATCGATGCTGACGCAGGATCCGTCACGGCCGTCGCGGCCGTCGCCGCGGTCGTTCCGGGGCCCGTCGTCCCGGCCGTTCCCCCGCTCGTCCTCGCGGCCGTCCCCTCGGTTCCCGCCCTGGTCGTCGCGGCGCTGCTGCTCGCGCTCGTCGCCGCGTTGATCGCCGCGGTCGTCCCGGCGCTCGTCGTTTCCGCCGTTCCCGTCGCCCCGGTCGTCCCGGCGCTCGTCGGCGCGCTCGTCGTCGCCCTCGTCCCGGCCGTTGTCGCCCCGGTCGGTCTCCCGGCCGCCGCGCTGGTCCCCGCCGTCCTCGCCGTCCTCGCGACCGCCCTCGTCACGGGCCTCCTCGTCGCGGCCGCCGTCCTCGCCCTCCTCCTCGTCGTCGTCCGCGGCGACGCTGCGCGTGCCGGGCGGCCGGGGGTCGGCCACGGCCGCCGTCGTACCGGCCGTGGTGGTCACGGCGCCGGGGGTCGTGGCGAGCACGGGCGCCGACACCGCGGCCGCGGCGACGGCGAGCGGCACGACCACACCGGTCAGCCGTCCGTACCGCCGGGACCTGCGCGACGGCGGCCTGCCGTCAGGACTCATGGGGGACTCCCTCGTCGAGTGCGAAAGCGCGGGGCTTGAACGACGGGATGCGTACCCGTCTGCGCGCCGACTCTCCGCCGGAGTCATTCCGGTGGCCCAGAACATCCCCGTACGGCCGACGGGGGTTCACCCGGTGCCGGTCCCGAAGTCGACAGGCGGGGGCGGCCGGGAGAGAATCCCGGCCGCCCCCGCCCGCGGGGAGGACTGCGCCGCTCAGTGGGTGCCGAAGGAGTGCACGGTGGTGGAGCGGTAGGTCTGTCCCGGCCGCAGGACCGTCGACGGGAACGAGGGCTGGTTGGGGGAGTCCGGGAAGTGCTGGGTCTCCAGGCAGAAGCCGTCGCCCTGCCGGTAGACCCGGCCCGAGGAACCGGAGAACGCCCCGGTCAGGAAGTTGCCCGTGTAGAACTGCACACCGGGCTCGGTGGTGGCGATCCGCATGATCCGGCCGGAGACGGGCTCGGTGACCGTCACGATGTGCTCGGGCGCGGCGGTGCGGCCCTTGTCGAGCACGAAGTTGTGGTCGATGCCCTGCCCGTACAGGACCTGCTGGTGCGCGGAACGGATGTCGCGGCCGATCGCCTTCGCGGAGCGGAAGTCGAACGGGGTGCCCGCGACGGGCGCCAGCTCACCGGTGGGGATCAGGGTGGAGCCGACCGGGGTGTAGCGGCGGGCGGCGATCTGGACCTCGTGGTCGTAGATGCCGCCGTCGCCCTCACCACGCAGGTTGAAGTACGTGTGGTTGGTGAGGTTGACGACCGTCGCCTTGTCGGTGGTGGCGGTGTAGTCGATCCGCCACCGCGCGTCGGCGGTCAGGGTGTAGACGACCTTGACCTTCAGCGTGCCCGGGTAGCCCATCTCGCCGTCCGCGCTGGTGTAGCGCAGCACCAGACCGGCGTCCGAGCCCGCCTTGAAGCCCTCGACCTCCCAGACCCGCTTGTCGAAGCCCCGGTCGCCGCCGTGCAGGCTGTTCGGTCCGTCGTTGACGGGCAGCTGGTAGGTGTGCCCGTCCAGGGTGAACTTCCCGCCCGCGATGCGGTTGCCGTAGCGACCGATCAACGCGCCGAAGTACGGGCTGTTCGCCACGTAGCCGGCGATGTCGTCGAATCCGAGGGACACGTTGACGCGGCGCCCGCGCCGGTCGGGCAGCTCCAGGGTCTGGACGACGCCGCCGTACGAGAGCACCTTGAGGGTGATCCCGCCGTTGCTGACCGTCCAGATGTCGACCTTGGTGCCGTCCTCCAAGGTCCCGAAGTGTTCCTTGCTCACCTTGCTCCCGCCTGCGGGCCTGTGCCGGGCGTCGGCGGTCTGCCCCGCCGTGCCGGCCTTTCCGGTCGCCCAGGCGCTCGTCCCGCTGATCGCGGGCGCGACCGCCCCGAGCGCCGCGCCCGCGATCAATGTACGTCTGTTCACTTGCGGCTCCTTCGATAGGTAGCTGCTTTACGAACCGACCTTGCGCTTGTTCCAGACGTCGAAGCCGACCGCGGCCAGGAGCACCAGACCCTTGATGACCTGCTGGTAGTCCGTGCCGATGCCGACGAGCGACATCCCGTTGTTGAGCACCCCGAGCACCAGGCCGCCGATGATGGCGCCCAGCACGGTGCCGACGCCGCCGGTGGCGGAGGCGCCGCCGATGAAGGCGGCCGCGATGGCCTCGAGCTCGAAGTTGATGCCGGCCTGCGGGACACCGGCGTTGAGCCGTGCCGCGTAGACCACACCCGCGAGCGCGGCGAGCACGCCCATGTTCACGAAGACCAGGAAGACGACCCGCTTGTCCTTGACGCCGGAGAGCTTCGCCGCCGCCTGGTTGCCGCCGAGCGCGTACACGTGGCGGCCGATCACCGCGTTGCGCATCACGAAGCCGAAGACGATGAGCAGCCCGGCCAGGATGAGCAGCACGATCGGTACGCCGTGGTAGCTGGCCAGCGTCATGGTGAAGGCGACGACGCAGGCGACGATGGCGAGCAGCTTCAGCAGGAAGAAGTTGCGCGGCAGCACGTCCAGGTCGTACGCGAGCTGCTGGCGGCGGTCGCGGATCTCCTGGACGACGGCGATGGCGATCACCACGAGACCGATGAGCAGGGTCAGGTTGTGGTAGTTGGTGTGCGGCCCGACCTCGGGCAGGAAGCCGTTGCCGATCTTCTGGAAGCCGCGCGGGAAGGGCGAGATGGACTGGCCCTCCAGGAAGATCTGCGTGCCGCCGCGGAAGAGCAGCATGCCGGCCAGGGTCACGATGAACGACGGGATCCCGACGTACGCGATGAAGTAGCCCTGCCAGGCACCGGCGACCGCGCCGATGAGCAGGCAAGCGACCAGGGCGAGCGGCCACGAGACGTGGTGGTGGATGATCATCACTGCGCCGGCCGCGCTGACGAAGGCCGCGAGCGAGCCGACGGACAGGTCGATGTGGCCGGCGATGATCACGACCATCATGCCGATCGCCAGGATCAGGATGTAGCTGTTCTGGCCGATGAGGTTGGTGACGTTCTGCGGTTTGAGCAGGATGCCGCCGGACCATATCTGGAACAGCGCCGCGATCAGCACCAGCGCGATGATCATGCCGTACTGGCGCATGTTGCGCCGGGCCGCCTGCAGCAGGAGGCCGGCGGCTCCGGCCGCCGCGCCGCCGCCCTCGGCGGCCGTTGCCGCGCCCCCGGCGGGCGGCGGAGGAGTCTTGTCGGTCTTCACCGGGCTGCCCATCTCAGTTACCTCGGTCCATGGTCATGTGGCGCATCAGCACTTCCTGGGTCGCGCTCTCGCGCGGGATCTCCCCGGTCAGCCGGCCCGCGGACATCGTGTAGATGCGGTCGCACATGCCGAGCAGCTCCGGCAGTTCGGAGGAGATGAAGACGACGGCCTTGCCCTGGGCCGCCAGGTCGTTGATGACCGTGTAGATCTCGTACTTGGCCCCGACGTCGATGCCCCGGGTGGGCTCGTCGAGGATGAGGACCTCCGGCCCGGCGAAGATCCACTTGCTGAGGACGACCTTCTGCTGGTTGCCGCCGCTCAGCTTGCCCGTGGTCTCGAAGACCGTCGGGGTCTTGATGTTCATCGTGGAGCGGAAGGACTCCGCGACCCGGGCCTCCTCGTGCTGGTTGACGACGCCGCGCTTGGCGACCTTGGACAGGGCGCTGAGCGAGATGTTGCGGCTGATGTCGTCGATGAGGTTCAGCCCGTAGTGCTTGCGGTCCTCGGTGACGTACGCGATCCCGTGGCCCACCGCCTCCGGGACGGTGCGGGTGCGGATCTCCTTGCCGTGCAGGTAGACCCGGCCGCTGATGCCACGGCCGTAGGAGCGGCCGAAGACGCTCATGGCCAGTTCGGTGCGGCCGGCCCCCATCAGCCCGGCGATGCCCACGATCTCGCCGCGCCGGACGTCGAGGGAGACCCCGTCGACGACCTTGCGCTGCTGGTCGATCGGGTGGTGCACGGTCCAGTCCTCGACGGCGAAGGCCACCTCGCCGATCTCCGGCTCCCGCTCGGGGAAGCGGTGGTCGAGGTCGCGGCCCACCATGCCGCGGATGATCCGCTCCTCGGTGACGGTGCTGTGGCCGTCCTCGTCGGTGGCCTTCATGTCGAGCGTCTCGATGGTCCGCCCGTCGCGCAGGATCGTGATGGAGTCGGCGACCCTGGCGATCTCGTTGAGCTTGTGCGAGATGATGATGCAGGAGATGCCGTGCTCCTTGAACTCCATGATGAGGTCAAGGAGCTTGCGGCTGTCCTCGTCGTTCAGGGCGGCGGTCGGCTCGTCCAGGATGAGGAGCTTGACCTCCTTGGACAGCGCCTTGGCGATCTCGACGAGCTGCTGCTTGCCCACGCCGATGTCCGCCACGCGGGTGGTGGGCCCGTCGGTGAGCCCGACCCGCTTGAGCAGCCGGCCCGCGTGCCGCAGCGTCTCGTTCCAGCTGATGACACCGCGGCTGGAGTGCTCGTTGCCGAGGAAGATGTTCTCGGCGATGGACAGGTACGGCACCAGGGCGAGCTCCTGGTGGATGATCACGATGCCGCGCTGCTCGCTCGCGCGGATGTCGCGGAACTCGCAGGTCTCACCCTGGAAGAGGATCTCCCCTTCGTAACTGCCGTGCGGGTAGACCCCGCTGAGCACCTTCATCAGGGTCGACTTGCCCGCACCGTTCTCACCGCAGATGGCGTGGACCTCGCCCTCGGCGACAGTCAAGGTGACGTCGGAGAGCGCCTTGACCCCTGGGAAGGTCTTGGTGATGGAGCGCATTTCGAGGACGGGTCCGGCCATTCCTGCTTTCCGTTCTCCTCGGGTGGTGGGAAGTGACGATCGTCGGTCGCGGTCCGGCTCCGGGACTACTGGAGCTCGGACTCCTTGATGTAGCCGGAGTCGACGACGACCTCCTTGTAGTTCGACTTGTCGACGCTCACCGGCGGCAGCAGGTAGGTCGGGACGACCTTGGTGCCGTTGTTGTAGGTCTTGGAGTCGTTGGTCTCCGGCTTGCCGCCGGTCAGCACCGCGTTGCCCATCTGGACGGCGACCTTGGCCAGTTCGCGGGTGTCCTTGTAGACGGTCTGGGCCTGCTCGCCCGCGATGATCGACTTGATCGAGGCGACCTCGGCGTCCTGACCGGTGACGATCGGGAGCGGCTTCTTGCCGGTGCCGTAGCTCACGCTCTTGAGCGCCGAGATGACGCCGCGGGAGATGCCGTCGTACGGGGAGAGCACCGCGTCCACGTCGTCGGAGGTGTACGACTTGCTGAGCAGGTCGTCCATGCGGGCCTGGGCGGTGGCGCCGTCCCAGCGCAGGGTGGTGACCTGGTTGAGCTCGGTCTGGCCGCTCTTGACCACCAGCTGCTTCTTGTCGATGTACGGCTTGAGGGTGTCCATCGCGCCGTTGAAGAAGTACTTGGTGTTGTTGTCGTCGGGCGAGCCGGCGAAGAGCTCGATGTTGAAGGGGCCCTTCTTGCTGCCGTCCTTCAGGCCCAGCTTCTCGAGGATGTAACCGGCCTGGAGCTGGCCGACCTTGTAGTTGTCGAAGGTCGCGTAGTAGTCGACGTTCGCCGAGCCCAGGATGAGGCGGTCGTAGGAGATCACCTTGATGCCCGCGTCGTGGGCCTGCTGCAGCACGTCGCTGAGGGCCGAGCCGTCGATGGCGGCGATGACCAGCAGCTTGTCGCCCTTGGTGATCATGTTCTGGATCTGGGCGACCTGGTTCTCGACCTTGTCGTCACCGTACTGCAGGTCGGTCTTGTAGCCCTGGGCCTGGAACTGCTTGACCATGTTGTCGCCGTCGGCGATCCAGCGCTCCGAGGACTTGGTGGGCATGGCGATGCCGATGGTGCCGCCCTTTCCACCGTCCTTGTCGCCGCCGCCTCCGGTGTTGTCGCTCTGCCCGCAGGCGGTCGCGGTGGCCCCGAGGGCGAGGGTGGCTATCAGCGCGGCTGTGGTGCGCAGACGTGCGGCTCTGGCGATGCGCATGGCTGATCAGATCCTTTCGGCGGCCAGGCGGGGGTCGGTCGCCTGGTCCGGGTCGGTCGCGATGTCCAACGGGAAGCGGTGGAGCGGACCCGGCTGCCGCGCGCCCAGCGGGGAGAGCCCGCCGTCCGCGCCCAGCCGGGAGAGCAGGTCGAGCACAAGGCGGCCGCGCCGGACCCGCTCGCGGGCGGTCGTCAGGGCGACCTCCCGCAGCTGACGTCCGTACGGGTAGATGCCGGGGGCCTTGCTCAGCCCGAACTTGAGGTAGATCGGCGCGCCGCGGCGGATCAGCTCCGCCGCGTCGTAGAGCCGGACGAAGCCGCCGAGGTCGTCCGGGGCCTCGATGTAGAAGTCCATCGGGGCCCGGCTGACCCGGCGGATCTCGGTGATCTGCTGGAGGGTCAGGTCGGAGGGGATGTTGATGGAGTCGGCGCCCAGCCGCTCCCACACCGCGTAGCCCGCCGGGTTGACCGGGCCGACCAGCGCCGAGACCTTGAAGGTGGTGTCGGCCGGCAGCAGGCCCTGCGCGCGCAGCTGGTGCAGCAGCCACAGCACGCCCTCGTCGGCGACGAGCAGGCAGCGCACGCCCAGGGCGGCGGCGCGCAGCGCGTCCTCGACGCAGCCGGCCACCTGGTCGTGGCCGCGGGCGCGCAGGCCCCCGCCGCGGGAGTCGGTGCGGGTGGCGGCGCCGATGTCCCAGGTGCCGCGGGGACCGGTGAACAGGCAGAGCTCGACGTCCCGTTCGGCGCAGGCGGTCACCATCTCGGTGATCTCCGCGTCCGTCAGCATCCAGATGCCGCTGCCCTGGCTGATCCGGTGCACCGGCACCTCCAGCCGCTCACTCTCCTCCAGCACGGTGGCCAGCGCCTCCGGGCCCTCCACGGAGGGGATCTCGGTGCGCCAGCTGCCCCCGTCGGGGAAGGAGTGCGGGGAGGCGTCGGCAGGGTCGTCCGCCGGCGCGCCGTGACCGAGGAGGGTGAGCGCGTACTGACCCGGGTGTCGGGGACCGCCTGTGGTGCCGGCCGTGCCGGGGCTCGGGGTGGGTGCGTCGGTCACGGTGCTCCTTCGTTCTCGCCGTTCGACATATCGGACGACGTTCGGTTCATTGGGTATGGGTGGGCACGGATGGGACATCGGGTGTCCGTCGTGCACGGAGCGGTCACGGACGCAGCAGCACCTTCCCCACCTTCGGATCCCTGTTGCCCAGCAGTCCGAGGGCGTCGGCGTACTCCTCCAGCGGCAGGTCGTGCGTGATCAGCGGCGCCGGGTCCAGGATCCCGGCGTCGAAGGCCCGTACGGTGTGGGCCCAGGCGGCGGGCGGTGCCCCGAAGACCGTGTGCACGGTCAGCTGGCGCACCACCAGGTCGGTGGGGTCGAGCCCGAGCGCTCCCGGCGCGGGGATGCCGGTCAGCGCCAGCCGCCCGCCGCGGCGCAGCAGCCCCGCCGACACGCGGGCCGCGGAGGCGGACCCGGCGGCCTCGACCACCAGGTCGTACCGCCCGTCCTCAGCGGCCAGTTCACCGGCCGTGCGGAAGCGCGTGGCGCCGAAGGAGGCGGCCAGCTCCTCCCGGTCCCGGCCGGTTCCCACCACCAGCAGCTCCGCCGGCGACACCGCGGCCAGGAACTGCACCGCCAGCATGCCGAGCGTGCCGGTGCCGACGACCGCCACCCGCTCGCCCGGCGCGGCCGGGGCCTTCAGCAGCGCCGCCGCCACGCACGCGGCCGGCTCCAGGAGCACGGCGGTGCGCAGGTCGGCCGCGTCGTCCAGGACGTGCAGCAGCCGGGCGGGCAGCGTCAGGGTGTCCGCCATGGCACCGGGCTGCGTGAAGCCGGTCTCCTCGTACGGCGCGCTGCACAGCGTGGTCTCCCCGGCGTGACAGCGCTCGCAGACCTGGCAGTTGCGGAAGCCCTCGCCGACGACCTTCCGGCCCACCAGGCCGGCGGTCACCCCGGCGCCGACCGCCTCCACCGTGCCGGACCACTCGTGGCCGGGGGTGACGGGGTAGCGGACGTAGCCCTCGGGGCGGGTGCCGGCGTGCACCTCCCGGTCGCTGCCGCAGATGCCCGCGGCGTGGACGCGGACCAGCGCCTCGCCCGGACCGGGCGCGACCGGTCCGGCCGGCACGATCCGGTGCCGGCCGGGTCCGTCGAGGACGACGGCGCGGGGGGTGTGGACGGTCACTTGGCGCCCTTCGGCTTACGGCGCTCCCAGCCCTCGGCCCACAGGTCGAAGCGGGCCTGCTGCTGGGGGAACTCGGCGGCGGCGTCGACGTCGAGCTCGACACCGAGGCCCGGCGCGTCCGACAGCGTGAAGTACCCGTCCTCGCCGACCACGGGGGCGCCCTTGACGACCTTCTTGATCTCGGAGTCCGCGAAGTCGTTGAAGTGCTCGAGGATCTTGAAGTTGGGGGTGCACCCGGCGAGCTGGAGGCTCGCGGCGGTGAGCACGGAGCCGCCGACGTTGTGCGGGGCGACCAGCACGTAGTGGGTCTCCGCGGTGGCGGCCAGCTTGCGGACCTCGTTGATGCCGCCGATGTGCCCCAGGTCGGGCTGGATGATGTCGGCGGCCTGGAGCTCGAACAGCTCGCGGAACTCGTAGCGGTCGTGGATGCGTTCACCCGTGGCGATCGGCAGATCGGTGTGGGCGGCCACCTTGGCCAGGGCCTTGAGGTTCTCCGGCGGCACCGGCTCCTCGATCCAGCTCGGCTTGAAGGGCGCCAGCTCGTTGGCGACGCGGATCGCGGTCGCCGGGCTGAACCGCCCGTGCATCTCCACCAGCAGCTCGGTCTCGGGGCCGATCGCGTCGCGCACGGCCTCGATGAGGGAGACGGAGTAGGTGGTGGCCGCGTGGTCCAGCTCGAAGTGGCCGGTGCCGAAGGGGTCGATCTTCAGCGCGCGGTAGCCGCGGTCCACCACGGCGCGGGCGGCCTTGTGGTAGGCCTCCGGGGTGCGCTCGGTGGTGTACCAGCCGTTGGCGTACGCCTTGACCTTCTCGTTCACCTTGCCGCCGAGCAGCTGCCACACGGGGACGCCCAGCGCCTTGCCCTTGATGTCCCAGCAGGCCATCTCGATGACGGCGATGCCGGACATGACGATCTCTCCGGCCCGCCCGTAGTCGCCGTACTTCATGCGGCGGACCAGGTCCTCCACCGCGAAGGGGTCGGATCCGGATATGTGGTTGGCCTCCGCCTCGCGGAGGTAGCCGAGCAACGCGTCGGTGTGGCCGAGCATGCGGGTCTCGCCGACGCCCGTGAGCCCCTCGTCGGTGTGGACGAGCACGTAGGTGAGATTCCGCCAGGGAGTACCGACCACATGGGTGCTGATGCCGGTGATGCGCACGGGAAGCCGCCCCTTTTAGGGTGTCGTTCGAGATTTCGTCACACGTTCGAAATGTTGAAGGGAACGTAGTTACGGGCTCCCGGCGGTGTCAATGGGTGTGCCGGGCAGGTGTCGGCGATGTTGCCGAAGTGAGTCCGTACGCCCGTCACGCGTGCCGTCCCGTGTCCGAAACCCCGGACGAACGGCCGGGTCCGGCGCGGCTAGCCGCCGGCCGGGTCCGGTCCGAAGGCCGCGGCGTAGACCAGCCCCGCGAGCTTGGCCTGTCCCTCGGCGCTGGGGTGGAACCAGTCCCAGGGACTGAGCTCCTTCTGGGTGAAGCGGTAGTCGAAGACCATGCCGCCGTCGTAGCGGCAGCGCTCGTGGCGCGCGCACTCCTGCCGCAGCACGTCGTTGTACGCCATCACCCTTTCGCGTACGGTCTGCCGCCGTTCGCGGGCGGCCGTGCTCATCGACTGTGCGTCGGACAGCATCGACGGGCACAGGCCCAGCTTCCAGATCTGCCGTCCCAGCACGTTCTGCCGGCCGACGTCCCACAGGCGCATCAGGTCGGGCACGCTCGCGACGAAGACCTGGGCCTTCGGCAGCTTGCTGTCGAGGGTGCGCAGGGCGGCGGAGAAATCCTTGCGGTATTCGGCCACCGGGGTCATGCGGTCGATGCTGCGCGCGCACGCGTCGTTGGCCCCCATCAGGATCGTCACCTGCTGCGGCCGCAGCGCGACCGCCTTCTTGGCCTGCTCCGGCAGGTCGTGCATCCGGGCGCCGCTGGCCGCCAGGTTCCAGCTCTCGGTGGCCGGCCGGTTCAGCACCCGGGTGGCCACGCTCTTCACGGAGCTGCGGCTGCCGGTCGCCCAGGACAGGTCCGGACAGTCCGTCAGGATCCCGCAGGCGTCGAAGGCGCGGGTGATGGAGTCGCCGAGCGCGGCCAGGGAGGCGGGCGTGGTGTCCCACACCTGCGCGGGGCGCTTCGCCGTGCCCGCCCGCCCGGCGGCACCGGCCTCGGTGCTCCCGGCGCCGCCGGTGGCCGAGCAGCCGGCCGCGAGCGCCGTCGTGAGCAGTGTGACCAGCGCGATCAGGGCGCCGCTGACCCCGCGCGGGAGCGACTGGCGCATCCGTTCTCCCTCGGACGAGTGGGTGACTTCTCGCTGATCCCGACAGTACGTCACTCCTCGCCTGACGCAGCGCGGTAGCTTTTTCCCTGACAGGTGGTGCGAAAGAGGTGATCAGAGGTCAGATCTTGTCTCATTCGTTATGATTAGTGCAGAATGTCCACTGCTGTCCCGGATGGCTCGGTTATGGGCATGAGGCCGCTGGGGAAGGCGTACCTCGTCCCACACTGGAGGTCCCGGTGACGACACGTGGAGTTCTGTACGTGCACTCCGCGCCACGCGCGCTCTGCCCGCACGTCGAGTGGGCCGTCGCGGGCGTGCTCGGCGTGCGCGTGAACCTGGACTGGATCCGCCAGCCGGCCTCTCCCGGCACCTGGCGGGCCGAGTTCTCCTGGCAGGCGGAACCCGGCACCGCCTCCAAGCTGGCGTCCGCGCTGCGCGGCTGGCATCTGCTGCGCTTCGAGGTCACGGCGGAGCCGTGTGCCACCGCCGAGGGGGAGCGCTACAGCAGCACGCCCGAACTCGGCATCTTCCACGCCGTCACCGGCATCCACGGGGACATCCTCATCCCCGAGGACCGGCTGCGCGCCGCGCTCGCCCGCGCCCGCAAGGGCGAGGCCGACCTGGAGACGGAAGTCGCCAAGCTGCTCGGCAAGCCGTGGGACGACGAGTTGGAGCCCTTCCGCTACGCGGGTGAGGGCGCCCCCGTGCGCTGGCTGCATCAGGTCGTCTGACGCTCCGCCACCCGCCGCGGTGCCGCGGCGCCCTCCGGCGCCGGCGGCTCGTCGCCCGCGCGCGCCGCGGCGCCCGGCCACCACACCTTCGGGCCGATGTCCCGTACCAGCGCGGGCAGCAGCAGCGAGCGCACCAGCAGGGTGTCCAGCAGCACCCCGAAGGCCACGATGAAGGCGATCTGCGCCAGGAAGGCCAGGGGGATCACGCCGAGCGCCGCGAAGGTGGCGGCGAGCACCACGCCCGCCGAGGTGATCACCCCTCCGGTGGCGGTCAGCCCGCGCAGGACGCCCTGCCGCGTGCCGTGACGCAGCGTCTCCTCGCGGACCCGCGTCATCAGGAAGATGTTGTAGTCCACCCCGAGGGCGACCAGGAAGACGAAGCCGTACAGCGGCACCGAGGCGTCCGTCGCCGAGAAGCCGAACGCATGGCGGAAGACCAGCGCCGACACGCCCAGGGTGGCGGCGAAGTTGAGCGCCACCGTGGCGACCATGAGCAGCGGCAGCAGCAGGCTGCGCAGCAGCGCGGCCAGGATCACCAGGATGATCGCGAGGACGACGGGGACGACGAGCGTGCGGTCGCGCTCCGCGGTCCGCTGGGTGTCCACCTGCTGGGCCGTGTAGCCGCCGACCACCGCGTCCGCGCCGGGTACCGCGTGCACGGCCGTGCGCAGCCGCTGCACCGTGGCCTTGGCGGCGTCGCTGTCGGCGGCGTCCTTCAGCGTCACCTCCAGCAGGACCCGGCCGCCGGCGACGAGCGGCTCGCCCCCGCCGGGCCGGCCGGCGGCGGTGAGCGGGGCGACGGAGTCGACGCCGTCGGTGCCGGCCGCGGCCCGGGTGACCGGGTCGAGCCGGTCCGCCTCCGCGATGACCACGGCCGGGTTCCCCGCGCCGCCGGGGAAGTGCTCGCCGAGGACGCGCTGGGCGGTCACCGAGGGCGCCTGGTGGACGAAGATCTCGTCCAGCGGCACACCCCGGGCGGTCAGCGCGGGGGAGAAGGCGGCACAGCCCACCAGCAGCGCCAGGCTCGCGGCCCACACCCGGCGCGGCGTGCGGTCCACGAGGGCCGCGATCCGCCGCCACACGCCCTCCCCCTCCGGACGCCTGTCCCGCGGCCGTGCGGGCCAGTAGGCGGCCCGGCCGAGCAGCAGCAGTGCCGCCGGCAGGAAGGTCAGGCTGCTCGCGACGGCGCAGACGATGCCGACGGCGCCGACCGGGCCCAGGGCCCGGTTGTTGGTGAGGTCACTGGCCAGCAGGGCGAGCAGGCCGAGGGCCACGGTGGCCGCGCTCGCCACGATCGCCCCGGCCGAGCGGCGCAGCGCGGCGCGCATCGCCGCGAACCGGTCGCCGCGGACCGCGAGTTCCTCCCGGAAGCGGGCGGCGAGCAGCAGGGCGTAGTCGGTGGCCGCGCCGATGACGAGGATCGACAGGATGCCCTGGACCTGGCCGTCGACCCGGACGACGCCGTGGTCCGCCAGCACGTACACCACGCCGCAGGCCAGGCCGAGCGAGAAGACCGAGCCGACGATGATGACCAGAGGCAGCAGCAGCGCGCGGTAGACCAGCAGCAGGATCGCCAGCACGACGCCGAGCGCGGTGAACAGCAGCAGTCCGTCGATGCCCGCGAAGGCCTCGCCCAGGTCGGCCTGCGAGGCCGCGGGCCCGGCGACGTGGGCGGTGGTCCCCGGGACCCGGGCCGCGGTGCCCTGAATCCGGCCGACGGCGTCCCCGATGTCCCGGCCGAGGTCGGGGCGGAGCTGCACGACGCCCTGCAGGGCCCGCCCGTCGTCGGAGCGCAGCGCGGGGGAGGGGCGCCCGGTGACCCCCTCGGTGCCGGCGAGCGAGGCCAGCGCCGCCGTGGCGGCCTGCTGCTGGGCGTCGGTCACGCGGCCGCGGTCGGCGGTCCAGACGACGATCGCCGGTACGGTCCCGTTCCGGCTGAAGGCCGTCCGTTCGGTGACGGCCTTCGTCGACTCGGCGCTGCGCGGCAGGAAGGCCGCCTGGTCGTTGGTGGAGACCTCGCCGAGCCTGCCCGCGTAGGGGCCGAGGGTGCCCCCGACGCCCAGCCAGGCGACCAGCATCACCACGGGCAGCAGCCATCGGACGGCGCGCGGCAGGGATGTCATCGCTCTCTCCCGTGGGATGCGGAACGGGGGAGTGCCCCCGTGCGAAGGATATATCTCAGCTATTGAGTATCTTAATCATCGAGATTATCTACGATGGAGGAGTGCCCCACAACTTCCAGGACGAGTCCCCGACCGGGCTGCAGGCCTTCGCCGTGCAGCTGCGCAGGATGAACAGCGAGTTCAACCGCATCGCGCAGGACTTCGCGCAGAGCCAGAAGCTGCACCACACCGACGTGCAGGCGCTGGTCGCGATCCTGGACGGCGACGGCCACGGCGGGGCCATGACCCCCGGTCTGCTGCGCGAACGCCTCAATCTGACCTCCGGTGCCGTCACCGCCTGCCTGGACCGGCTGGAACGCGCCGGCCACGTCCGCCGCACCCGTGACGCCGCCGACCGCCGCGTGGTCCATCTGCACTACGCCCCGCGGGGGATGGAGGTGGCGCGGGAGTTCTTCCGCCCGCTCGCCCGGGGCACGGACGCGGCGCGCGCCCGCTTCACCGAGGACGAACTCGTCGTCGTGATGCGCTTCCTGGCCGCGATGAACGACGAGCTGACCGCCCTGCGCGCCCCCGTCCCGGACTGAGCCCGCGTCCGTCACGGCCCCGCGCGGCCCTCCGCTACGGCCCCGCCGCGCCCGCCCGGGCCGCGGCGGCTATGTTGCGCGCCATGCCGCCGAAGACCACGGAGTGGAACGGCGAGACGCTCCACCAGTACGCGTGCCCCGCCAGCCCGCGCGGATGGAACAGCGCCCGCTGCCCGTAGACGGTGCGCCCGGCACCGTCCCGGCCGGACGTCAGCTCCAGCCAGGCCATGCCCGGCAGCCGCATCTCGGCGCGCAGCCGCAGCAGCCGGCCCGGCTCGATCTCCTCCACCCGCCAGAAGTCCAGCGAGTCGCCCGCCCGCAGGTGCGTGGCGTCCCGCCGGCCCCGGCGCAGCCCGACCCCGCCCACGAAGCGGTCGAGCCAGCCGCGCACGGCCCAGGCCAGCGGGAAGGAGTACCAGCCGTTGTCGCCGCCGATGCCCTCGATGACCCGCCACAGCGCCTCGGGCGAGGCGTCCACGATGCGCGTCCGGCGGTCGGTGTAGAGCGAGCCGCCCGCCCAGTCGGGGTCCGTCGGCAGCGGGTCGCTCGGCGCGCCGGGCACGGAGGCCGAGGACCAGCGGGTGACCACGTTCGCCTCGCGGATGCGCTGCAGCGCCAGCCGCAGCGCCGCCTCGACGCCGATCATGCCCTCGGGCGGGTCCGGCACCCACGCGGCGATGTCGCGGTCGTGGCAGACCACCTCGTACCGCAGCGACTCCGTCAGGGGCCGCGCGATGCTCGCCGGCACCGGGGTCACCAGCCCCACCCAGTGGCTCGACAGGCGCGGCGTCAGCACCGGCACGGGCACGATCAGCCGGTGCGGCAGCCCCGCCACCTCGGCGTACTTCAGCATCATGGCGCGATAGGTGAGCACGTCCGGGCCGCCGATGTCGAAGGCGCGGCTCACCTCGGGCGGCAGCGTGGCGCAGCCCACGAGGTAGCGCAGCACGTCCCGTACGGCGATCGGCTGGATCCGGGTGCCGACCCAGCGCGGGGTGACCATCACCGGCAGCCGCTCGGTGAGGTAGCGCAGCATCTCGAAGGAGGCCGAGCCGGAGCCGATGATCACCGCCGCCCGCAGCGCCGCCGTCGGCACTCCGGAGGCGAGCAGCACCCGGCCCACCTCGGCGCGCGAGCGCAGGTGCGGCGACAGTTCCCGCTCGGGCACCCCGGCGGGGGTCAGACCGCCCAGGTACACGATCCGCCGCACGCCCGCGGCCTTCGCCCGGGACCCGAAGACCTCCGCGGCATCCCGGTCGGTCCGCTCGAAGTCCCCTCCGGTGCCCAGGGCGTGGACGAGGTAGTACGCGACGTCCACGCCCTCCATGGCCGCCCGCACCGACTCCGGGTCGGTGACGTCGCCCCGGACGACCTCCACCTCGCCCGCCCACGGGTGGTCGCGCAGCTTGCCGGGCGTACGGGCCAGGCAGCGCACCTGGTGCCCGGCCTCCAGCAGTTCGGGGACGAGCCGGCCGCCGATGTAGCCGGTCGCGCCCGTCACCAGGCAGGTGAGGCTCATCGCGGGCTCCCGGCGTCGCGGGCGAAGGGGCCGGCCGCCGGCTCGGGCGGCAGCAGGGTGCGCAGCAGCGCCGCCAGTGCCGTCAGCGCGGCCGTGAGCAGGAGCGGCAGGAGCGGCCAGAGCGGTGCCCCGGTGTGGCGCGGGGCCGGTGCGGTGCCCGGCGGCCCCGGGACCGGGCGGGCGTCCGTTCGCAGGCGCGGGCTCATCGCGCTCCCTCCGTTCCCGGGGCGGTCAGCGCGCCCGCCACCTCCGGCGGCAGCGGACGCAGCCGCAGCAGCCCGGCGACCAGGCGCGCCGTCAGGGCGTGCCAGGTCCCGGCACCGCGCAGCATCGCGTGGTCGCCGCCCGGCACCACCAGGTGGCAGGCCTGGGCGCCCGACGCCCGCGCCCGGTCCGCCAGGGTCAGCGAGCCGGCCGGATCGGTGACCCGGTCCCGGTCGCCGTGCAGCAGCACCAGACGGCGCCCCGCCAGATGCCCCACCGGCTCGTCCTCGGGACACCACGGCGCCAGCCCCACGACCGCGCCCACGAGCGGATGCCCGGCCACGCGCAGCGCCGCCCGGCCGCCCATCGAGTGCCCCACCAGCACCACGGGCACCTCCCCGGCGCGTTGCCGCAGTGCCTCCAGCGCCCGCAGGGCGTCCCGCGCCGCGTCCTCCCGCTCGCCGTTCCAGCCGCGGTGCCGGTAGCGGACCCCGGCCAGCGCCACCGCGTGCCCGGCGGTGGCCCGGCCGATCGCGCGGACGAAGGGACGCATCCGGACCCCCGGCAGGTTCCACGGCGGGGGCGGTTCCAGGCCCTCCGCACGACCGCCGTGCAGCACCAGGACGGCGGCGCGCGGCCGCTGGGGCAGCACGTACGGGACCAGCGCCGGACGCGGCGTGCCGCCGCCCGCTTCGTCACCGTACGTCATCGGACCGCCCCTCTCGTGCGCTCTCCGTCATTATCGGCCGCCCTCCGTGACGACGCCCGTCACGTGCGTCCACCCATGGATTCGCGGCCGTCCGCCCGGCGGATTGCCGCACCGACCAATCCGTCCCGCCACGGGCTCCGAACGACCAGCAGGGAGAGGACCGCGACGAAGGGACGGGACGTGACCGAAGCAAGGCGAAGGGTGGCCGTCGTGGGCAGCGGCGTCGCCGGGCTCACCGCCGCCTACCTGCTGCAACGGCACTGCGACGTGTCGCTGTTCGAGGCCGACGACCGGCTCGGCGGGCACGCCCACACGCACGACGTACCCTCCTGCGACGGCCGGGTGACCGCCGTCGACACCGGCTTCATCGTCCACAACGAGCGCACCTACCCCACCCTGCTGCGGATCTTCGCCGAACTCGGCGTCCCCACGCAGGAGTCCGAGATGAGCATGTCCGTGCGCTGCGAGGGCTGCGGCCTGGAGTACGCGGGTGCGCGTGGCCCCTCGGGGATCTTCGCGCAACCGCGCAACGCGCTGCGCCCGGCCTATCTGCGTATGCTGGCCGAAGTGCCCCGATTCCACCGCCTGGCCCGGCGGCTGCTCGCGGAGGGCGGTTCCGACGACACCACCACGCTGGGGGAGTTCCTCGGCGCGGGGGAGTTCTCGGCGTACTTCACGGCCCACTTCACGACCCCGCTGGTGGCCTGCGTCTGGTCCTGCTCGCCGCGGACCGCCGCGCGCTACCCGGCGGTCTACCTCTTCCGGTTCCTCGACCACCACGGGATGCTCTCGGTGGGCGGTTCCCCCACCTGGCGGACCGTCACCGGCGGATCACGCGTCTACGTCGAGCGCATCGTCAAACGGCTCACCGCGATCCGCACCGCCACCCCCGTGCGCGCCCTGCGCCGGCACGCCGACGGCGCCGACGTCGTCACCGACGACGGGGACACCGAGACGTACGACGCGGTGGTCGTCGCCACCCACCCCGACCAGGCACTACGGCTGCTCGCCGACCCCACCGCGGAGGAGCGCCGGGTGCTCGGCGCCATCCCGTACTCCAGCAACCCGACGGTGCTGCACACCGACACCACGCTGCTGCCCCGCAGCCGCGGCGCCCGCGCCTCCTGGAACTACCTCATGCCCACCTGCGCCCCCGGCCCCGGCGGGGTCCGCGTCAGCTACGACATGAACCGCCTCCAGCGGCTGGACACCCCCGAGCGCCACGTCGTCACCCTCGGCGACGAGGAACGCGTCGACCCCGCCCGGGTGCTCGCCCGCATGGTGTACGAACACCCCGTCTACACCCCCGCGTCGCTGGCCGCGCGACGGCGGCTGCCGGCCCTCGCGACCCCCGTCACCGCCTTCGCCGGGGCGTACCACGGCTGGGGCTTCCACGAGGACGGTTGCCGTTCCGGCGCCGAGGCCGCCCGCCACCTGGGGGCGCGATGGTGACCCCCGCGGGCCTGCCGCCGCAGGTGCCCGCCCTGTACGAGTGCACGATCACCCACGTGCGCACCGATCCGCTGCGGCACGCCTTCGCCCACCGCACCTACATGTGGCTGACCGACCCCGCCCGGCCGCCCCGGCTCCCCGCCGCGCTGCGCCCGCTCGCCCGCTTCGACCCCTGTGACCACTTCGGCGGCCGGCACCCGACCGTACGGGCCGCCCTCGACGCCTGGCTGGCCGCGCAGGGCGTCGACCTGCACGGCGGCCCGGTCCGGATGCTCAGCCACGCCCGGGTCCTCGGCCACGTGTTCAACCCGCTGACCCTGTACTGGTGCCACGACCCGGACGGCACCCTCGTGTGCGTGGTCGCCGAGGTCCACAACACCTACGGGGAACGGCACGCCTACCTGCTGCGCACCGACGGCCGCGACGGCGTCCACGTCGCCAAGGACTTCTACGTCTCCCCGTTCCTCCCCGTCGACGGCGGCTACCGCATGCGGCTGCCCGAGCCGCACGACCGGCTCCACCTCACCGTCCACCTGGAACGGCCCGGCGGCGGCACCCCGTTCACCGCCACCGTGCGCGGCGAGCGGCGCCCGGCGACCGCGCCGGGCCTGCTGCGTGCCGCCGCCCGCCACCCCTGGTCCACGGCCGCGGTGTCGGCCGGCATCCGCCGGCACGGCATCCGGCTCCTGCTGCGCGGACTGCCCGTGCAGCCCCGTCCCGTCCACGCGCCCCAGGAGGGTTTCGAGTGACCATGTCCACCACGTCCGTCCCCCTCTCCGCTTCCGCACCCGCCTCCGGCGTGGACCCCCGCCGCTGGCCGGACGTCGCCGCGCCGCCACGGTGCTCACGGCTGCGCGCCGCGGTCGCCGGCGCCGTGCTGCGACGCGCCCTGAGCGGGCTCCCGCTGCGCTGCCGGCTCGGCGACGGCGGCCCGGTCCTCGGCACGGGAGGGCCCACCATGCTGATCGCCGACCCCGAGGCCTTCCACCGCCGGGTCGGCACCGGAGGACTCATCGGCTTCGGCGAGTCCTACATGGCCGGCGAATGGGACGCGCCGGACCTGCCGGCCGTCCTCACCGTGCTCGCCTCGCACGTCACCGAGCTCGTCCCCCGGCCGCTGCAGCGGCTGCGCGCCCTGTGGGCACACCGGCAGCCCACCGAGCGGCGCAACACCCTCGACGGCGCCCGCGGCAACATCCACGCCCACTACGACCTGTCCAACGAGCTCTTCGCCCTCTTCCTCGACGAGACCCTCACCTACTCCTCGGCCGTCTTCCGCGGCTTCCCCGCCCGGCGCGCCCAGCTGGCCGCCGCACAGCACCGCAAGATCGACCGGCTGCTCGACCTGGCGGGCGTCGGCGAGGGCACCCGGATGCTGGAGATCGGCACCGGCTGGGGAGAGCTCGCCGTCCGCGCCGCCCGCCGCGGCGCCGAGGTCGTCTCCGTCACCCTCTCCGAGGAACAGCGCCGGCTCGCCACGGCCCGGATCGCCGCCGCCGGGCAGCAGGACCGTGCCACCGTCCGGCTGCGCGACTACCGGCAGGTGACCGGGAGCTACGACGCCATCGTCAGCGTCGAGATGATCGAGGCCGTCGGCGCCGAGTACTGGCCGGTGTACTTCACCGCCCTGGACCGGCTGCTCGCCCCCGGCGGCACGGTCGCGCTCCAGGCGATCACCATGCCCGACGAGCGCATGCTCGCCACCCGCGACACCTACACCTGGATGCAGAAGTACGTCTTCCCCGGCGGGCTCATCCCCTCCCTGGAGGCGATCGAGCGGACCCTCGACGAGCACACCACGCTGCGCGTCACCTCCTGCGACGGCTTCGGACCGCACTACGCCGAGACGCTGCGGCTGTGGCGCGAGCGCTTCACCGAACGGGCCGCCGACGTCGCCGCCCTCGGCTTCGACGAGACCTTCCGCCGCATGTGGACCCTCTACCTCGCCTACTCCGAGGCCGGTTTCCGCTCCGGCTACCTCGACGTGTGCCAACTGCGGCTGACCCGGGGGGAGACCACCAGGTGAAGGGCGCCGCGGACACCCTCGCCCCGTTGCTGGAGCAGTTCACCGGCGGGCCGCTGCCCGTGCGGCTGCGGGCCTGGGACGGCAGCACCGCCGGGCCGCGCGACGCCCCCGTGGTCGTCCTGCGCTCCCGGCGGGCGCTGCGAAGACTCCTGTGGCAGCCCGGCGAACTCGGCCTCGCCGAGGCGTACATCACCGGGGACATCGACGTGCGCGGCGACCTCACCGAAGGCCTGCGCGCCGTGTGGCACGCGGCACGCGACGGCGGGCTGCGCCCTCCCCGGCTCACCGCGGCCGACCGGCTCCGCGCCGCCGGCGCCGCCGTACGGCTCGGTGCGGTCGGCCCCCGGCCGCCCGCCCCGCGCGGACGCGCCCGGCTGAACGGCACCCCGCACACCAGGGGCCGCGACCGGGCCGCCATCAGCCACCACTACGACCTGTCCAACGACTTCTACGAACTCCTCCTCGACCCCTCCATGGCCTACTCCTGCGGCTACTGGAACCGCCACGACGACCCGTCGTACGGCCTCGCCGACGCCCAGCGCGACAAGCTCGAACTCATCTGCCGCAAGCTGGACCTGCGCCCCGGCACGCGGCTGCTCGACATCGGGTGCGGCTGGGGCGCGCTCGCCCTGTACGCCGCGCAGACCCACCGCGCGCAGGTCCACGCGGTCACCCTCTCCCGCGCCCAGCGGGACTTCGTACGGGACCGGATCCGCGAACGCGGCCTGGAGCAGTACGTCACCGTCGAACTGCGCGACTACCGCGACCTGGAGGGCAGCGGCGGCTACGAGGCGGTCACCGCGATCGAGATGGGCGAGCACGTCGGCGACGCGCACTACCCGCGGTTCGCCGGAGCGATCCACCGCATGCTGCGCCCCCGGGGCAGGGCGCTGGTGCAGCAGATGTCCCGCGGCCGCGTCACCCCCGGTGCCGGCGCCTTCATCGAGACCTACATCGCCCCCGACATGCACATGCGCCCGCTCGGCCGGACCGTGGGGCTGCTGGAGGACGCGGGCCTGGAGGTGCGGGCGGTGGAGTCCCTGCGCGAGCACTACGTCCACACGGTGCGGGCCTGGCTGGCCACCCTGGAGCAGCGCTGGTCCGACGTCGTCCTCCTGGCCGGAGAGGAGACCGCCCGCGTGTGGCGGCTGTACCTGGCGGGCGGCGCGCTGGCCTTCGCCGAACGCCGCATGGGCGTCGACCAGATCCTCGCCGTACGGCCCGCGGCCGACGGCACCGGAGGCACTGCCGGCACGCCCGCCGCCTGGTACGCGGGGTGGTGAGGCGGTGAACGGCTTCCCCTGGGGGGCGTTCGGGGTGGGCGTGGCGGTGGCCGCCGGGGCCGTGCTCGCCGTCATGCTCGCCACCTTCGCGTTCGCCCTGTCCCGCGGCAGGCACCGCTACGTCGACGTCGCCTGGGGCGTGGCCTTCACCGCGGTCGCCGGGTCCGCCTACGGCATGTCCGCCGGGCACGGCGACCCGGCCCGCCGCGCGCTGGTGCTCGCACTGACCGCCGTGTGGGGCCTGCGGCTCGCCGTCCACATCGCCCGCCGAGGCCGCGGCCACGGTGAGGACCCCCGCTACGAGGCCTTCCTGGCCAAGGCCCGCGGCAGCCGGGCCGCCTACGCACTGCGCGCGGTGTACCTGCCGCAGGGCGCGCTCGTCCTGGTCGTCTCGCTGCCCGTCCAGGCCGCCTCGTACATCCCCGGGCCGCTCGGCCCGGCGGCCGCGGTCGGCGCGCTGCTCTGGCTCACCGGCCTGCTTTTCGAGGCCGCCGGCGACCACCAGCTGGCCCGGTTCAAGGCCGACCCGGCGCACCGGGGCCGCATCATGGACCGCGGCCTGTGGAGCTGGACCCGGCACCCCAACTACTTCGGCGACTTCTGCGTCTGGTGGGGGCTGTTCGCGCTGACCTGCGACGCCTGGCAGGCCGCCGCGGTGTCGGTCGTGTCCCCGCTGCTGATGTCGTACCTGCTGACCCGGGGCAGCGGGAAGGCCCTGCTGGAACGGCACATGGCGGACCGCCCCGGCTGGGCCGCCTACGCGTCGCGCACCAGCGGTTTCTTCCCCCGGCCCCCGCGCCGGCGCGCCGGCGTCCCGCCGGGGTGAGGGGGCGGGCGCGGGCGGCCCGGGCGCCGCGTCGAGGCGGGCGATGGCGGTGGCCCCCGGCGGGCGCGGCTATGTGGCGCGGGCGCCGCGGAAGCGGGCGAGGGCCTCTTCGAGGTCGACGAGGGGGGCGGGGTAGTCCAGGGCGGCCCGCTCGTCCTCGGGGAGCCGCCAGGGGCGGTGCACGGCGCCGCCCCGCACCTGCGCCAGCTCCGGCACCCAGCGGCGCACGTAGGCGCCGTCCGGGTCGAAACGGCGGGCCTGCACCAGGGGGTTGAGCACCCGGTTCGGGCGGGTGTCGGTGCCGGTTCCGGCCACCCACTGCCAGTTCAGCTGGTTGTTGGCGATGTCGCCGTCCACCAGCAGCTCCAGGAAGTGCGCGGCGCCGATCCGCCAGTCCACGTACAGCGTCTTGGTCAGGAAGCTCGCGGCCAGCAGCCGCGCCCGGTTGTGCATCCAGCCCTCGTGCCGCAGCTGCCGCATCGCCGCGTCGATCAGCGGGTATCCGGTACGGCCCTCGCGCCACGCGTCCGCCTCGGGCCCGTCACCGTGCCAGCGGTCACCGCGCGGCCGCAGGTCCCGGGAGGCGGCGTCGGGGCGGGCGGCGAGCACCTGGTGGTGGAACTCCCGCCACGCGACCTGCCGCACGAACGCGTCCGCGCCCGGCCCTGCGGCCTCACGGGCGCGCCGGACCAGCTCGGTGGCCGACAGGCAGCCGAAGTGCAGGTACGGCGACAGACGCGAGGTGGCGTCGCCCGCGAGGTCGTCGTGGCGGTCCTCGTACGCGGCGAGGCCCGAAGCCCGCCAGGCCCGCCAGCGCTCGCGGGCCTCGGTCTCCCCGCCCGCGGGCAGCCCGGGCGACGTGCCCGTGGGCGGCTCCGGGATCGGCCGGGAGGCCACGCCGTCCGGGACGCGGACCACGCGGGGCGCATCCAGCGGGTCGCGCAGATCCGCGGTCTCCCAGCGCCGGAAGTACGGCGTGAACACCCCGAAGCTGTCCTTGCCTGCCGGGGTCACCGCGCCGGGCGGCACCGCGGTCAGCACGGCGTCGTGCACCCGGAGTTCGCGGCCCGCCGCTGCCAGCGCCTCCCGCAGCCGCTCCTCGCGCCGCGCGGCGTAGCGGCTCACCCCCGCTGCGACGTGCACCTGCCCGGCGCCGGTCTCCTCCGCGACCCGGCACGTCTCGCGCGCCACGTCCCCGTGGCGCAGCACCAAACGCCCGCCGCGCTTGCGCAGCCGCTCGTCCAGGTCGGCGAGGCAGCCCGCGAGGAACGCGGCGCGGTTCGGGGCGGCGAAGCCCGCGGCCTCGATGGCCTGATCGAGCACGAACAGGGGGACGACCTGCTCCGCGGAGTCGAGGGCGGCCCGCAGGACCGGGTTGTCGTGGAGCCGCAGATCGGCGGTGAACAGGCAGATCGACGTCGTCGTCACGTCCGGGGCACTCCTCCTGGCCGGCATTCGCGCCCGGCGAGCCTATGGTGCCGCCTCCCACCGCGGCGTGAGGCGCCCCGCCGCGGCCTCGCGAGCGCGGGGCGTTTCCCGTGGAGCCACGCCCTCCCGGGGCGCCCCCACGGCGGCGTCACCCCCACGTGGGGCCCTCGCCCATGGGCCGGGCGCCCGGATCGTGGCCATGTCGTTCCCTTTTCTGGTCCGGGGACGACCTGGGTGCCCTCCGGTGGAGTGGAGATGGGGCGAGGGGCCAGAAGACTGGTCCGGAGGTGCTCGCCTCCTGCGCGTCGTGGCGCGAGACGATGCCGCCGCCGGGCGCGGTCATGCCGAAGCGGGCGAACGCCGCGACGAGGACGAACGCGCCTGCGGCCAGGGCGAAGCAGAGCGTGAAGCGGCTCTCGGCGGCTGCGTGGCCGGGGGCGCCGGCGGCCGGCACGGCTGCGTCGCCCGGAGGCGGGGCACGCCCGGTCCTCGGCCGGCTGCCCTCGGGGACGGGAGCTCCCCGAGCTTTGGTGGGCGGAGCCGTACCGTCACGGGGTGGTTGTGCGGGTGCTCATGTGGCGGTGTCCTCGGGGGCAGGCGCTGTCCGGGGTCCGGCTGGGGGTGCCCTGCCACAGCGGCCGCCCAGGACCCTCGGCCCGGCCGGCCCGCCGCCGCGCACCGCACCGGACGGGGTGCGGAGCGGAGCGGTGCGCGGCGGTGCGCGGTGGCGTCAGGCCGGGAAGTCCATCAGGGCCAGGGGGTCGGAGGTCGGCTGCGGGGAGCCGCCGGCGGGTTCGACGGTGATGCCCATGCCGGAGGCGCCGTCGACGTTGCCCCGGAGGAGGACGGCCTGGGTCGTGTCGCCGCCGGACGGCTTCGGCATGAGGCCCGCGGAGCGCATCGTGCCGCCGTCGGCGTACCAGAGCTGGTAGACCCGGTCGCCGCTCAGCGCGGGCATGCCGTGGGCGAAGAAGACCGCGCGGTCCTGGCTGCGGGAGACGACGACCGTGCCGCTGGCGCCGCCCGCGAGCTTCGCGGAGGTGGTGACGGCGTCGGGCGCGGCCAGGACCCGGGAGATCTGATCCGCCTGGGCCTGGGTCCGCTGGTTCTCCCGGCGCAGGTCGCCGAGTTGTTGCTGCTGCCAGACCGCGACCCCGCCCAGGATCGCGGCCGCGGCGAGGCAGGCCGCCAGGGCGAAGCGGACGCGGCGCCGTGCGGGCTGCGAGGCGCGGCGGCGCATCGCACGGGCCGCGGCGCGCGGCGGCTCGGGCACCGACGGAGGCTCCTGCCGTACGTTGACGATGAGCCGCATGACGTCGTCCTTCATGCGGGGCGGGACGGGTTCGGCCGCGGCGAGCCCGAGGCGGGCGGCGGTCGCGGTCAGCTCGCGCACCTCCAGCGCGCAGGCCTCGCACTCCGCGAGGTGGCGTTCGAACTCCGCGCGCTCGTGCCGCGTCAGCGCGTCGACGGCGTAGGCGCCGGTGAGGGTGTGCAGCTCGGCCTCGGTGCTCACGCGGTCACCCCCAGGCAGTCGCGCAGCCGGATCAGGCCGTCCCGCAGCCGGGTCTTGACGGTGCCCAGCGGCAGCGACAGCAGCTCGGCCACCTCCCGGTACGTCAGCCCCCGGTAGTAGGCGAGGGTCACCGACTGGTGCTGCACCTCGGTGAGGGTGCGCATGCAGCGTCGCACCTGTTCGGCCTCCAGCCGGGCCTCCACCTGCTCGGTCACCTCGTCGTAGGCGGGGGTGCGCTCCAGCAGCGCAGCCCTGTGCTCGCGGTCCGCCGCCGCGCTGGCGGACCGTACCCGGTCCACGGCCCTGCGGTGGGCCAGGGTCATCACCCAGGTCATCGCGCTGCCCTTCTCCGGCCGGAAGCGGGCGGCGGTGCGCCACACCTCCACCAGCACCTCCTGCGTCACCTCCTCCGACTGGGCGGGGTCCCTGAGCACTCCGCGCACCAGTCCGAGCACCGGTCCGCTCACGGCGTCGTACAGCCGGGCGAAGGCCTCCTGGTCGCCGCGCGCGACGGCGAGCAGCAGCTCCGAGAGGTCCGGCCCCTGCCGTGCGGGCCTGCCGAACCGCAGCGGTTCCCTCACCACACCTCCAGCGTTCGATTCCGTGTGTCGAGGACAAGTCTCGCGTCCGGCATTCGGCGCCGCGAGCGATTCGGATTGGTCCGTCGTACCGTGGCAGTCATGTCCGACACCACCTCAGCAGCAGTCCTGGGCACCGGGATCATGGGTGCCGCGATGGCCCGCAACCTTGTCAAGGCCGGCCTCGACGTCCGTGTGTGGAACCGTACGAAGGAGAAGGCGCAGCCGCTCAGCAAGGACGGCGCACGCGTCGTCGACACCCCCGCGGAGGCGGTGGACGGCGCCGACGTGGTGCTGACCATCCTGCACGACGCGGACTCCGCCCTCGAGACCATGCGGCAGGCGGCGCCGGCGCTGCGCAAGGGCGCGGTGTGGGCGCAGTCCACCACCGCGGGTGTAGGCGCCCTCGGGGAGTTCGCGCGGTTCGCGCGCGAGCACGGCGTCGTCTTCCTCGACTCGCCCGTGCTGGGCACCCGGCAGCCCGCGGAGAACGGGCAGCTCCTGGTGCTGGCCGCCGGGCCGCAGGAGGCCCGGCAGGCCGTGGCGCCGGTCTTCGACGCGATCGGCAGCCGCACCGTGTGGGTGGGGGAGGACGCGGCCGAGGGCGCGGCCAGCCGGCTGAAGCTGGTGATCAACAGCTGGGTGCTGACCGTCACCCACGGCACCGCCGAGGCCCTCGCACTGGCGAAGGGCCTCGGCGTGGACGGCGCGGACTTCCTCAAGGCCGTCTCCGGCGGCCCCCTCGACATGGGCTACCTGCAGGCGAAGGGGGCGTCGATCCTGGCCGGGGACTTCAGCCCCAGCTTCGCGGTGCAGACCGCGGAGAAGGACGCCCGCCTGATCGTGGAGGCGGGGGAGTCCGTGGGGGTCCGGCTCGACGTGGCCGCGGCCGGCGCCGAGCGCTTCCGCCGCGCGGCCGAGCTCGGGCACGGCGGGGAGGACATGGCGGCCTCGTACTTCGCGAGCTTCGAGAAGTGATCACCCGATGTGCGGGAAGAGGCTGGTGAAGTACGCCGCCGCCTCGGCGGCGTCCCGGCCGAAGGGGGCGTCCAGGTCCCAGATGAGGAAGAGCAGGAAGGCGATCAGGGCGCTATAGAGGCCGGCGAGGAGCAGTTCGCGCCGGGAGCGCCTGATCTGCAGGCTGAAGATCAGCCCCACCGCGACGAGGGCGCCGGTGACCAGGCCGAACCACACCACCCCCGGCATGGTCGGCCCGGCGTTCTCGCCGCGGGCGGTGCGCGCGTCGTCGGCGGCCGCGACCTGGTCCACGACCGGCTGGTACGCCTGGTTGGCCAGCGGGGTGCGCGGCTCGAAGTCGGTCACGTCGCGGCGCACCTTGCCGAGGAGCTCCGAGCCGCGCTGGGTGTTCTCGCCGTGCTTGAGCATGTAGGGCAGCTCGGTGTGCGCGACGTAGGAGACGTACGCGTCCACGTCGGCGCGCACCTGGTCGCGGACGGCGGCGGGGTAGACCTGCACCCGCTGGCGCACCTCGTGCAGGGCCTGGGTCTCGCGGTGCAGCGTGTCCTCGGCGCCGCCGCGCGCCTCCCACACGCCGGCGATGGCGAGGCCGAGGACGATGGCGTACACCACGCCGATCATCATCGTCATGTACTCGATGACGTCGGGGGTCTCCGAGGGGTCGTCGTCGTCCCCGATGCGACGGTGGTTGATGGCCACGATGGTCAGGACGACCGCGCAGGCCGCGGCCATCGCGATGGCCAGGACGAGCCAGTCCGACATCGATCACCTCCGTGAGCGGGCTTGGGAGCGGGGCTTGAGCGCGGCGGCGGACAGGACCGCGGGCGCGGTGACCAGCAGCATGAGATGGACGATGCTCGGGCCGTCGGGGGCGGGCGGCGGGCTCGCCTTGCGGTAGGCGACCGGCGGGAGTTCCGCTCGGTGCGTCGGGGTGGGAGTGGGGGTGGGGGTCGGCGTGGGTGTCGGGGTCGGTGGCGGAGTGGGGGTGGGGGTGGGCGTGGGTGTGGGGGCCGGTGCGCGGCGTACGGGGCGGGCGGGGGTGGGCCGCGGTGCCGGCCCGCAGGGGTGTCGCCAGGACACCGAGCCCCGTGAACCGCCGCTGTCCGTGCGGGCGTTCACCGTCGACTCGTACGCCGGGCAGTGCCGCCGCCGGACGGTCGCGGACGAACCGCCGCTGCCGGTGCGTGCGTCCACGGTGTCCCCGCCGTGGGTGACCCGGGCCCTCGTCTCCCCGCCGCGGGTCTCCACGCGGACGGCGCCGCCGCCGGTCTCCACCCGTACGGTGCCGTCGGGCAGGAACCGGACCACGGGCGGGCCCGGTGGACCCGGCGGATCATGCGCGTACGCCGTCCCCCCGGCCGCCCCCGGCCCCAGCACCGCCAGTGCCGCGGCCGCCGTGAGGCCGGCCCCCCTCAGCCAGATGCTCATGGACGAGATCCTGCGCGGTGCCGCGCGGGCCCATCCGGGGGACCCGGCCAATCCCCCCGAAGGGCTGATTCGTCAGCTCAGCACGCGCCGCAGCGCACGCCGGGCGCGGTCGGGGGCGGTCCGGTCGCCGAAGAGCTGGACGGCGTGGTTGAGGGAGAAGTAGATCCCGTTCAGCTCGAAGACCAGTTGTTCGGGGTCGGTGCCGGGCGGCAGTTCGCCGAGTTCCACGGCGGCCCGGATGTCGCGGGTCAGCCGACGGCGCCAGACGGTGTAGAGCCGGGCGACCGCGTCCCGTACCGGCCCCTCGCGGCCGTCGAACTCCACGGCGGAGGCGGTGAACAGGCAGCCGCCGGGGAAGGCCTCGCGTTCGCGGTCCAGGTAGGTCACCCACGCCTCGCAGATCGCGGTCAGCCGGGCGAGCCCGGGAGCGGCCCCGGCGGCGGGCACCCAGACGGCGCGGGTGAAGATCTCCGAGGCCCGCCGCAGGGCGGCGATCTGCAGGGCCTCCTTGGTACCGAAGTGCCCCAGCAGCCCGGACTTGCTGATCCCGAGGTCGGTCGCGAGCCGGCCGATCGTGAGGCCCTCCAGGCCCTCCACGGAGGCGACCGCGACGCTGCGTTCGATGATCCGCTCGCGGGTGTGGCGTGCCTCGGCGGCGGACTTGCGTGGGCTCATGGGGCCATCGTAGCCACCCCTCCCCCTTTAGAGTCCGACCGATCGGTCGCTATAGTTTCGGCCATGACTGCATCCCGCATCGCCGCCCTCGGTCACCACCAGCCGCAACGTGTCCTCACCAACGACGACTTGGCCGCCATGGTCGACACCAGTGACGCCTGGATCCGGCAGCGCACGGGCATCGCGACCCGGCACATCGCCGCCGAGGACGAGACGGTCGCCGACATGGCGAGCGCCGCGGCGGGCAAGGCGCTCGCCGCGGCGGGCCTGGACGCCGCCGACGTCGACCTGGTCGTCGTGGCCACCTCCAGCGCCGTCGACCGCTGTCCCAGCACCGCCGCCCAGGTCGCGGCCCGGCTCGGCATGACGGCTCCCGCCTCCTACGACCTCAACAACGCCTGCGCGGGCTTCACCACCGCGCTCGCCGCCGCCGACCACTCCGTGCGGGCCGGCGCCGCCCGGCACGCCCTGGTCATCGGCGCCGAGAAGATGTCCGACCTCACCGACTGGAGCGACCGCAGCACCTGCGTCCTGCTGGGCGACGGGGCGGGCGCGGCCGTCGTCAGCGCCGCCGATGCCGCTCCGGGGACGCTCCCCGGCATCGGCCCCGTCGTGTGGGGCTCGGACCCCACCCGCGCCGACGCCGTACGGCTGGCCGGCGCCTGGCAGCCCCGCTTCGCCCAGGACGGCCAGGCGGTCTTCCGCTGGGCCACCACGACCCTCGCCCCGATCGCCGAGGAGGCCTGCGCCCGCGCCGGTGTGGCCGTCGCCGACCTCGGGGGCATCGTGACGCACCAGGCCAACCTGCGGATCATCGAGGGCGTCGTACGCCAGCTGGGGGCACCGCAGGCGGTGGTGGCCCGGGACGTCGTCGACTCCGGCAACACCTCCGCCGCCTCCGTGCCGCTCGCCTTCTCCAAGCTCGTCGAGCGCGGCGAACTCGCCCCCGGCGCGCCCGTGCTGCTGCTCGGCTTCGGCGGCGGGCTGTCCTGGGCCGGGCAGGTCGTCGGCTGCCCCTGACCCGGGGACGACCGAGGGCCGGTCGGCCGCGTGTGCGGCTGACCGGCCCTCAGGGGTGCGATGCGGCTCAGGCCTTGAGGGCCAGGACGACGTTGTGGCCGCCGAAGCCGAAGGAGTTGTTGATGGCCACAATCGGGCCGTCCGGCAGCTTCCGCGCCTCGGTGGAGACCAGACCGGGGTCGATCTCGTCGTCCAGTTCCGCGATGTTGATCGTCGGCGGGGCGATCCGGTGGTGCAGGGCGAGGACGGTGGCGACCGTCTCGATGCCGCCCGCGCCGCCCAGGAGGTGACCGGTCATCGACTTGGTGGCGGAGATGGCCACGTGGTCGAGGTGGTCGCCGAGCACCTTGCGGAGCGCCTTGACCTCGGCGACGTCACCCTGCGGGGTCGACGTCGCGTGCGCGTTGAGGTGCGCGACCTGCGCCAGGTCCAGGCCGGTCGCGGCGATCAGCTGCTCCAGCGCGGCGGCGATGCCGCGGCCGGTGGGCTCCGGCTGCGCGATGTGGTGGGCGTCGGCCGACAGGCCCTGGCCCAGCACCTCGGCGTAGACCCGGGCACCGCGCCTGGCGGCGTGCTCGGCCGACTCCAGGACGACGACACCCGCGCCCTCGCCGAGGACGAAGCCGTCGCGGCCCTTGTCGTACGGGCGGGAGGCGCCCTGCGGGTCGTCGTTGTTCTTCGACATCGCCATCATGTTGGCGAAGGCCGCGATCGGCAGCGGGTGGATGGCCGCTTCCGTGCCGCCGGCGATGACCACGTCGGCACGGCCGGAGCGGATCATCTCGTACGCGTAGCCGACGGCCTCGGCACCGGAGGCGCAGGCGCTGACCGGGGTGTGGACACCGGCGCGGGCGTTGACCTCCAGGCCGACGTTGGCCGAGGGGCTGTTGGGCATCAGCATCGGCACGGTGTGCGGGGACACCTTGCGCGGGCCGGAGGCCTTGAGGTTGTCGTACTGGTCGAGCAGCGTGGTGACGCCGCCGATGCCGGAGGCGATGACCGCGCCGAGGCGGTCGGGGTCGACCGAGCTGTCCTCACCGGCCTTGGCGGTGAAGCCCGCGTCGGCCCACGCCTCGCGGGTGGCGATCAGCGCGAACTGCGCCGAGCGGTCCAGCTTGCGGGCGACCGGGCGGGGCAGGATCTCCAGCGGTTCCACGGCGATCTGCGCGGCGATGCGCACCGACAGCTCGGCGGCCCAGTCCTGCTTCAGGGGGGTGACGCCGGAACGTCCGGCGATCAGTCCCTCCCAGGTCGACGCGCTGTCCCCGCCCAGCGGAGTGGTTGCGCCGATACCGGTGACGACCACGGTGTGATTGGTCGGGCTCACAGGGATTGTCTCTCCACGTCTAGAAGGGCGGGCGACAGACACGTCGTCCAGGGGTGGCTCAGGCTCAGCCCTGGGCCTTGAGGATGTAGTCGACGGCGTCGCCGACGGTCTTCAGCTGCTTGACGTCGTCGTCCGGGATCTTGACCTCGAAGCGCTCCTCGGCGGCGACGACGACCTCGACCATGGACAGCGAGTCGACGTCCAGGTCGTCGGTGAAGGACTTGTCCAGCTGGACGTCCTCGGTCGGGATGCCGGCGATCTCGTTCACGATCTCCGCGAGACCCTCGACGATCTCTTCCTGGGTGGCCATGGCGGCGCTCTCCTTCTTCGTGCTGGTTACTACGGGCTGCGGCGGGCGGGAGTGCGCGCCGCGTGAGTGTTGCCTAGGGGAGGGTAACGACAGTGGCGGCGTAGACGAGCCCCGCCCCGAAACCGATGATCAGGGCCGTGTCGCCGCTCTTGGCCTGTCCGGTGGCGAGCAGGCGCTCCATCGCGAGCGGGATCGACGCGGCGGAGGTGTTGCCGGTGGTCTCGATGTCGCGGGCGACCGCGACGTGCTCCGGCAGCTTGAGCGCCTTGATCATCGAGTCGATGATGCGCATGTTGGCCTGGTGCGGGATGAAGACGTCCAGGTCGTCCGCGGTGATCCCGGCGGCGTCCAGCGCCTCCTGGGCCACCTTGGCCATCTCGAACACCGCCCAGCGGAAGACCGTCTGGCCCTCCTGGGTGATCGCGGGGAACTTCAGCTCCCCGTTCTCGTCCACCGGCAGCTGCGCGACGTCGCCCACACGGAAGCGGTCCCACGCCACGGTCTGGGTGATGGTCCCGGACTTGTCGCCCTCCGAGCCCCAGACGGTCGGGCCGATCTCCGGCTCGTCGGCCGGGCCGATGATGACCGCGCCGGCGCCGTCGCCGAAGAGGAAGGCGGTGGCGCGGTCCGTCTTGTCGGTGAGGTCGCTCAGCCGCTCGACGCCGATCACCAGGACGTGCTTGGCGCTGCCCTCGGTGACCATGCCCTTGGCGAGGGTCACGGCGTACGTGAAGCCCGCGCAGCCCGCCGAGATGTCGAAGGCAGCCGGCTTGCCGGCGCCGATGCGGTGCGCGATCTCGGTCGCGACGGCCGGGGTCTGCTTGAAGTGGGAGACGGTGGCGACGATGACGCCCCCGATGTCCTCGGCCGAGATCCCCGCGTCGGCGATGGCCTTGCCCGCCGCGATGACCGACATCTCGGCGACCGTCTCGTCCGGGCCGGCCCAGTGCCGGGAGGCGATGCCGGAGCGCGAGCGGATCCACTCGTCGCTGGAGTCGATGGTCTCCAGGATCACCTCGTTGGGCACCACCCGGGTCGGCCGGTAGCCGCCGACGCCCATGATGCGCGCGTACGGGGAGCCCTTGCTGGGCCTGATCTTCGCCATGTCTGCGGGGACTCCTTATTCCTGGGGGCCGTGCTCGGCCACGATCGCGCGGGCGGCGTCGAGGTCGTCCGGGGTCTTCAGGGCCAGGGTCGCGACGCCGGGCAGCGCGCGCTTGGCCAGGCCCACCAGGGTGCCACCCGGAACCAGCTCGATGATCGCGGTGACGCCCATGTCCTTGAAGGTCTCCATGCACAGGTCCCAGCGCACCGGGTTGGACACCTGCGTCACCAGGCGGGAGACGATCTCGGCGCCGGAGGCGACGACCGCGCCGTCGGTGTTGGACACGTACGGCAGCGCGGGGTCGCCGACCTGCAGCGTCTGCGCCAGCTCCTCCAGCACGGCCACGGCCGGGGCCATGTGGTGGGTGTGGAACGCGCCCGCCACCTTCAGCGGGATGACCCGCGCCTTCTCCGGCTTGTCCGCGGTCAGCTCCGCGAGCTGCTTCGCCGTGCCGGCCGCCACGATCTGACCGGCGCCGTTGATGTTCGCCGGGGTGAGGCCGAGGTTCTCCAGGTGGGCGACGACCAGGTCCGGGTCGCCGCCGAGCACGGCCGACATGCCGGTCTCGGTGATGGCCGCGGCCTGGGCCATGGCGGTGCTGCGGGTGCGGACGAAGGTCATCGCCGCTTCCGCGCCCAGCACGCCGCCGACGGCCGCCGCCGTGATCTCTCCGACGCTGTGACCGGCCACGGCGCCGAGCGCGGAACGCGCGGCGGCCGGGTCGCCGAACAACTGCTCCGCCGCGACCAGGCCGGCCGCGACCAGCAGGGGCTGGGCGACGGCGGTGTCACGGATCTCCTCGGCCTCGGCCTTGGTGCCGTAGTGGGCGAGGTCGAGTCCGGCGGTCGAGGACAGACCGGCGAGACGGTCGGCGACACCGGGGAGTTCGAGCCAGGGGTTCAGGAAGCCGGGAGCCTGGGCACCCTGGCCGGGAGCGACGAGTACGAGCACGCTTTCAACTCTCTCTTGAGCGAGGTGATCCCCGCCCGTGGGGACAGGGACCAAGAACCGACGGGCGATTTGTTGGTGTCCCACAAAGGCCCTGATCGCATCTACGGTGTCTGCCCCGAGTCGGAGAGCCGGCCCAGGATGAGCGCGATACGTAGGGTGAATGCGGAGCGCACGTCCGACGGCGACCAGCCGGTGACGTCCGTCACACGTCGAAGCCGGTAGCGAACGGTGTTGGGGTGAACGAACAACATCCGGGCGGCCCCTTCCAGCGACGAGGCCTGTTCGAGGTAGACGGACAGAGTCTCAAGCAGTGCCGAACCAGCTTCCTCCAACGGCCTGTAGATCTCCTCCACCAACTGATCGCGGGCGTGTCGGTCGCCCGCCATCGCCCGCTCCGGGAGCAGGTCGTCGGAGAGCACCGGACGCGGCGCGTCGGGCCAGGCCGCACACGCCCGCAGGCCCGCCGCCGCGGCCTGCGCGGACTTCGACGCCGCCAGCAGGTCGCCCACCACGGGCCCGGCCACGACCGGCCCCGCGGCGAACGGCCCGATCAGCGCCTTGGCCACCCGCAGCGGATCCCCGTCGCCGCCCGCGACCACGATCAGCCGGTCGCCGAGCACTCCGGTGAGCACCTGCAGCTTGGCGTGCCGCGCCGCCCGCCGGATCGCCTCGACGGTGAGTTCGCTGTCGCCGTTGGGTGCCGTGCCCAGCACCACCGCGATCTTGTCGGGGGAGCTCCAGCCGAGCGCCGCCGCCCGCGACAGCACGCCCTCGTCCGCCTCGCCGGACAGCACCGCGTTGACCACCAGGGACTCCAGCCGCGCGTCCCAGGCGCCGCGCGCCTCGGCGGCCTGGGCGTAGACCTGGGCCGTCGCGAAGGCGATCTCGCGTGCGTACACCAGCAGCGCCTCGCGCAGCACCGACTCGTCGCCGGGGGCGGCGACCTCGTCGATCGCCGCCTCCATGACCTCGATGGTGGTGCGCACCATCTCCACCGTCTGGCGCAGCGAGATCGCCCGGGTCAGCTCCCGCGGGGCGGTGCCGAAGACGTCGGTGCTGATCGCCTGCGGGGTCTCCGGGTGGCGGAACCACTCCGTGAAGGCCGCGATGCCCGCCTGCGCCACCAGCCCGATCCACGAGCGGTTCTCCGGGGGCATGGCCCGGTACCAGGGCAGCTGCCCGTCCATCCGCGCGATCGCGGCCGCCGCCAGGCGCCCCGAGGACTTCTCCAGCCTCCTCAGCGTGGCGGAGTGGGGGTGGTCACGGGCGGGGTCGAATGCGTTCAGCGCGGGTTCTGGCACGGTACAAGCCTGCCTTATCCGGGCGGATGCATGGCACGGACCCCTCGGCTCCGTGCACCCGTGGCTCAGATACGGCCTCCCGCGGCGGAGTCCGCGGACAGCCGCTGGGCGAGGTAGACCGGGATCACCGACGCGGCGACCAGGACGGCGGCCACCACGTTGACGACGGGTGCCTGCTGCGGCCTGGCCATGTTGCCGAAGATCCACACGGGGAGGGTCTGGACGCCGGGGCCCGCGGTGAACGTGGTGACGACGATCTCGTCGAAGGAGAGGGCGAAGGCGAGCAGCCCGCCCGCCAGCAGCGCCGTGCGCACCAGCGGGAAGGTGATGTCGCGGAAGACCTGGAAGCCGTCGGCCCCCAGGTCCATCGCCGCCTCCTCGTACGAGCCGGAGGTGCGCCGCAGCCGGGCCACGACGTTGTTGAAGACCACCACGACGCAGAAGGTGGCGTGGCCGACGACGACCGTGAACAGGCCCAGCCCGACGCCGAGCGGCTCCAGCACCGTGCGGAACGCGGTGTTCAGGGCGATGCCCGTGACGATGCCGGGCAGCGCGATCGGCAGCACGACGACGAAGGAGAGCGCCTCCCGCCCGAAGAAGCGGTACCGGGAGACCGCGAAGGCGAGCAGGGTGCCCAGCACCAGGGAGACCGCCGTCGCGCCCAGGCCCGCCTTCACCGAGGTCCACAGCGCGGAGCGGGCGCCGGAGCTGTGCCACGCGTCGGCCCACCAGTGCAGGGTCAGGCCCGAGGGGGGCCAGCCGAAGCCGCGGGCGGCGTTGAAGGAGTTGAGCAGGACGAGCAGCAGCGGCACGTAGATGACGGCGAAGCCCAGCACGGCCGCGACGCGCAGGACGATGCGGGCGGGACGGGAGAGGTGCATGGTCACGGCCTCACAGACTCTGGAGCGCGCCGGTGCGCCGCATGGCCAGCAGGTAGACGACGATGACCGCGACCGGCACGGTGCCCAGTGCGGCGGCGAGCGGCAGGTCGAGGGTGATGTTGGAGTAGACGACGTTGCCGATCAGCTGGGTCTTGCCGCCGACGATCTGCACGGCGATGTAGTCGCCGAGGCTGAGCGAGAAGGTGAAGACCGAGCCGGCCGCGACCGACGGCAGCACCATCGGCAGCACCACGGACCGGAAGGTGCGCCAGGTGCGGGCCCCGAGGTCGGCGGAGGCGTCCAGCAGGCTGGCCGGCAGCTGCTCCAGCCCGGCGTGGACCGGCAGGATCATGTACGGCAGCCACAGGTAGGCCAGCACCATGATCGTCGCGGGCAGGCCGTAGCCGGGCCCGTCCAGGCCGAGCGGCCTCAGCGCCCAGTCCAGCGGCCCGTTCTCGGAGAGCATGATCCGCCAGGCGTACGCCTTGACCAGGTAGCTGGCCCACAGCGGGGTGAGCACGGCGACGACCAGCAGGTGCCGGTACCGCGGGGCGGCGACCCTGGCGGTGTAGAAGGCGATCGGGAAGGCGATGACGATGTCGATGACCGTCACCGCGACGGCGACGCCGAGGCTGCGCAGGGCGACGTCCCGGTAGACGCCCGTGGTGAGGACGGTGCGGAAGTTGTCCGTGTTCCAGACCTTGACCACGTCGGAGGTGAAGGCGTCGGTCGTCCAGAACGCGGAGAGGAACAGCGCGGCCAGCGAGCCCAGGTAGGCGAGGACCAGCCACAGCAGAGGGGCGGACAGCAGCAGCGACAGCCGCAGCCGCGGGCGGCGGTGCAGGGAACCTGCCAGCCGCCGCCCGAGGGAGCCGCTCGTCGTGGTGGACGGGGTGGACGGGGTCGTCACGGGTGGCTCAGCCCTTGATCTCGGTCCAGGCCTGGACCCACTTGGCGTAGGGCACGCAACGGACGTCGGTGCGGCCGTCCAGGCACTGCGGGATGGGCGTGTTCCAGAAGTGGACCTGCTTCCAGTACGGCTCGTCGGCCGCGTGGAAGACCGTGCAGTGGTTCTTGTCCGTGGTCAGGGCGCAGGACTTCTCGTTCGCCGGGGCCTCGCCGAACCACTCGGCGACCTGGGCGTTCACCTTCGGCGAGACGATCCAGTCCAGCCACTTGTAGGCGCAGTTGGGGTGCTGGGCCTTGGCCGAGACCATCCAGGTGTCGGACCAGCCGGTGGCGCCCTCGCTCGGCAGGACCGCCTCGACCGGCGCCTTCTCGGCCTTGGCGAGGTTGGCGATGACCTGCCAGCTGGTGCCGATGACGGAGTCGCCGCTCTTGAAGGCGGAGATCTCCTTCAGGTAGTCGCTCCAGTACTCGCCGACGTCCGCGTTCTGCTCCTTCAGCAGGGCGACGGAGGCGTCGAACTGGTTCTGGTCCAGCGCGTACGGGTCCTTGATGCCCAGCTCCGGCTTGGTCTTCATCAGGTAGAGCGCGGCGTCCGCGATGTAGATGGCGGAGTCGTACGCGGTGACGTGGCCCTTGTAGGGGGAGGCCTCGTCGAAGACCGCCGACCAGGAGGTGGGGGCCGGGGAGACCTTGTCGGTGCGGTACATCAGCAGGTTGGCGCCGCGGCCGTGCGGGATGCCGTAGGCGACCTCGTCCACCGAGTTCCACTTCTGCATCTTCAGGCTGGCGAAGACGTCCTTGTAGTTGGGGACCAGGTCGGTGTTGACCGGCGCCGCGTCGCCCGAGGCGATGAGGCGCAGCGAGGCGTCGCCGGAGGCCGAGACCGCGTCGTACTGGCCGGTCTTCATCAGGCTGACCATCTCGTCGGAGGTGCCCGCCACCTTGGTGTTGACCTGGCAGCCGGTCTCCTTCTCGAACGGGGTGACCCAGTCGACGGACTTGTCGTTGGAGCCGTCCTCGGCGTAGCCGGCCCAGGCGATCAGGTTGACCGCGCCCTCGGTCTTGCCCAGGGCCTTGGGCGCGCTGAGCTTGGGCGGGGTGAAGGCGCCGCCGGAGGCGCCGGCGCCCTTGCCGGGGGAGGACGACCCGCCGCAGGCGGTGGCCAGGGCCAGGACGGTACAGGCTGCGAGGGCACGGGTCAGACGCACGTGGACTCCGTTTCCGGGTGGGGGGACTGGACGGTGACGTTGTGTCGGCGGTGCCACTGGAGGCGGACACGGGTTCCCCGGTAGGCGGCGACGTCGGCCGAGGAGGTCTCCTGGTTCTGCTGCAGGGCGGTCAGCCGGCCGCCCTCGTCGAGGTCGACCAGGAAGCGCGTGGTGTCGCCGAGGTAGATGACCTCGGCGACGGTGCCGGAGACGGTGCGCAGCCCGTCGTCCGGGGCGTGCGGGGCGTCCGAGGGGCCGGCGGGAGCGCCGGGGCCCAGCAGGCGGATCTTCTCCGGGCGGACGCTGTAGGTCCCGGTGTCGTCGGTCAGCAGGTTGGAGGTGCCGACGAAGCCGGCGACGAAGGGCGTGGCCGGTCGCTCGTACACCTCGGCGGGGGTGCCGACCTGCTCGATCCGGCCCCCGTTGAAGACCGCGATCCGGTCGCTGAGGGTCAGCGCCTCCTCCTGGTCGTGGGTGACGAAGACGAAGGTGATGCCCACCTCGCGCTGGATCGCCTTCAGTTCGACCTGCATCTGTTCGCGCAGCTTGAGGTCGAGCGCCCCCAGCGGCTCGTCGAGCAGCAGCACCCGGGGACGCCCCACCAGGGCGCGGGCCAGTGCGACCCGCTGCCGCTGGCCACCGGACAGCTGTGCCGGACGGCGCCCGCCGAACCCCTCCAGCCGGACCGAGGCGAGCGCCGCGCGGGAGCGCTCGGTCCGTTCCGCCTTGGGCACCTTGCGCACCTTCAGGCCGTAGCCGACGTTCTGCTCCACCGTCATGTGCGGGAAGAGCGCGTAGTCCTGGAAGACGGTGTTGACGTCCCGCTCGAAGGGGGCGAGCCGGGTGACGTCCCGGCCGGCCAGCTCCACGGTGCCGGCGGTGGGGGCCTCGAAACCCGCGACCATCCGCAGCACGGTGGTCTTGCCGGAGCCGGAGGGGCCCAGCATCGAGAAGAACTCGCCGTCGGCGATCTCCAGGTCCACCCCGGCGACCGCGTGCACCTGGCCGAAGGACTTGCGCAGGTCCCGCAGGCGTATCGCGGGCGTCCCGGTGCCCGTTTCCTTGGCCGTTCCCTCCATCGGCGGGGAACCTTTCTCTTCGGCTGGAGCATTGACCGGAAACCTATGAAGTTATATTTCAGAGGACAAGGCCTGGCCGGGGTAAAACTTTCCCCAAGTGAGAAGGTGTGCGGGTGAGCAAACTTTCGAATGGCGCACTGCACGCCGTCTTCGCACCGGTCGGCAACCTCGCCCGGGTCGACGCGGTCGTACGACGCCTCGCGGACGCCATCGAACTGGGCCTGCTCGCCGACGGCGAGCAGCTCCCCGGTGAGAGCGAGCTCGCCACCCGCCTCGGTGTCTCCACCGTGACCTTGCGCGAGGCCCTCATGGCCCTGCGCCAGCAGGGACTGGTCACCACCCGCCGCGGCCGCGGCGGCGGCAGCTTCGTCACCGCCCCCGACCAGCCGCGCACCGCCCGGCTCGGCCACCGGCTGGCCGACTGGAGCACCGAGGAACTGCGCGACCTCGCCGACCACTGGGCCGCCGTCGCCGGCACCGCCGCCCGGCTGGCCGCCCGGCGCACCGAGCCCGCGGACCTCGCCCCGCTGGAGCGCTCCCTGGAGGAGTTCGAGGCCGCCGACGACCTCGCCGCCCGCGGCCGCGTCTACGGCAGGCTCCACGTGGAGCTCGCCGCGGCCGCCCAGTCGGCCCGTCTCACCAAGGAGGAGATCCGTATCCAGGCGGAGATCGGAGCGCTAATCTGTCTCGCACTCGGGGAGGACGACGCCCGCGCGGCGGTCGTCGAGCTGCACCGCGCGCTGCTCCGCGCCGTGCGCGACGGCGACGCGGAGCTGGCCCGGTCCCTGGCCGAACGGCGGGTGCAGGACGCGATGGAGCGCCTGATCGGACTGCGTCTGACCGTCACCGGCTGACCCGGGCGTCCGCACCACCCGTCCTCCCGCACCGGAGGCAGCCGCCGTGGCCGTCAGCTCAACCGCCTTGGTCGACAGCGTCGTCGCCGACGTCGTGGACCGGGTCCGCGGCACCCTGGAGGACGTCTTCGCCGCCGTCGCCCAGGTCGCCGAGCGCACCACCGCCATCGCCGCGGTCCGTGCCGCCGGCCGGGCCCCGACCACCGCCGACCTCGCCGCCCTGCGCCCGCTGCTGCACGAGCGGCTGCGGCGCCGGCACGACCTGATCTCCGGCATCGGCTTCATCGCGGAACCCGGGCTGCTCGGCGACGTACCGGCCTGGCTGGAGTGGTGGCAGAACCACGGGGAGGACGGGCTGCGGCCGCTCCTGCCCGATCTCGACCCGGGCACCTCGGCCTACTCCGACTACACCCACTGGGACTGGTTCGCCCTGCCCCGCGCCACCGGCGAACGCGCCGTGGCCGGACCGTACGTGGACTACCTGTGCTCCGACGAGTACAGCCTCACCCTGTCGGTGCCGGTCCAGCACGGCGGCCGCTTCCTCGGCGTCGCCGCCGCGGACGTCTACCTGCGCCACTTCGAGGCCGCCGTGCTGCCCCTGCTGCGCCGCCTGCCCGCCCCGGCCGCCCTGGTCAACGCCCGCGGCCGGGTCGCCGCCTCCACCGACCCCCGGCACCTGGCCGGCTCGCTCCTGCGCAGCGTCAGCGGACGGTCCTGCGGACCGATCCCGCTGACGCTGGTCACAGCTCTGCCAGCACCGCCTCCGTGAGCGCCGGCCACAACGGCAGGGCCCACTCGCCGAAGTCACGGTCCGTCAGGACCACGCAGGCGGCCCCGGCGTCGGGGTCGACCCACAGGAAGGTGCCGGACTGGCCGAAGTGGCCGAAGGTGCGCGGGGAGGACGAGGCGCCCGTCCAGTGCGGGGACTTGTGGTCCCGGATCTCGAAGCCCAGGCCCCAGTCGTTGGGGTTCTGGCCGCCGTAGCCGGGCAGCACGCCCTTGAGGCCGGGGAAGGCGACGGAGGTCGCCGCGGCGACGGTCCCCGGGGCCAGCAGCCGCGGTGCCTGCAGCTCGGCGGCGAAGCGGACCAGGTCGTCGACGGTGGAGACGGCGCCCGCGCCGGCCGAGCCCGGGCAGTCGGTGGCGTGCATGCCGAGCGGCTCCAGCACCGCCTGCCGCAGGTACTCGGCGAAGGGGATCTCGGTGGCCTTGGCGATGTGGTCCGCCAGCGCGTCGAAGCCCGCGTTGGAGTAGATCCGCCGCGTGCCGGGGGCCGCCATCACCCGGTGCTCGTCGAAGGCGAGGCCGGAGGTGTGGGCGAGCAGGTGCCGTACGGTCGAGCCCTCGGGGCCGGCCGGTTCGTCCAGCTCGACCGCGCCCTCCTCGACCGCGACCAGCGCCGCGTAGGCCGACAGCGGCTTGGTCACCGAGGCCAGCCGGAAGCGCCGCCCGGTCTCGCCGTACGCTCCCAGGACCGTGCCGTCGCGGCGGACGACCGCCGCCGCGGCCGTCGGGACAGGCCAGTTCTCGATCGCGCTCAGGCTGTTCAGGCTCCGCATGGGCGTGAGCCTAACGAATGGCCTTGCCTGGAGTGCACTCCAGGGTTTTAGCGTGGAACCCATGACCGTGACGCAGGTGGCCAAGAGCAAGCCCGGCAGCGTACGCAGCTGCGCCGACGAGGCGCGGCACCCCCTCCCGGACGGCCGGGACCGCTACACGATCAGCGAGGTGGCGGCCTTCACCGGGCTGAGCGCGCACACCCTGCGCTGGTACGAGCGGATCGGGCTGATGCCGCACGTCGACCGCTCCCACACCGGGCAGCGCCGCTTCACCAACCGCGACCTCGACTGGCTGGGCTTCGTCGGCAAGCTGCGGCTGACCGGGATGCCGGTCGCGGACATGGTCCGCTACGCCGAGCTGGTGCGGCTGGGGGAGCACACCTTCCCCCAGCGCCAGGAGCTGCTGGAGTCGACCCGGCGCGACGTGCTGCGGCGGATCGCCGAGCTGCAGGACACCCTCGCGGTCCTCGACCACAAGATCGACACCTACGCTGACGCCCGCCGGGCGTCGGAGAGGGCATGAACGGCATGAGCGACAACAACGAACCGATCGCCAAGGTCACGCTCGGCACCGACGGCCCCCTGGTCGGCGTGCAGGGCCTGGGCTGCATGGGCATGAGCGAGTTCTACGGCCCCACCGACGAGGCCGCCGCCCGTGCCACCCTCGACGCGGCGCTGGACCTCGGGGTCACGCTCTTCGACACCGCCGACGTGTACGGCCTGGGCGCCAACGAGGAGTACCTCGCCCCCTTCGTCCGCGCGCACCGGGACGAGATCACCCTCGCCACCAAGTTCGGCATAGCGCGGAAGGCCGACGACCTGCGGTTCCGCGGGGTGCGCAACGACCCCGACTACATCCGGGAGGCCGTCGACGGCAGCCTGCGCCGTCTCGGCGTGGACGTCATCGACCTGTACTACATGCACCGCCGCGACCCCGCCGTGCCGCTCGCCGAGTCCGTCGGGGCGATGGCCGAGCTGGTGCGGGCGGGCAAGGTCAGGCACCTGGGCCTGTCCGAGGTGACCGGGGCCGAGCTGCGCGAGGCGCACGCCGTGCACCCGATCACGGCCGTGCAGTCGGAGTGGTCGCTGTTCAGCCGGGACGTGGAGGTCTCGCTGACCGGTGCCGCCGCCGAGCTGGGGGTGGCGCTCGTGCCGTACTCCCCGCTGGGCCGGGGCTTCCTGACCGGATCCTTCCAGGACGCCTCCGAACTGTCGGCGGACGACTTCCGCCGGCACCAGCCCCGCTTTAGCGGGGAGAACGCCAAGCGCAACCTCGACCTGCTGGAGCCGCTCCGCGAGGTCGCGAGGGCGCACGGCGCCACGCCCGCCCAGATCGCCCTCGCGTGGGTGCAGCAGCGGGCGCAGGTCCACGGGCTGACCGTGGTGCCGATCCCGGGCACCCGCAAGGCCGAGCGCCTGCGGGAGAACACCGCCGCCACCCGGATCGTGCTGGACGGGACCGAGCTGGGATGGCTGGAACCGATCGCCGGGCAGGTCGCGGGGGACCGCTACCCGGACATGTCGTCCACGTCGGCGGCGCGCGAGTAGCCGTCCCGGTCCAAGGCGGGCCGCGTCCGCGCGGCCCGCTGGACCGCCGCGAGGACCGCCGCCGCCAGCGGCAGCGACTCGTGGACGAGGCCGTACCCGAGGCCGAACACGACGGTCGCGGGGTCGTCGTCGGGGTTGCCGGAGCGGTGGCCGTCGGCGTCGCGCGGCAGCAGCCGCAGGTGGCCGCCGAGCATCTCGGGGGAGCGCCAGTCGACCCCGGACAGCCCGTCGACCGGGAAGTGCTGGTCGCCGGCCTTCCACTTGGCCGTCGAGGCGCCCGTCCAGAACCAGCGGAAGGACACCGTCTCGCCGTCGAAGGAGGCCTTGCCGTCGTACGCCTTGAAGGACAGGGGCGCGGACGGCACGTCCACCAGGTGGCGGGGGGCCGGTTCCGCGTCCGCGCCGCCGCCGGCCGTCGCGATCGCGGACAGCAGTTCCCCGGCGTAGTACTCGGCGAGCAGTTCCCGCTCGGCGGGCAGCACCAGGCGGTAGGGGTCGGCGGTCTCCTTGAGCTGGCCCTTCGCGGCCTCCATCAGCGGATCGGCGCCCCGCCGCGGGAGCATGCGCAGCGCGATGGCACCGCGCCGCCCCGGGACCAGTTCGACGCCCGCGAGTGCCTCGTAGGGGACACGCCGCCGCCCCAGGGTCTGCAGCAGCTTCGAGTTGCGCATCCCCCGCTCGTAACGGATGAGCACCGCATCGGCATCGAACTCCCATACGGCGTTGGATCCGGCCAATACGTCACCCATACGGGTCATCGTAGGCCGCGTCGCCGTTTCGGGAACCGGCCGGGCGCGGCCGGACTAGGCCACGTCCGCCGTGCACCGGCTGCCGTCGGCGCACCGGACGTCCGGGTAGTGGCCGAGGGCGATGCTGGTGAAGTTGGCGAGGCTGTCGGTGCCGGAGCGGAAGTAGCCCGCGTGTCCCTCGGCGTCCTCGGAGGTCACCACGCGGGCGCCGAAGGACCGGGAGACGGGGTCGGCACCGTGGCCGAGCCCGGCGAACTCCATGTGCGGCACGTCGCCGATCCAGTCGGTGCTGTCGCGGGTGGCCCACACCCGGGCGGCCGTGCCCAGGTCGGCCGCCTTGTCCACCCGCATGCCGGGGCTGCCGAAGACGGTGATGTCGGAGACCCGGCCGGACGGCAGGTCGGGGGCGGCGACACCGCACAGCACCGAGCCGTAGGAGTGGCAGAACAGCGAGACGCTGCCGCGCGCCGGCAGCGCCCGTACCAGCGCGGCCAGCCGGACGGCGCCCTGCTCCGCCAGTTCCCCGGTGGAGGCGTCCAGGCCGACGCCCTGCGGGGTGGTGTAGTCGGCCCAGGCGACGACGGCCGTGCGCGTGTGCGGGGCGGCGGCGTGCTCGGCCGCGTACAGCGAGCGGGCCATGCCGACGGGGGCGCGCGTCGGATCGTCCTCGCGTTCGAAGGAGAGCACGTCGGTGTCGACCCCGGGCACGACGAGCGACACCCGTTCGGCGGTGCCGAGGTCGCCGAAGGCCTCGGCGGCCCGGCCGCGGCCGGTGGGGTCGAAGGCGAGGATCTGCCGGCCGCCGTCGAGCAGGGAGGCGTACCGCTCGGCGCGCTGCGCGGCGTCCTGGCGGCCCTCGGCGGTCAGCAGGGAGCTGTGCGAGCGGGCGGTCTCCTGGGCGCGGGCCGTGCCGAGCGAGCGCCGGTTGGCCTGGTAACGCAGGGCGATCGGGGCGCCGTTGAGGTTGCCGACGACGAGCGGGTAGCGGACGGCGAGCCGTTTGGCCCCGTCCGGCCCGACCGAGGCGAAGAAGCGCGCGATGACGCCGGGGGCTGCCTGGGGGTCGGGGAGCGGACGCCCGCCCACCGAGCCGTGCCGCCACGCGGCCGTGGCCACCGCCAGCGCGTCCCCGCCGCCCTTGTGGTGGCGCAGCGCGGTCCAGCCGGTGGTCGCCAGCATGACGAAGACCACGGCCAGGGCCAGGAGGGCGCGCAGGGAGGGGGAGCTGAAGCGCTCGTCGACGAGGTTCACTGGGGGACACCCTAGGAGACGCCGGAGATCCCCTGCGCACCCCGTGACCCAAGTCACGTTTGGAACAAGGAGATTCCGGACACACCCTGGTGTTCGGCCCACGGCTGTGCCAGGACCGGGACCAGCAGGTCAAGGTGTTCCTCGGTGATCCGGCGGATGGACTCCACGCTGGTCTCGTCACCGTCGCCCCACAGCCGCTGGGCCACCCGGATGACCCCGCCGACGGCCGCCACCAGGACCCGCGGTCGCGGGTCCGCCGGGTCCAGGCCCTCGCGGGCGGCGATGACCGAGGCGAGCCGTTCCTCGACGAGCGCCGAGTGGCGCATCTGGGCGGACAGCAGCGGCGGCGTGGACTCGATCACCCGGTACATCGCCATGTACGTGGACAGCGGCACGACGGCGGCGATGACGGCGCTGATGCTGTGCCAGGAATCGTCCAGCGCCGCGCGCAGCGCCACGAAGGGCGGTTCGCCGGCCGGCCGCTCGGCCACCGCGGTGACGAAGGCCTCCTCGACGCTGTCCTCCAGCGCGAGCGCGACCTCCTCCTTGCCGGCGAAGTAGCGGAAGAAGGTGCGCTGCGAGACCTCCACCTCGGCGGCGATCTCGTCGACGGTCGTGCGCTCGTACCCCTTGAGGACGAACAGTTCGATCGCGGCCCGTATGAGCGCGTCGCGCGTCCGCTGCTTCTTGCGCTCGCGCAGTCCGCACACGGGCGTCGCGCGCATCGCGTGCTTCATCTGCCGTCCACCTCCAGGGGGCACCACGATACTTGCGTGCCCTCCTGACAGTTACCGACGGATGACTGCTTTGGTCAAATGTCAGGGGCTGACATAATCTCTTGCCCATGACCCAAGCCTCCGTCGTCACCGACAAGGGCCCGGACTCGATACCGGCGCCTTCCAAGAAGCCCCTGCGCGGCCACCCCTGGCTGACCCTGTTCTCGGTCGCCATCGGCGTCATGGTGGTGGCCCTGGACGGCACGATCGTCGCCGTCGCCAACCCGGCCATCCAGGCCGACCTCGGTGCCTCCCGCGAGCAGATCCAGTGGATCACCACCGGCTACATGCTGGCCCTGGCGGTCTCGCTGATCACCGCGGGCAAGCTCGGCGACCGGTTCGGGCACCGGCAGACCTTCCTCGTCGGCCTCGCGGGCTTCGCCGTCACCTCCGGCCTGATCGGCGTGTCCAGCGGCGTGGGCATGGTGATCGCGCTCCGCGTCCTGCAGGGCGTGTTCGGCGCGCTGCTCCAGCCCGCCGCGCTGGGCCTGCTGCGCGCCACCTTCCCGGCCGAGAAGCTCAACATGGCCATCGGCATCTGGGGCATGGTCATCGGTGCTTCCACCGCCGCCGGGCCGATCGCGGGCGGTCTGCTGGTCGAGCACGTCAGCTGGGAGTCGGTCTTCTTCATCAACGTGCCCGTGGGTCTGGTCGCGCTGGTCCTGGGCCTGGTCATCCTGAAGGACGTACGGGCCGAGAACGCGCCGCGGTCCTTCGACATCCCCGGCATCGTGGCGCTCTCCGGTGCGATGTTCGGCCTGGTGTGGGGCCTGATCAAGGCTCCGGAGTGGGGCTGGGGCGACCCGCTCACCCTGGGCTTCCTGGTCGGCTCGGTGCTGCTGTTCGTCCTGTTCGCGTTCTGGGAGACCAAGGCCTCCGAGCCGCTGATCCCGCTGCGGATGTTCCGCTCGGTGCCGCTGTCCGCGGGTACCGCGCTGATGGTGCTGATGGCCTTCGCCTTCCTGGGCGGCCTGTTCTTCGTCACCTTCTACCTGCAGAACGTGCACGGGATGTCGGCGGTGGAGTGCGGTGTCCACCTGCTGCCGCTCACCGCGATGATGATCGTCAGTTCGCCGGTCGCCGGCGCGCTGATCACCAAGTTCGGCCCGCGGGTGCCGCTGGTCGGCGGCATGGTGTGCACGGCGGTCGCGATGTTCGGGATGACCGGCCTGGAGGCGGACTCCGGCACCCTGGTCATGTCCGTGTGGTTCGGGCTGCTGGGCCTTGGCCTGGCCCCGGTGATGGTCGGCGCCACCGACGTCATCGTCGGCAACGCGCCGCTGGAGCTGTCCGGCGTGGCCGGCGGCCTCCAGGGCTCCGCGATGCAGGTCGGCGGCAGTCTGGGCACCGCCGTCCTCGGTACGGTCATGGCGTCCCGTGTGGACGGCCTGCTGCCCGAGAAGTGGGCCGCGGCCGGACTGCCCCCGCTCAAGGGCGAGCAGGCCGCGCAGGCCGCCGACGCGGTCGTGGTCGGTGTGCCGCCGGTCGCCAAGGACACCCCGGCCGAGATCGTCGCGGTGATCACGAAGATCACCAACGAGACCTTCCTCTCGGGGATGGGGCTGGCCTTCACCGTCGCCGGCATCGTGGCGGCCTTCGCGGCGGGCATCGCCTTCCTGACCAAGCGCGGCGTCAACGCGGACGCCGCCGGCGGCGGGGTGCACATCTGACGCCGGACGATTCCCTATCCGGGTGAACGAGGCCCGGGGCCCTTGGCGGCCCCGGGCCTCGCCGTTCACCGTGGAGCTCCGACCACCACGGGGGAGTGATCCACATGCGCAGCGCAGCCCTGACCCTTGTCCTGACCACGGCCGTCGTGGCCGCCGCGGCCCTGGCCGCCCCGGCCCCGCACGCGACGGCCGCCCCCGCGGGCGGCTGCGACCCCGGGGAGCTGTGCCTGTGGAGCAGACCGGACTACCGCGGGGCGCGCCTGGTCCACGAGCTCGCCGACACCGACGTCAACTCCTGCGTGCCGCTGCCGCCCGGGACGTCCGCGAAGTCGTTCGTCAACCGGACCCGCAAGCTCGTGACGACCTACCAGAGCGCCGAGTGCTCCACCGAGGGCGACTTCGTGACGTTCCCGTCCGGCACCTGGGTCCCGGAGTCCCGGCACACGGTCCGCGCCTTCCAGATCGTCGACCAGTGACACGGGCCCGCGGGGAGCCGGGAAAGGCCAGGGGCCCCCGTCGCGCCACCGCGCGACGGGGGCCCCTGGCCTTTGACGACGGCGTTACGCGTCGCCGCCCGCGGCGCCGGGGTCGGCGGCGGCGACGTCGAGCAGCTGGTAGCGGTCGATCGCCTGCTTCAGCACGGAGCGGTCGATCTTCCCCTCCTTGGCGAGCTCGGTGAGCACGCCGAGGACCACCGACTGGGCGTCGATGTGGAAGAACCGGCGCGCCGCGCCACGGGTGTCGGCGAAGCCGAAGCCGTCGGCACCGAGGGACTGCCAGGTGCCCGGCACCCAGCGGGAGATCTGGTCCGGGACGGCCCGCATCCAGTCCGAGACGGCCACGAACGGGCCCTCGGAGCCGCTGAGCTTCTGCGTCACGTACGGGACGCGCTGCTCCTCCTCGGGGTGGAGCAGGTTGTGCTCCTCGGCCTCGACGGCGTCGCGCCGCAGCTCGTTCCAGGAGGTCGCGGACCACACGTCGGCCCGGACGTTCCACTCCTCGGCGAGGATCTTCTGGGCCTCCAGCGCCCACGGCACGGCCACGCCGGACGCCAGGATCTGCGCCGGGATCGCGCCCGCCTCGGCGGTCCGGTACCTGTACAGGCCCTTGAGGATGCCCTCGGTGTCCACGCCCTCCGGCTCGGCCGGCTGGACGATCGGCTCGTTGTAGACGGTGAGGTAGTAGAAGACGTCCTCGTTGGCCTCGCCGTACATGCGGCGCAGACCGTCCCTGACGATGTGCGCGATCTCGAAGCCGAACGCCGGGTCGTACGCGACGACGGCCGGGTTGGTCGAGGCCAGCAGGTGCGAGTGGCCGTCGGCGTGCTGCAGGCCCTCACCGGTGAGGGTGGTGCGGCCCGCCGTGGCACCGAGCACGAAGCCGCGCGCCAGCTGGTCGGCCATCTGCCAGAACTGGTCGCCGGTGCGCTGGAAGCCGAACATCGAGTAGAAGACGTACACCGGGATCAGCGGCTCGCCGTGCGTGGCGTAGGAGGAGCCGGCGGCGATCAGCGAGGCGGTGCAGCCCGCCTCGGAGATGCCGTCGTGCAGCATCTGACCGGTCGGGGACTCCTTGTACGCCAGCAGCAGCTCGCGGTCGACGGACTCGTACGTCTGGCCCAGCGGGTTGTAGATCTTGGCCGACGGGAAGAGCGAGTCCATGCCGAAGGTGCGGTACTCGTCGGGGGCGATCGGCACGAAGCGCTTGCCGATCTCCTTGTCCCGCATGAGGTCCTTCAGCAGCCGGACGAAGGCCATCGTGGTGGCGATCGTCTGCTGGCCGGAGCCCTTGCGGGTGCCCGCGTAGGCCTTGTCGTCCGGCAGTGCCAGCGGCTTGGCGCGCACGACGCGGGTCGGGACGTAGCCGCCCAGGCCCTTGCGCCGGTCGTGCATGTACTGGATCTCCTCCGAGTTCCGGCCCGGGTGGTAGTACGGCGGGGCGCCGGACTCCAGCTCCTTGTCGGAGATCGGCAGGTGCAGCCGGTCGCGGAAGCGCTTGAGGTCGTCGACCGTCAGCTTCTTCATCTGGTGGGTCGCGTTGCGGCCCTCGAAGTTCGGGCCGAGCGTCCAGCCCTTGACGGTCTGGGCCAGGATCACGGTCGGCTGGCCCTTGTGCTCGCGGGCCGCCTTGTACGCCGCGTAGATCTTGCGGTGGTCGTGGCCGCCGCGGCCCAGGTGCAGGACCTGGTCGTCGGTGAGGCCCTCGACCATCTTGCGCAGCCGGTGGTCGTCACCGAAGAAGTGGTCGCGGATGTACGAGCCGGTCTCGGTGGCGTAGGTCTGGAACTGGCCGTCGGGCGTGGTGTTGAGCTTGTTCACCAGCACGCCGTCGCGGTCCTGCGCGAGCAGCGGGTCCCAGGTGCGGTCCCAGATCAGCTTGATGACGTTCCAGCCGGCGCCGCGGAACTGCGACTCCAGCTCCTGGATGATCTTGCCGTTGCCGCGCACCGGGCCGTCGAGCCGCTGCAGGTTGCAGTTGACGACGAAGGTCAGGTTGTCCAGGCCCTCACGGGCGGCCAGGGACAGCTGGCCGAGCGACTCCGGCTCGTCCATCTCGCCGTCGCCGAGGAAGGCCCACACGTGCGACTGCTCGGTGTCGGCGATGCCGCGCGCCTGCAGGTAACGGTTCATCCGGGCCTGGTAGATCGCACCCAGCGGGCCGAGGCCCATGGAGACGGTCGGGAACTCCCAGAAGTCCGGCATGAGCCGCGGGTGCGGGTAGCTCGACAGGCCGTACGGCGCCTTGGACTTCTCCTGGCGGAACGCGTCGAGCTGGGTCTCGGAGAGCCGGTCCAGCAGGAAGGCACGGGCGTACACGCCGGGGGAGGCGTGGCCCTGGAAGAAGATCTGGTCCCCTCCCTTGCCGTCGTCCTTGCCCCGGAAGAAGTGGTTGAAGCCCACGTCGTACAGAGAGGCGGAGGAAGCGAAGGTGGCGATGTGCCCGCCGACGCCGATACCCGGACGCTGCGCCCGGGACACCATGACCGCCGCGTTCCAGCGGGTCGCGTTCAGGATGCGCCGCTCGATGTCCTCGTTGCCGGGGAAGAACGGTTCGTCCTTGGTCGCGATGGTGTTCACGTAATCCGTGCTGCGCATCTCGGGCACGGCAACCCGCCGCTCGCGGGCTCGCTCGATCAGGCGGAGCATGAGGTAGCGGGCGCGCTCGCGTCCGCGCTCGTCGATGGCGGCGTCAAGCGAGTCGAGCCATTCCGCCGTCTCCTCGGGATCGAAATCCGGGACCTGGCTGGGAAGGCCGCCAATGATGATCGGGTTGCGATCTGATCCGGAAGCCACGCTATTCCTTCGCTTCTAGGGTCTTGCTCTGCTGGGTCGCGCCGCCTCCATCGTGTACCGCGCGTTCGGGATACGTCATCTCTACTGAGTGGTAACCACCACTAAGTGAGACAGACCCCTCTTCCAGACCCTCTTGAGGCTCTCGCATGGCTGTCCGGTGGCCGTACGACCAAACCGCAACTCTACGCCCACTCGGACGTACGACCGACCGCAACCCCGATTCGGGAGAAATGCTGGCATAGTGGAGTGAGCCACGTCACCCCTCACGGTTCGGGTTGCGGTGACACGTCAACGTTTGGGCGGGATGGGCGGCTGGGTACTTGCGCGATCCGCCGCGCCCGTGTGGACTACCGCCCATAACCCCGCACAGGAGCGGGAAGACAACCCCCATGACAGGAGGCAGAGCGTGAGCGCGACCGCGGGCCACGCGGAGGAGCAAACCAACCCGGCGAGCCGGCTTGGTTTTGAGCCCGGACAGGTGGTCCAGGAGCTCGGCTACGACGATGACGTCGATCACGAGCTCCGTGAGGGTATTGAGGGGATCACGGGCGAAGAGCTCGCGGACGAGGAGTACGACGACGTCGCCGACGGCGTCATCCTCTGGTTCCGTGATGATGACGGCGATCTGACCGACGCCCTGGTCGACGCCACGTCCGCCATCGACGAGGGCGCCCAGATCTGGCTCATGACCCCGAAGACCGGCCGTGACGGGCACGTCGAGCCGAGTGACATCGGAGAGGCCGCGCAGACTGCCGGCCTGGCTCAGACCAGCAGTGTCAACGTCTCCAAGGACTGGACCGCCAGTCGACTGGTGACCCCCAAGACGGCGAAGGCCGGCAAGCGCTGAGGCGTTCCTGACCGGCACCGCGCCCCCGTGACCGAGCGTCGCGGGGGCGCCTCGCATTGCCCCGGCGCGGCGGTGCGAGACTGGCCGCGGGGCCCCGCGCCGCGGGTCCCGTCACCGTCACCGGAGAGGTGTGTCCACCATGGCGCTCGCCGTAGGCGAAAAGGCCCCCGACTTCGAGCTGCGGGACCAGCACGGCCGGACCGTGCGGCTGTCCGACTTCCAGGGCTCCAGGAACGTCGTCCTGCTCTTCTTCCCCTTCGCCTTCACCGGGGTCTGCACGGGCGAGCTGTGCGCGCTCCGCGACGAGCTGCCGGCCTTCCAGAACGACGAGGTCCAGCTGCTCGCGGTCTCCAACGACTCGATGCACACCCAGCGCGTCTTCTCCGAGCAGGAGGGCCTGGAGTACCCGCTGCTGTCCGACTTCTGGCCGCACGGCGAGGTCTCCCGGGCTTACGGCGTCTTCGCCGAGGACAAGGGCTGCGCGGTGCGCGGCACCTTCGTCATCGACAAGGAGGGCGTGGTCCGTTGGACCGTCGTCAACGGCCTGCCGGACGCCCGCGACCTGAACGAGTACGTCAAGGCGCTCGAAGCCCTGTAGTCCTGGGGAACCGGGTACTAACCTCAGGGCGTTGATCCTGATACGAGCAGCACGCGATGACATGGGAGGACCCGTGGGAGTCAGCCTCAGCAAGGGTGGCAACGTATCGCTGACGAAGGAGGCCCCCAACCTCACGGCCGTCATCGTCGGCCTCGGCTGGGACGCCCGCACCACCACGGGCGCGGACTTCGACCTCGACGCCAGTGCCCTGCTCACCGGTGCGGAGGGCAAGGTCCTCTCCGACCAGCACTTCGTCTTCTTCAACAACCTCAGGAGCCCCGACGGCTCCGTGGAGCACACCGGCGACAACATCACCGGTGAGGGCGAGGGGGACGACGAGCAGATCAAGGTGAACCTGGCCGGCGTGCCGGCCGAGGTCGCCAAGATCGTCTTCCCGGTGTCGATCTACGACGCCGAGAGCCGTCAGCAGTCGTTCGGCCAGGTCCGCAACGCCTTCATCCGCGTCGTCAACCAGGCCGACGACAAGGAGCTGGCCCGTTACGACCTCACCGAGGACGCCTCGACCGAGACGGCGATGGTCTTCGGCGAGCTGTACCGGCACGGGGCGGAGTGGAAGTTCCGGGCCATCGGCCAGGGATACGCGTCCGGCCTGCGCGGCATCGCGCAGGACTTCGGCGTCAACGTCTGATTCGCCGGGGCCTCGCGGTCCGCGTCCGGCGGACCGCGAGCCCCGCGGGGGAGGAGAACAGCATGGGCGTGACGCTCGCCAAGGGGGGCAACGTCTCCCTCACCAAGGCCGCACCCAATCTGACCAACGTGCTGATCGGGCTCGGCTGGGACGCGCGCTCCACCACAGGGGCGCCCTTCGACCTGGACGCCAGCGCGCTGCTGTGCGCCTCGGGCCGGGTGCTCGGCGACGAGTACTTCGTCTTCTACAACAACCTCAAGAGCCCGGAGGGCTCGGTCGAGCACACCGGCGACAACCTGACCGGTGACGGCGACGGCGACGACGAGGTCCTGCTGGTGGACCTGTCGGCCGTGCCCGAGCGGGTCGACAAGATCGTCTTCCCGGTCTCCATCTACGACGCCGACGCCCGCGGCCAGACGTTCGGCCAGGTCAGCAACGCCTTCATCCGGGTGGTCAACCAGACCGACCAGAGCGAACTGGCACGCTACGACCTCTCCGAGGACGCCTCCAGCGAAACGGCGATGATCTTCGGAGAGCTGTACCGGTACGGCGGCGAATGGAAGTTCCGAGCCGTTGGCCAGGGGTATGCATCAGGCCTCCGGGGCATCGCCCTAGACTTTGGGGTCAACGTTTCGTAAAGGGATTGGATATCCAGTGCTCCTCCGAACTTTCGGCTGGTCGTTCGGTGTCACCGCCGCCGGCCTCGCCCTCGCCGGTTTCCTGTGGGGTGCGGAGGGGCTTGCCCTCGTCGCCATCCTGTCGGTGCTGGAGATCTCGCTCTCCTTCGACAACGCGGTGATCAACGCCGGCATCCTGCGGAAGATGAATGCCTTCTGGCAGAAGATCTTCCTCACCATCGGCATTCTGATCGCCGTCTTCGGCATGCGCCTCGTCTTCCCGATCATCATCGTGTCGATCACGGCGAAGATCGGGCCCATCGAGGCCATCGACCTGGCGATCAACAACAAGGAACAGTACGAGCACCTCGTCACGTCGGCGCACCCGGCGATCGCCGCGTTCGGCGGGATGTTCCTGTTGATGATCTTCCTCGACTTCATCTTCGAGGAGCGTGAGCACAAGTGGCTCGCCTGGCTGGAGAAGCCGCTCTCCAAGCTCGGCAAGCTCGACACGCTCTCCGTGGTCGTCGCCCTGGTCGCCCTGCTGATCACCGCCACCACGCTCGCCACGGACGTCTCGCACGGCGGCGGCGACAAGTCCTCCACGGTGCTGCTCGCCGGGATCGGCGGCCTCATCACGTACCTCGTCGTCGGCGGAATCTCGAGCTACTTCGAGGACAAGCTGGAGGACGAGGCCGACGAGGCCGACGAGGAGCTCGAGGAGCGGAGCTCGGGCGGCAAGCCGGCCGGCAGCGGCGCCTCGGCCGTGGGCCTGGCGGGCAAGGCGGCGTTCTTCCTCTTCCTCTACCTGGAGGTCATCGACGCGTCGTTCTCCTTCGACGGCGTCATCGGCGCGTTCGCGATCTCCAACGACATCTTCATCATCGCCCTCGGCCTCGGCATCGGTGCGATGTACATCCGGTCGCTCACCGTGTTCCTGGTCCGCAAGGGCACCCTGGACGACTACGTCTATCTGGAGCACGGCGCGCACTACGCGATCGGCGCGCTGGCGGTCATCCTCCTGGTCACCATCAAGTTCGAGATCAACGAGGTCATCACCGGCCTCATCGGCGTCGTCCTGATCGGCGCCTCGTACTGGTCGTCGGTGGTGCGAAACCGCCGTCTCGGGGAAAGCTCCGAGCAGCGGGACGACAAAGCGGAGGTGACGAGCGGGGTCTGACCCCCGTCTCGTCACGACATTCGGGTCACGCCGCCCCCCGCCGACCGGCGGGGGGCGGCCTGCGTGCAGGGGACGGACGGACATGTGGAACTTCCTGCGGCCGAGCGGCGGCTTCAACGCGCAGTTCGACATGGCGAACGCGCACACCATCGAGCTCACCAGGCGGCACCAGGTCGTCTCGCTGTCCAAGCAGGGCGCGGCCGTCGGCAACCTGCGCATCAACCTGTCCTGGCAGATGCGCACCTCCGACACCGGCGGCTGGAACCAGCGCAGCGGTTCGTGGCTGAGCCGCCAGACGCACCTGTTCAAGCCGGAGCCCGTGCAGGCGGCCGGCCCCGCCATGGTCAACGTCGACCTCGACCTGGCGTGCATGTACGAGCTGGCCGACGGCACCAAGGGCGTCGTCCAGCCGCTCGGCAACTTCCTGGGCGACCTCGACGCCCCGCCGTACATCCAGATGACCGGCGACGACCGCTTCGGCGGCTCGTCCGGCGAGACGCTCTACATCAACCTCGACAAGCACGACGAGTTCAAGCGCATGCTCGTCTTCGTCTACATCTACGACGGCACGCCCGCCTTCGACCGCACCCACGCCAAGGTGGAGATCTTCCCCAGCTCGGGTCCGCGGATCGAGATCCTGCTGGACGAGCGCGAGCCGCAGGCCCGCTCGTGCGCCGTGGTGCTCATCGAGAACAAGAAGGGCGACCTGACCGTGCGCCGTGAGGTGAAGTACGTCTACGGCTTCCAGGCCGAGCTCGACCGGCTGTACGGCTGGGGCCTGCAGTGGGGCCGCGGCTACAAGACCAAGGTCTGACCGCGCGGCCCCCTGGCGGGCCCGCTCAGCGGCGTTCCTGGAACTGGGGGCCCATCGGCGGCAGCCGGAACCCCTGCATCGGCTGCGGATAGCCGTACGCGGGGGCAGGAGAGGGAGCGGGGGCGGCCGCGGTCGGCGCGGGCTGCTGCGGCGGGTAGCCGTAGGCCGGGGCGGCCACCGTCGGCTGGGGCTCCTGCGGGTAGCCGTACGCCGGGGCGGCCACCGTCGGCTGGGGCTCCTGCGGGTAGCCGTACGCGGGCGGCGCGGTGGGCTGCGGCGGCACCGGCGCGGGGGCCTGCAGGGTGTACGCGTCGGGTGGCTCGGTGGTCAGGACGGTCGGCGGCACGGGCTGCGGCACCGAGGCCGCCTCGCCCTCCGGCCGCGGCGGCGGTGCCTCGTCGAGGTCGCCCTCCTCGACGGTGATGCCGAACTCGGTGGCGAGCGCCTCCAGCCCCGAGGCGTAGCCCTGCCCCAGCGCGCGGAACTTCCAGCCACCCGCCCTGCGGTACAGCTCGCCGCAGATCAGCGCCGACTCGTCGCCGGTGTCCGGGACGACGTCGAAGACCGCCAGCGGCTCGGCGTCGGAACCGGCGGCCGTGTCGTAGAGCAGCACCGTCAGGTCGGAGACGAGGGCGAAGGGGCCGCCGTCCGCGGAGGCCGCGACGACCACCCGGTCCACGCCCGCCTCGAGTGCGGCCAGGTCCACCTCGATGGCGTCCGTCAGCCCGGCCGGCTCGCTGCGCTTGGGCAGGTGCCGGGCGGCGCCGCCCGGGTGCCGGGGCTGGTTGTAGAAGATGAAGTCCTCGTCCGAGCGCACCTGGCCGTCCGCACCCAGCAGCAGCGCCGAGGCGTCGACGTCCGGCACACCCGCCCCCGGGCTCCAGCGGAGCACCGCCCGCACCCCCGAGGCCGTCACCGGGATGTTGGAGCCCTTCACCATCGCCTGCGTCATGCGCGTAATCCTGCCCTCCCGGGGGCCGCGCCCACAACGCGGGGCGCACGGCGGGTGCGCCGGCGGGGAAAGATGGGGACAGGGCGACACGTACCGGACCCGAGGGGGTTACCTGATTTTCACGTACGCCGGGAACGTCCGCAGGGGGCTCGCACGTACGATAATCGGCCACGGCGTCGGGGGACGCTTCCCACCTCCTCTCCAACCACCACCTGCCACGGGGGAAAGCATGCGCCACTTCGGGCACCTCGCGCCGGACGTACGGAACGAGCTCTTCCACCGGGAGCCCGCCGAATTCACCGCGGCCTCGTCGGCCGGCACGCTCGCCGTCGCCCTCGGCGCCACCCTCTACTGCCCGGCCACCCGGTCGAGGCTCGCCGACGACGTGCTCAAGCAGGCCGCGCGCGGCGTGGTGTCGATGGTGCTGTGCCTGGAGGACTCCATCGACGACCGGGAGGTCGAGGCCGCGGAGGAGAACCTGGTCCGCCAGTTCGGCGATCTCGCCCACCGGATCCCCGACGGCGACCCCCCGCTGCTCTTCATACGGGTCCGCACCCCCGGCCAGATCACCGACCTCGTGCGCCGGCTCGGCGACGACGTGTCCCTGCTCTCCGGATTCGTGCTCCCCAAGTTCACCGAGGAGTCCGGGGTCCCCTTCCTGGAGGCCCTCGCCGCCGCCGAGGCGGACTGCGGGCGGCGGCTGTACGCGATGCCGGTCCTGGAGTCCCCGCAGCTGCTCCACCTGGAGACCCGCACCGAGACGCTGTACGGCATCTCCCGGACCGTCGACAAGTACCGCGACCGCGTGCTCGCGCTGCGGCTCGGCGTCACCGACTTCTGCTCCGCCTACGGGCTGCGCCGCTCGCCCGACATGACCGCCTACGACGTCCGCATCGTCGCCTCGATCATCGCCGACGTGGTCAACGTCCTCGGGCGCGCCGACGGCACCGGCTTCACCATCACCGGACCGGTCTGGGAGTACTTCAAGCACTCCGAGCGCATGTTCAAGCCGCTGCTGCGGCAGAGCCCCTTCGTCCCCGAGGCCGTCGACCTGCGCGAGGCCCTCATCCAGCGGGACATGGACGGGCTGCTGCGCGAGATCGAACTGGACCGGACGAACGGCCTGCAGGGCAAGACCTGCATCCACCCCTCGCACGTCCAGCCCGTGCACGCGCTCAGCGTCGTCTCCCACGAGGAGTGGAGCGACGCCGTCGACATACTGCACGAGGACCGCAGCGGCGGGGGCGTGCTGCGCTCGGCCTACACCAACAAGATGAACGAGGTGAAGCCGCACCGCGCCTGGGCCGAGCGCACCGTGCGGCGCGCCGAGGTCTTCGGCGTGGCGCGTGAGGAGATCGGCTTCGTCGAGCTGCTCTCCGCGTGCGTGCCGTCGTGACCGGCAACGAGAGGGAGAGTGCCGAAGGCATGGCAGTGGAGCACGTCTGGTCCGGGCAGTGGGTCGCCGACCGGCTCGGGGTCACCCTGCGGGGGGACGGCCTGAGCGGTCTGCTCGGCCTCGCCCTGCGCCGCAACCCCAAGCGGGCGCACCTGCTCGTCTCCAACGTGCTGGGCAAGCACGTGCCGCAGCGTCCGCACGTCGTCTACGACGCCGGGTACGGCCTCGGGGTGCGCGTGCGGGAGCTGCTGGGCGAGGACGAGGCGGCCCGGGCCGTGGTGCTCGGCTACGCCGAGACCGCGACGGGCCTCGGGCACGCCGTGGCCGACGGCGTCGGCACCGCCCCGTACCTGCACTCCACGCGGCGCCCGGTCGCCGGGACCGAGCCGGTCGGCGGCTTCGAGGAGGAGCACAGCCACGCGACCTCGCACCTGCTGCTGCCCGAGGACGCCGGCCTGCTGGCCGGGGACGGGCCGCTGGTGCTGGTCGACGACGAGTTCTCGACCGGCCGGACGGTGCTCAACACGGTGCGGGCGCTGCACACGCGGTATCCGCGCCGCCGGTACGTGGTGGTCGCCCTGGTCGACATGCGGTCGGAGGCCGACCGCGAGCTGCTCGCCGGGTTCGCCGCGGAGCTGGGCGCGACCGTCGACGTCGTGGCCCTGGCCTCGGGAACGGTCGTCCTCCCCGAGGGCGTCCTCGAGCGGGGCGAGGCCCTGGTCGCCGCCCACGGCACCGCGGCGCCGGCCACCGGCCCGGCCGGGGGAGCGGCACCCCACCGGGTGCACCTCGACTGGCCCGCCGGGCTCCCCGACGGCGGGCGGCACGGCTTCACACCCGCGCACCGCGCGCGGCTGGAGGCGGCGCTGCCCGCGATGGCGGCACGCCTGGCGGAGGCCCTGCGCTTCTCAGGCGACGGCACGGCACCGTGCGTCCTCGTCCTCGGCAACGAGGAGCTCATGTACGCCCCGCTGCGGCTGGCGCGGGCACTGCAGGACGCCCTGCCCGCCGCGGAGGTGCGGTTCTCCACGACGACGCGTTCCCCGGTCCTGGCCGTGGACGACCCGGGGTACGCGATACGCACCCGGATGACCTTCCCCGACCACGACGACCCGGCGGACGGCCCCGGCGAGCGCTACGCGTACAACGTGGCGGGCGCGGGCTTCGACGCGATCGTCGCCGTCGTGGACAGCGCGGGCGACACGCCCGCCCTGCACGCCCCCGGAGGGCTGCTCGCGCAGCTCGCCGGACACACCGAAAGGCTCCTGCTGGCCGTGGTCCCCTCGTACGAACCCCGCCCGCCCGCCCCGACGCTCCCGGAGCCGCTGCGCGGTCCCGCGTTCGGCTCGTACGCGCCCGACGAGGTCGGCTGGCTGCTGAAGGACCTCTCCGACGTCGAGCTGGAGGCGCCGACCGAGGAGCGCGAGGAGGCGATCCAGAGCGGCGGGGCGCACTACGCGGAGTCGCTGCCCGTGGAGTACCAGCCCAGCGCGGAGTACCAGGAGCTGTTCCGGACCGCGCTGGCGGAATCCGCGGGCCGGATCGCCCGCGCCGTCGGCGCCGTCACCGAACTGGTGCTCGCCGAACGCGGGCCGGAGGCCGTGCTGGTGTCGCTGGCCCGCGCGGGCACCCCGGTCGGCGTGCTGATGCGCCGCTGGGCCCGGCACGCGCACGGCCTGGACCTGCCGCACTACGCCGTGTCCATCGTCCGCGGCCGGGGCATCGACACCACCGCCCTGCGCTGGCTGGCGGAGCACCACGACCCCGCGCGGGCGGTGTTCGTGGACGGCTGGACCGGCAAGGGCGCCATCACCCGCGAACTGGCCGACGCCGTGGCCCCGTACGGCGGCTTCGACCCGGAGATCGCGGTGCTCGCCGACCCCGGGTCGTGCGTCCGCACCTTCGGCACCCGCGACGACTTCCTCATCCCGTCCGCGTGCCTGAACTCCACGGTCTCCGGTCTGGTGTCGCGCACCGTGCTGCGCGCCGACCTGATCGGCCCGGACGAGTTCCACGGCGCGAAGTTCTACCGCGAGCTGGCCGGCTCGGACGTCTCCGGCCTCTTCCTGGACGCGATCACGGCACGCTTCGCCGCCGTGGCCGACGACGTCGCCGCGGACGTCAAGGAGCTGCAGTCCGCCGACCGTGCGCCCACCTGGGAGGGCTGGGCCGCGGTCGAGCGGATCAGCGAGGAGTACGGCATCGGGGACGTCAACCTGGTCAAGCCCGGCGTCGGCGAGACGACCCGGGTGCTGCTGCGCCGCGTGCCGTGGCGGGTGCTCGCCCGGCGCGGCGCGGGACAGGACCTGGCGCACATCCGGCTGCTCGCCGAGCAGCGCGGCGTCCCGGTGGAGGAGGTGGACGACCTGCCCTACTCGTGCGTCGGGCTGATCCACCCGCGCTTCACCCGGGGCGCGACCGGCACGGACGGCAAGGCGGTGGAGGCCAAGTGAAGCAGCGCCCGGAGATCGTGAAGTCCCTCGTCGCGAGCGACCTGGACCGCACCCTCATCTACTCGCCGTCGGCCCTGGCCCTGTCCGTGGCCGACGAGGAGGCGCCGCGGCTGCTCTGCGTCGAGGTGCACGAGGGCCGGCCGCTGTCGTTCATGACCGAAGCCGCCGCCGTGCTGATCCAGCGGCTCGCGGCCGCCGCCGAGTTCGTCCCGGCGACGACCCGCACCCGCAAGCAGTACCGGCGCATCAACCTCCCCGGCCCGGTGCCCCGGTACGCGATCTGTGCCAACGGCGGGCACATCCTGGTCAAGGGCCACACCGACCACGACTGGAACGCCGAGATGCGCCGCCGCCTCGCCGAGGGGTGCGCGCCGCTCGAGGAGGTCCGCGAGTTCATGGCGCGCACCGCCGACGAGTCCTGGCTGCGCAAGGAGCGCGTCGCCGAGGACCTGTTCGTGTACCTGGTCGTGGAGCGGTCGCTGTTGCCCGAGCGCTGGGTGAAGGACCTCGCCGAGTGGGCCGAGGAGCGCGGCTGGACCGTCTCGCTGCAGGGCCGCAAGATCTACGCCGTGCCCAAGCCGCTCACCAAGTCCGCGGCCCTGGCCGAGGTCGTCCGCCGCACCGGCGCCGACCACGTGCTCGCCGCGGGCGACTCCCTCCTCGACGCGGAACTGCTGCTCGCCGCCCACACCGGCTGGCGGCCCGGCCACGGCGAACTCGCCGACACCGGCTGGGGCGCGCCGCACGTCGACGCGCTGGCCCTGCCGGGCGTCGCGGCGGGGGAGGAGATCCTGCGCCGGATGCTCAGCGTGGCGCGCCGCTGACCCCGCCGGTCCGCACCACCCGTGTGCACGAGCTGCGCGTCGCCTCGACGCGCAGCGCGTTCGGCCGTTCGCTGGCCTCGATGAAGGCCCGGGCCTCCGCCTCCGTGCGACCGCCCGTCACATGCCGGGCCAGCAGACGGTCCTCACGCACCTCGGGGTCGGCCTCGACGAACCACAGCTCGTCCAGCAGGTCCCTGACCTCGTGCCAGCCGGCGCCGTCGTCGGCCAGGTAGTTCCCCTCCGTCACCACCAGCCGCGCCTGCGGGAGTACGGCGATCCCCGCCGCGACCGGCTCGTCGAGGTCCCGGTCGAAGTCCGGCGCGTAGACGGCGTGGCCCTGCCACGAGCGCAGCCGCCGCAGCAGGTGGACGTAGCCGTCCACGTCGAAGGTCTCCGGCGCGCCCTTGCGGCCGCGCAGCCCGAGCCGGTCCAGTTGGGCGTTGGAGAGGTGGAAGCCGTCCATCGGCACGTACGCCGCCGTACCCGCGCCGAGCCGCGCGTCGACCCCCTCCACCAGCGAACGGGCCAGGGTCGACTTGCCCGCCGCGGGCGCGCCCGCCAACCCCAGGAGCACCCGCCTGCCTGGCATGCTGGGCACCAGGGCGAGGACGTCATCCACGTACATGCCGCCACCTTAAGGAGCAGCCGTGCCCGAGACCAAGAACCCGCAGCTCACGCCCGAACTGTACGCGTATGTCCTCGAGCACAATCCGCCCCTGGACCCGGTCCAGGAGGAACTGGTCGAGATCACGCACACCCGCTTCGGCGACGCGGCGGGCATGCAGTCGGCGCGCGAGCAGGGTCCGCTGCTGGCCTTCCTGGTGCGGCTGACCGGGGCCCGGCAGGTCGTGGAGGTCGGCACCTTCACCGGCTTCTCCGCCCTGTCCATGGCGCAGGCGCTGCCCGCGGACGGGCGCCTGATCGCCTGCGACATCTCCGAGGAGTGGACCGCGGTCGCCCGGGAGGCCTGGGCCAAGGCCGGTGTCGCCGACCGCGTGGACCTGCGGATCGCGCCCGCCCTGGACACGCTGCGGGCGCTGCCGCGCGATCCGTGGATCGACCTGGTCTACCTCGACGCCGACAAGGGCAACTACGTCAACTACTGGGAGGAGCTGGTGCCGCGGATGCGGCCCGGCGGGATCATCGCCGCCGACAACACGCTCTTCCACGGACGGGTCGTGGACCCGCGCGCCACGGGTGACACGGCGGGGATCCGGGCGTTCAACGACCGCGTCGCGGCGGACGGGCGCGTCGAGGGGCTGCTGCTGACCGTGGCGGACGGCCTGACCCTGGCGCGCAAGCTGTGAGCCGTGGTTAATCTGTGCCCATGCCCCGTTACGAGTACCGCTGCCGCTCCTGCGGCACCACGTTCGAGCTGAGCCGCCCGATGGCGGAGTCCGCCGCGCCGGCGGAGTGCCCCGCCGGGCACGACGACACGGTCAAGCTCCTGTCGACGGTCGCGGTCGGCGGCACCGCCGCCGCCTCCGCGGCGGCCGCCCCCCGTCCGGCCGCGGGCGGCGGGGGCTGCTGCGGCGGGGGCTGCTGCGGCTGACGGGCCGCGGCAGGGCCGGATGACCGATCGCCGGACGGCGCCCCCGCGCGGGACACTGCCCGGGTGACGCAGCAGCAGGCGGCAGGACGCGTGGTCGACGTCGTGGTGACGTACGACGGCGAACGGCTGGGCGGGTACGGCCCCTTCACCGTCGCGGGCCCCTGGTGGTCCGACGTCACGGAGGTCGTGGCGCGCCTGGAGGCCCTGCTCGGCGTGCCGGTGGCCGTGCTGCGGCTGGTCGCGGTCGAGGGCGGTGAAGGCGGGCGCGACGGCGCGGTGACGTACCACGCCGAGGCACTGCGCAGGGCGCCCGAGTAGGCGCCGGTGGCTCACCGCGTACGGCTAGCGTCCCGAGGCACGGTCCTCGCGGATCGCGGCGACGACCCGGGCCGCCATGTCGCGCACCGCTGCGGTCTCGGTGAGGAAGTGCCACCAGTCGGGGTGCCGGCCCTGCAGTCCGTCGACGGCGCGGTCGAGCCGGGCGACGGCCTCGTCGAGGGGGCGCGCGTGCCGCTGCTCCGGTGTCGTACGGCCCTGCATGGCGAGCCGCTGGGCGTCCCGGACGGCGAACCGGGTCCGCTCGATCTCGCCGTGCGGGTCCTTGCTGACCTCGTTGAGCCGCCGCAGCCGGTCGCCGGCCGCGGACACCGCCGCGTCGGCGTCGTCGAGCAGCGCCCGCACCGTGCCGAGCAGGGCCGTCGCGTCCGGCCAGCGCTGCTCGTCGCGGGCCTTGGCCGCCTCCGAGAGCTTCTGCTCCGCGCGGCCCACGGCCTCCGTCGCCCGCTCCGGCACGTGCTGCAGGTCCTGCCAGCACGCCATGCTGAACCGGCGGCGCAACTCGCTCAGGACCGGATCGACGCCCTCCGTGCGGGTCGCCAGGGCCTGGGTCCGGGTCCGCAGCGACACGATCCGCTTGTCGATCTCACGGGCCCGCTCGGGCAGGCGTTCGGCCTCCGCGCGGATGGCCTCGGCCGTGCGCAGCACCTCGTCGGCGCGCCGGATGGTCTCCTGCACGCCGTGCGTGCCGGCGCCCTGGTTGAGCTTGGTCAGCTCCGGGCCGAGGGCCGCCAGCCGGGCCGCGAGGTCGTCGGCGCGAAGACCCGATGCCCGTACGGAGTCCAGCGCGTTGGACGCGGCGAGCAGGGCCTGGCGGGCCCGTTCGACGGCGGGGGCCAGGCGGGCGAGCTGGGTCTCGGCCTTGTCCAGCAGCGGGCCGAGCCCACGCGCGAAGGCGTTCAGGTCGGTCCTGGCACGGACCAGGTCGTCCTTCGCCTTGGTGAGCTCGGTACGGGCGCGGGCCGCGGTGGCGGCCTCCAACTCGTCGCGGTCCAGGTCGTAGGCGTCGACCGCCGCGATGTAGGCGGCGCTGACCTGGTCGATGCGCTCGCCCAGAGCCCGGAAGTCATCGCTCGCGCGCCGCGCGGCGGGGGAGCTGTCGACGGCGGTGATGGTCTCTATGGAGATCACCAGGTCGCGCTGGGCGGTGTCCAGCTCGTAGAACGCCTCGGCGGCGGCGTCCTTCGCGGCCTGGGCGTCGGCGCGCAGGTTGTCCCCGCGCCGCCACCACGAGCGTGCCGTCGTCACAGTCGCCCTCTCCCGCAGGTCCGCCGCCGGTGGTTGTCCGCTCCAGTCTCCCACCTGGCTGGGACGAATACACGGGCCGGGCGGTTGCGGTCAGCGGCCGGCTTCCGTGACGCTCACCGAGCCGTCGCCCGTACGGACCGTCACGACGTGGCCGCTGGTGTCGTCGCGGGGGACGTCCACGCTGACGTGCCCGTCGCCTGAGCGTGCGGAGACCTTGTAGCTCTGGTGGGGCAGCACGACGCTGACCCGGCCGTCGCCGGTCGTCGCCTCGACGAGGTCGGGCACCTTGTCGAAGGCCAGCTTCACCGAGCCGTCCGAGGTGTGGGCGCTGACCTCGCGGGAGCGGATGCCGCCGGCGTCGATCCGGCCGTCGCCGCTGGAGAGCCGGAGCGGGCCGGTCACGTCCCGGACGACCACCGAGCCGTCGCCCGTGGTGAGCTCCAGCGGGGTGCTGAAGCCGCTCGCCTCCACGCTGCCGTCGCCGTTGACCACCGTCAGGCGGACCCCGCGCGGCACCAGCACCTCGTGACGCACCGAGCAGTCCTGCACGGCGCCCTGGCACTTGGTGCGGAAGGTCAGGGTGTGCCCGTGCATCGACCAGGTGGCCTTCGGCGTGTCGCCGAACACGGCCCAGCCGTCGAACCAGCGGGTGACCTGGATCTCGTCCACGTCGGCCGGTTTCACCACCACCTTGCTGTCGGAGGAGTCGATGGTCAGTTCGTTCCCCTCGAGCGCGAAGCTCTTGCGCTCCGGCTCGCTGTCGTCGGAGGCGTTCGCGCAGGCGGACGCCGTACCGATCAGCGCCACGACGCCCGCGGCGGCGGCGAGGGTCCTCAACGTGCGGGTGCTCTTCGTCATACCCAGGACGCTACGGAGCGTCCGATGTGCCCGGAATCAGGCCGCCCACCGGAAGCGGGGTGGGGAAAACCCCCGCCCCGCCCGGGGGTTCGGCGGGCCGACGGCGTGCTCGTGGCGGACGGTACGGGCCGGCCGGGGCCGCCCGCCCCGCCACGAGCACGCGCCGCCGCTCCCGGAGGCCGTGTGCGCGCCGGGGCCAGGCTCCGGGCCTAGGCCCCGGGACGCGCGATCTCCACGTTCTCCAGGACGCCGAGGGCGTCGGGGACGAGGACGGCCGCCGAATAGTAGGTGCTGACGAGATAGGAGATGATCGCCTTCTCGTCGATCCCCATGAAACGCACCGAGAGGCCCGGCTCGTACTCGTCCGGAATTCCCGTCTGGTGCAGGCCGATCACGCCCTGGTTGTCCTCGCCGGTGCGCATCACCAGGATCGAGGTGGTGTTCTCCCGGGAAATCGGGATCTTGTTGGAGGGGAGGATCGGGATTCCGCGCCAGGACGGCACGTGGTGGCCGTGGAAATCGATGGTGTGCGGTACCAGACCGCGGCTGTTGAATTCCCTTCCGATGGCCGCGATGGCCCGCGGATGGGCCAGCAGGTACTGGGCGTTGCGGCGCCGGCTGATCAGTTCGTCGAGGTCGTCGGGGGTGGGCGGTCCGGAGTGCGTGGTGATGCGCTGCCGGTAGTCGGCGTTGTGCAGCAGCCCGAACTCCCGGTTGTTGAGCAGTTCGTGCTCCTGCCGTTCGCGCAGTGCCTCGACGGTCAGCTTCACCTGCTGCTCGACCTGGTTGTAGGGCTGGTTGTACAGGTCGGCGACGCGGGTGTGGACCTTCAGCACGGTCTGGGCGACGCTCAGTTCGTACTCGCGCGGGGAGAGGTCGTAGTCCACGAAGGTGCCGGGCAGGTCCGGTTCCCCGACGTGGCCCGAGGCCAGTTCGATGGCCTTCTCGCCGTACTTGTTCTGCGCCTGCTGGGTGCCGGTGACGAAGCCCGCGACGTGCTCGCGCAGCCCGTCGGCCTGCTGCATGACGGCCTGGAAGGCCTGGCGCGGCAGGGCGAGCACGGTGACGGCGGTGGCCGCCCTGGCGGTGTAGTCCCAGGTGCTGTCGGGGCCGGCCAGCCCTTCGGAGCCGAAGTGGTCGCCGTCGGCGATGCTGCCGATCACGCCCTGGCCGTCCCACTTGGCCGGGGCCAGCTTGTCGATCCTGCCGTGGGCGACGAGGAAGACGTGGTCGGCCGGCTGCCCGGCGGCCACGAGCGTCTCCCCGGCCGTGAACTCCCGTTGCTCGAACTGCCCGGCGAGCGCGGTCAGCACCGCGTCGTCGGTGAAGCCGCGCAGCAGCGGCAGTTCGCCGAGCTCCGCCGGGATCACCCGGACCTCGGAGCCGGTCTGGACGAAGTCCACCCTTCCGTCGCCCACCGAGTAGCTGAGCCTCCGGTTGACCCGGTAGGCGCCGCCGGCGGCCTCGACCCACGGCAGCACCCGCAGCAGCCACCGCGATGTGATTCCCTGCATCTGCGGCGCGGATTTGGTGGTCGTCGCCAAATTCCGCGCGGCAGCGGTGCCCAGACTCCGCTGAGACTGGCCGTTCCCCGTCGCCGCCTCCGACGCGACACCCGGCTCAACCGTCATGGATGGTCCTTCCCTTGCGGCCCGATGGCCCACGCGCACAAAAGCGTGGATTAGGCAATCAATTCACGGTGAAACGAGGTTTCTCGTGCGGTGGTTCCCCCTGCCTTCTGCCGCTTTCCTCTCGGAAGCTACCCATCGGGTGGAGCGCCCTGCACTCACTCATTCGGGTGAGCGTGACGTCCCGGGCCCGCCGGCGCGGGCCGGACGGTTGTGGACGTACGCATGTGCGAGGGCGGGAGCCGGATGCCGGAGGGCTGAATGCGTGGCATGTCCATGATGCGGACTGAAGGCCGAGCGGAACATCTCGTTCCGGGGACGTTCTGTCGTCCCTCCCGGTTAATCGCGTGCTATTCCCGATCGTCACCATCGAAGATGAGGAAAACGTCACGCGCCCCGAGGGGATCACAGGAGCATGGCTGGCGTACGCTGTACGGCTGAGAGCGGATCGCAGAGGAACCGCTTCTGCGTGATACCGCCTCACACCTCGGTGGCGCCGCGCACTCGCAGGGAGAGGAGGACGCGGTGTTCATCGGAGCAGGTTCCCTGTTCGATTCACCGTGGATCTACGCCCTGGTAGCCGCCTCCATCGTGCTCGACGTCTTCCTGCCGGTGATGCCGAGCGGCGTCCTGCTGATCTCGGCGGCCACGGCCGGCACCGCCGCCGGCGGCAACGACGTCCTCGACGTGCTCGCCCTGCTGCTCTGCGCGGCCGTCGCCTCCACCCTGGGCGACCTGGCCGCCTACCGCCTCGCCTGGCGCGGCGGCGAGTGGATCGACCAGCACGTGGCGCACTCCCGCCGGCTCTCCACCGCCCAGGAGATCCTGGGTGCCGTCCTGTCCCGCGGCGGTGGCGCGCTCGTCGTGCTCGCCCGCTTCGCCCCGGCCGGCCGCTCCGTCGTCAGCCTCACCGCCGGCGCCGCGCACCGCCGCATCCGCGAGTTCCTGCCCTGGTCGGCGCTGGCCGGCCTGGCCTGGGCCGCGTACAGCGTGGGCCTGGGCTACGCGGGCGGCCAGTGGCTCGGCGCCGGCTGGCTCGGCACCGCCACCTCCGCCGTCGCGCTGATCGGCTCCGGCTCCCTCGCCGCGTACGTCTTCCGCCGGGAGCGCCGCGCCCAGACGGTCGTCCCGGTGACGCTGCCCGCGCAGACCGCGGCCACGCCCGAGCGGGCCGCCGTCGCCGAGGCCCGCTGAGCCGCACCGGACCGCACCCCGGGTGGGCGCCGCCGATGGGCGGCCCCGCACGAGCCGTGACAGCATCGGTACGGACAGAAACCGGTCTGGGGGGCCAACGGACGGATCGGAGACCCCCCGATGCGACTCGGACCGCTCACCGGCCTGGCTGCCGTGATCCTCGCCGCCGTCTCCTACGCGCTCCAGGGGGACACCCCGGGGATCGGCAGCTCGGGGGTCGCGGTCAGGGCGTTCTACCTCACCCACGACACGCGGCAGGGCGTCGGCCTGTACCTGCTGCTCGTGGCGGGACTCTTCCTGGTCTTCTTCGCCGGCTACCTGCGGCACGTCCTGGCCACGTCCGACCGCACCGGCTGGCTGCCCCAGGTCGCCTTCGCCGGCGGCATCCTGGCCGCCCTCGGCTTCTGGATCAGCGCCGGGCTCACCCTCAGCCTGGTCGAGGCCAGCGACCGGGCCCTGGTCGGCGGCGGCGCCCTCCAGGCGCTCAACGCCCTCGGCAGCGACCTGTTCATGCCCATCCTGGCCGGGATCGGCGTCATGCTGCTCGGGGCGGGACTGGCGATCTCCCGCGGCGACGGCGACCCGCTGCCGCACTGGCTGGGCTGGGTGGCCTTCGTCCTGGGCGTGCTGATGTTCATCCCGTACGCCGGCTTCATCGGCCTCGGGCTGGCCGGGCTGTGGGTCATCGCCGTGTGCGTGATCCTGCTCGCACCGGGGCAGCGGCAGGGCACGCCCGGCGGTCCCGGCGCTGCCGCTCCCGGCCCGGCCGCTCCGGGTCCCGGTCAGCCGCGGGACGACACCGGCCGCTGAGCCCGCTGCGCAGCGGGCTCCGGCCGTGCGGGGCCGCGGCTCAGCGCGTCCTGCGGTACGCGGTCCCGTCCGCCGACCGCTCCAGCCAGCCGCCTTCCACCAGGTAGCGGCGGAGGGCCGCGCAGTCGTCGTGCACCGTGCGCAGCGCCTCGTTGACCTCGCGCTCGTGGTAGTCCCGCCCCGGCCGGAAGAGGGTCTCGGTCAGATGCCGCAGCAACTGCTCGCGCCGCGCCACCCGGCGCGGGATGACCGTGAGCCGTCCCTGCGAAAACAGGGCCGACACCGCATGCGCACCGCTCTCGGACACAGCGCACTCCTCCATGCTCGGGACGACACATTCCGCCGGGCAGCGTGACACGCGGGGCTGACCGGGGGCACGCGAATTTCGGCTGGCACGATAGGGACATGAGCGTCGTCAAGATCAACGTACTGACCGTCCCGGCCGAGCAGCGCGAGGTGCTGGAGAAGCGGTTCGCCTCACGGGCGGGCGCCGTGGAGGGCTCGGACGGCTTCGAGTGGTTCGAGCTGCTGCGCCCGGTCGAGGGCACCGACCAGTACCTCGTCTACACGCGGTGGCGCAGCGAGGAGGACTTCCGCAACTGGATGTCCGGCCCGATGCAGGCCGCGCACCGCGAGGGCGGCGAGGGCGGTGCGGAGCGGCCCAGGCCGGCCGCCAGCGGGTCCACCCTGTGGTCCTTCGAGGTCGTCCAGCAGGCCGCGCCGAAGCAGGCCTGACCCCGCGCGGCGCCCCGTTCCCGCGGGGCGCCGCCCACCGGCCCGGGAAACCGCCTTGCCGTCCGCGATCACCGCGCGTCAGGCTGTGACCATGGACCGGCCGCTGCTCTTCCTCGACGTCGACGGCCCTCTCAACCCGTACGCGGCCAAGCGCACCCGGCGGCCCGAGGGCTACACCACGCTGAGGGTGCCGGCGCCCGGCGTCTCCGCCCGCCCGCTGCGGGTGTGGCTCAACCCCGCGCACGGCGAGGCGCTGCTCGGGCTGGGTTTCGACCTGTGCTGGGCCACCACCTGGATGGCGGAGGCCAACCGCTGGATCGCGCCGGTCATCGGCCTGCCCGAGCTGCCGTACGTCGACTTCGGCGCCGCGCTGTTCGCGCACCGTCCCGACCTCGTGCACTGGAAGACCGAGGCGCTCGTGGCGTACGCCGCCGGCCGCCGTTTCGCCTGGGTCGACGACGAGCAGGGCCCCGCCGACACGGACTGGGTCGCCACCCACCACCCCGGTCCGGCACTCCTGCACCACGTCGACCCGCGTGTCGGCCTGCGCGAGCCCGACTTCACCGCGCTCGCCGCCTTCGCCGCGTCACCGCGGTGACCGTCCCGGTCCCGGCCGCCCCGGCTGCTCACGCCGCGGGGCGGTGGGGGCCGGGGCGGTCCTGGTCCTGGCCGCAGAGTTCGGTGGTCAGACGGGTGAGCAGGGCGGCCAGGTCGGCGTGGCGTTCGGGGTTCCAGTCGCCCAGGAGTTCGGCCAGCACCTTGCGGCGGGCCTCGGTGAGCAGGGCCACGACCTCCTGACCGCGTTCGGTGAGGTACAGCGGGTTGCCCCGGCGGACGGCGTAGCGGTGTTCCTCGACCTCGAAGGCGGCGCCCTCGATGACCGTGTACGGCACCGTGGTCTGCAGGGCGAGGTCGACGGGGTCGGCGGAGCCGGTGCGGGCGATGTACAGCAGCAGCCAGGCGGAGGCGGGCTGGAGGCCGAGGCCGGTCAACGCGGTGATCCGCACGTACAGGTCGCGGCGGGCCTCACGGCTGCCGAGGACGCTCAGGCCGCGGGCGATCTCGTCGAGGGAGGAGCGGTCCACGGGGTTGGTGCCGATCGTCTCGCTCGCGTCGGGCACGGTGAGGGTGCGCCGCAGCGGCTGCTCCTTCAGGAACCAGGCCAGGACGAAGGCCAGCGAGCACACCGGTACCGCCCACAGGAAGACGCTGGTGATGGCGGTGGAGTACGCGTGCAGCACGGGGTCGCGCAGGGACGGCGGGAGCTGCCGCACGCCGCGCGGATCGGACTGGATCATCGCCGGGTCGAAGCCGGGCGGCAGGGCGAGCCCGGCGAGGGCGGCGGTGACCTCACGGGCGAGGTTGGTGGAGAAGATGGTGCCGAAGATGGAGACGCCGAAGGCCGCCCCGATGGAGCGGAAGAAGGTGGCGCCGGAGGTGGCCGCGCCCAGGTCGGCGTAGCCGACGGCGTTCTGCACGACGAGGATCAGTACCTGCATGACCAGGCCGAGCCCGAGGCCGAAGACGAGCAGGAACAGGCTCAGCGCCCAGACCGGTGTGGTCTCGTCCAGCCGGTGCAGCAGGACCAGCCCGACGATCGTGACGGCGGTCCCGGCGATCGGGAAGACCTTGTAGTGGCCGGTGCGGGAGACGACCTGGCCGGAGGCGGTGGAGGCCACCAGCATGCCCACCACCATCGGGATCATGTGCACGCCGGACCAGGTCGGCGAGTAGCCGTGCACGACCTGGAGGAAGGTCGGCAGGAAGGTCAGCGAGCCGAACATGGCGAAGCCGACGACGAAGGAGATCACCGAGCACATCCAGAAGGTGCGGATGCGGAACAGCCGCAACGGCAGCACCGGTTCCTCGGCCCGCCGCTCGACCAGGACGAAGGCCGCGACCAGCAGCACGCCGAGCACCGCGAGCCCGACCACCTGCCAGGAGCCCCAGGCCCAGGTCGTACCGCCCAGTGAGGTCATCAGCACCAGGCAGGTCGCCGCGGCCGCCACCAGCACCATGCCCCCGTAGTCGATGCGGTGCGTGGTCCGCCGTACCGGGATGTGGAGCACGGTCGCGATCACGGCGAGCGCGACGATGCCCAGCGGCAGGTTGACGTAGAACACCCAGCGCCAGCTGAGGGTGTCCACGAACAGCCCGCCCAGCAGCGGCCCGAGCACGCTGCTCGCGCCGAACACCGCCCCGAACACGCCCTGGTAGCGCCCCCGGTCGCGCGGCGGCACGATGTCGCCCACGATCGCCATCGACAGCACGATCAGTCCGCCGCCGCCCAGGCCCTGCAGGGCGCGGAAGGCGATGAGCTCGCCCATGCTCCGGGAGAGGCCGCACAGCGCCGAGCCGATCAGGAAGATCACGATGACGGACTGGAAGAGCTTCTTCCGTCCGTACATGTCGCCGAGCTTGCCCCACAGCGGGGTGGCGGCGGTGGAGGCCAGCAGGTAGGCGGTGACCACCCAGGAGAGGTGCTTCAGCCCGCCCAGGTCGCTGACGATCGTCGGCAGCGCGGTGGAGACGATGGTCTGGTCGAGGGCGGCGAGCAGCAGACCGAGCGCGAGCGCGCCGATCGCGACGTGGACGGACCGCTTGTCGGTCACTTCCGCCGGGCCGTCCGCCATGGCCCGCCCTGCGGGGGAAGTGGTGTCGTCCTGCGCCATACGGACTCGTTCCGCTCGGGCACCGGGGCTCCGGTACCGCGTTCACGTCACTTCCTTATAAATATTCACACCCTTTCCACAAGATTGGCTCCGTTTGTACGACCGTCGGGAACGGAGGCGCCTGGGCACCGGGCATGCGCGGTCTGCATAATCACTGCGACTGTCAGGGGATGGGGAGGGGGCGCCGGTGGCGTCTGACAAGCCGGCATCACCGGCTTCGCAGGAGGAGCACGAGTACGAGTCCCTCCGGGTACGGCCGTACGTGCCGGGACCGGAGGAGTACGCGGACGCGGAGGAGGCCGTCCCGGCCGCCGTGGCGGCGGGGGCCGCCAAGGCCTTCCCACCGCAGGACGCGGACCCGCCGACCGCGCCCATGGCGCCGGTGCCACCGGAGGAGGCCGCGGGGGCCGCGGGGCCGGAGGAGGACACCGACGTCATCGACCTCGGCACGGTCTCCTCGGACCGGCTGCCGGTGCCGGTGGCCGCCGCGTCCCGTGAACTGGTGCCCTACCCGTCCCGTGCCGTGAGCAGGCGCCGTGCCGGGGCCCATCGCCGCCGCCGCGGTGCGCTCGTCGCCGGCGCGGGCATCGGGGCGGTCGGCCTCGCCGTCGGCGCGGTCTTCCTCACCGCCCAGCTGACCGGCCTGCCGGACCGTACGGAGGCGGCCCCCGACCAGGGCGCCTCCGAACCGGCGGTCGAACTGCCGTCCTCCGCGCGGCCCTCGGCCTCCGCCTCGCGCTCGGCCTCGCCCAGTGCCACCCCCTCCACGCTCGCGTCCGCGAGCGCCTCGGCCTCGGCGTCGGCCACGACCGGTGCCCCGACGCCCAGCGCCGCCACGTCGCAGCCGACGGCGTCCGCCAGCGGCCAGGTCTCCCAGGCGCCCAGCTCCGCAGCGCCGCCGCCCGCGCCCGCGACGCTGCAGCGCGGTGACAGCGGACCCGCCGTCGTGGACCTCCAGAACCGTCTCAAGGCGGTGCGGCTCTACTACGGCCCCGCGAACGGCGAGTTCGACCGGAAGGTCGGCGACGCCGTGGCCCGCTTCCAGTTCTTCTACGGGGTCAAGGGCGATCCGCAGGGCGTCTACGGGCCCAACACCCGGGCGGCCCTGGAGGCGAAGACCGGCGCGACACCGGACCCGGACTCGGGCGGCAACGGGAACGGGAACGGCTGGGGCTGACCGGCCTCCGTCGTCCGTGAGCGCCCGCCCCGGGACCAGGTCCCGCGGCGGGCGCCGCCATGTCCGGCCCCGGGGCGCTCCGGCAGGATGGGGGCGTGGCGATCGACGACTTCGGCCCCAGGGGCTTCCAGCTCGTCCTGCTGCGGCGCATGGCCGACCACCGGCCCGAACTGGTGGAGGAGGCGCTGCGCAGGCTCGGGGCGAGCCGTACCGAGATGCGGGAGGCGAACCGCCGCTGGCAGGCCTGGGGACACGCCAAGGGCTTCCCGCGCGGCGAGCGCCGCTACCGCGCGGTGCTCGGGCCGCCCGAGGCGGTGCTCCGGCGGAAGGTGGGCGACCTGACCTGCCCGGCGCTGCTGTGGCCGGTCCCGCTGTGGCCCACCCTGCGGTTCGAGGTGCTGTGCGCCCCGGGCGGCGGGGCGGTCTGGAACGAGTGGCTGGTCCGCGCCCCGGGGGAGCAGGGGCCGCAGTTGTCGGGCCTCGACGACCTCGCGCCGTGGTCCTGCACCGTCGACGAGGTGGCCCGGGCGTTCCCGCCCGCACGGCCCCTGGAGGGCGACGCCCCGACCCGCTGGCGGCTGGAGTTCACCGACCCCCAGGCCCCGCCCGGGGCCGGCCGCCGGACCGCCGGCTTCACCTACGGACTGCTGCAGTACGTGGACGGGGCGGGCGACGCGTCCTGAGGTCCGCGGGGCCCGTGAGGCGGGGCCGTGAGGCGGGGCCGGCCCCGGCGGCGGCCGCGTTCGGGCACCCCCCTGGCGGAACCGCCGCACGGTTTTGTATCGTGTAGGAACAAAGTGGCTCCGCCCGTTTCCCCTGACCGGCGGGCGGGCCACTTGATTTGTCCGTCCGAGGGAGTTCCATGCTGTCGCCGTCCACCGTCGTCCCCGCCCGCGCCCTGCTGCTGGACATGGACGGCACGCTGGTCAACTCCGACGCCGTGGTCGAACGCTGCTGGCGCCGGTGGGCCGCCACCCACGGGCTCGACGGCGACGCCGTGATGAAGGTTGTCCACGGCCGCCAGGGCTACGCCACGATGGCGGTGCTGCTCCCGGACCGCCCGATGGCGGAGAACCACGCCGACAACGCCCGCATGCTCGCCGAGGAGACCGCCGACGTCGACGGCGTCGTCCCGGTCGAGGGCGCCCCGGCCTTCATGGCCGCCCTGCAGGGCCGCCCGCACGCGCTGGTGACCTCCGCGGACGAGGCCCTCGCCCGGGCCCGCATGGACGCCGCCCGCCTCCCGATGCCCGCCGTCATGGTCACCGCGGAGCGCGTCAGCGCCAGCAAGCCGGACCCGGAGGGCTTCCTCAAGGGCGCCGCCGAGCTGGGCTTCGGCCCCGAGGACTGCGTGGTCTTCGAGGACTCCGAGGTCGGCATCGCGGCCGCGAAGGCCGCCGGTATGCGGGTGGTCGGTGTCGGCCCCCGCGCCGCGGCCCACGAGCCCACGGTCCACGTCGACACGCTCGCCCAGGTCCGCGTCGAGGCCGCCGCCGACGGGACGTTCCTGCTCTGTATCGGCTAGCGCCTCCGACCCGGGGTGCCGCTTGCGGGCCGGTGGTCGTGTGCGGGTGCGTTGCGCCTGCGGGCGGCTGCGCCGGGCTGCCCGGTGGTTGTGTGCGGGTTGTATGCGCCTGCGGCGGGCGTCCCCCCGCCCGCCGCAGGCGCATACAACCCGCACCCGCAGCAGGCCGCACCCGTAACGGACCCCCGTGCTGCCCGGCGCCGTCTGGACGTGCGCGACCTCGTGGACGTCCACATCCGCGCGATGGCCTCGCCGCAGGCCGCGGGTGAACGCTTCCCGGCCACGGGCGAGTTCCGCTGGATGGCGGACATGGCCCGCACCCTGCGCGAGGGGCTCGGTGAGGACGGCCGCGAGGTGGGCACCTGGCAGGCGGTGCCGGACCGCGCCCGGAGCCCCGTCGAGCACGGCGCGGTGTGACCCGCCCGGGGAAATCCCCGTGTGCCCCGTGCCGCCGAGGTGACATCCTGGCCGGGTGAGCGGTGTGAACGGACCCGAGATCGGCATCAGCTTCGCCTCCGCGCTGCGGCTCTTCGCCGCGGCGCCACGACGGGAGGGGCGGACCACCGTCGTCACCGACGGGGTGTCCACGCTGGGACACGTCGTGGAGTCGCTCGGCGTCCCGCTCACCGAGGTCGGCCGGCTGCTGGCGGACGGCCGCGAGGTCCCCGTCTCGTACGTCCCGGTCGCCGGCGTGCACGTCGAGGTCGAGCCCGTCACCCGGCCGCAGTCCGTGCCGGGGGCGCCGCTGCGCTTCCTGCTCGACGTGCACCTGGGCACGCTCGCCCGGCGGTTGCGGCTGCTGGGGGTCGACGCCGCGTACGAGAGCGAGGACATCGGCGACCCCGCCCTGGCCGCCCGGTCGGCCGCCGAACGGCGGGTGATGCTCTCGCGGGACCGCGGCTTGCTGCGCCGCCGGGAACTGTGGGCGGGCGCCTACGTCTACAGCGACCAGCCCGACGAGCAACTGCGCGACGTGCTCGGCCGGTTCGCCCCCGTCCTGGCGCCCTGGACGCGCTGCACGGCGTGCAACGGGCCGCTGCGGGAGGCCGACAAGGACACCGTGTGGGAGAAGCTGGAGCACGGCACCCGGCGCAGCTACGACGTGTTCGCGCAGTGCGTCGTCTGTGAGCGCCCGTACTGGCGCGGCGCCCACCACGCCCGGCTGGACGCGATCGTCCGGGACGCGGTGGGCGAGTTCGGCGGCGGCTCCGCCGTGCCGTCGGGGGCCGGGGGTTCCTGAGGGTCGCGGGCGGCTCCGGCGTCCCGCGGTGGGGACAAGTGCCCCAAAGGCCCACAAGCCGCGGCAACTGTGAGCCATGGCACAGCGCTTGCGCTTCACGATTCGTCCCACCGGCTACTCACCGGTAAGGGTCGTCGCTACGGTACTGCGCAACCGGTTCCGCCGAGCGGAGCGTAGTCGTACGGGCGCGTAGCGTGTCCCGCGCGGCGGGATCCGGCTGTCCACCGTCCGAGCAGCCTGGAGAGTGCATGCGTCGCCGTCCCGGCAGCCGCACGATCCGCACCCGGATCCTCGCCCTGGTGCTGATCCCCGTCGTCGTCCTCGTCTCACTGTGGACCTTCGCCGTGGTCTCGGTGACGGGCGAACTGCGCGACCTCATCCGGCTGCAGGCCGTCTACGTCCACTACGGGACCCCGGTCGACACCGCCGTCGGCCAGATCCAGGTCGAACGGCGGCTGTCCGCCGCGTACCTGGCCTCCGGGAGCAGCCGGAGCGCGCTGGCCGACCTCACCGGGCAGCAGCGGCACACCGACGAGGTGATCGCCGCGATGCGCGCGGCGATCGGCGACCGGGGCGAGCGCGGTGACCTCAGCGCCGGCCAGAGCCGGGTGCTCACCCGGGCGCTCGCCGCCGTGGACCGGCTGCCCGCGCTGCGCCGCGACGTCATCGCCGGGCGGATCGACTGGGCGCGCGCCGTGGACCGCTACACCGACGTCGTCCTGCCCACCTTCGAGGTGCAGACCGGTCTGACCGCCCTGCAGAACGGGCAGCTGGCCCGCGAGGCGCAGAACGTCGCCGGGCTCGTCCGGGTGCGCGAGTTCGTCTCCCACGAGGACGCGCTGGTGACCGGAGGACGGGTCGCGGGCGGCTTCACCACCGACCGGTTCCGCCGGCTGGCCGCCACGATCGAGGACCGCCGGGTCTTCCAGCGCACCTACGTACCGGCCCTTCCCGCCGACTCGCGCGCCCTCTTCCGGGAGTTCGAGCGCGGGCCGCTCTACCGGTCCCTGGTCGAGGGCGAGGACGCCCTGCTCCGGGCCGGCGCGACCGGCACCGGCAAGGTGCTGGTGAGCGCGTCGTGGCGGCGGACCATGGACGACGCCGTCCGCAGGTACATGCTGCTGTGCACCGACGCGGCGAAGAACGCCGCCGCCCGCGGCCGGGACTTCGCCCGGCGGGAGCTGCTGTACGCGGGTGCCGCGGGCGGCGCGGGACTGCTCGGCGTGGGACTGTCCCTCTGGTTCTCCGTCCGCACCGGGCGCCGGATCACCCGGCGGCTGGAGGAACTGCGGGACGCCGCCGACACCCTGGCGGTGCGCCAGCTCCCCGAGGTGACCCGGCGGCTGGGCGCGGGCGAGCAGGTCGACGTGGCCGCCGAGGCGCCGCCGCTCGCCTTCGGGCGGCCGGAGGACGACGGCTCCGACAGCGCGGGCCCGGACGAGATCGGGCAGGTCGGCCGCGCGCTGAACGCGGCGCGCCGGGCCGCGGTCGAGGCCGCCGTCCGGCAGGCCGACCTGCGGCGCGCGATGTCGGCGCTGTTCCTCAACATCGCCCGCCGCAACCAGGCGCTGGTGCACCGCCAGCTGAAGCTCGTCGACACCCTCGAACGGCGCACCTCCGACCCCGACGCGCTCGCCGAGCTGTTCCGCATCGACCACCTCACCACCCGCATGCGCCGCCACGCCGAGGGCCTGATCATCCTCTCCGGGGCCGCGCCGGGACGCGTCTGGCGCAAGCCGGTGCCGATCGTCGACGTCGTCGGCGCGGCGGTCGGGGAGGTCGAGGAGTACGCGCGCGTGGTGGTGCCGCCCATGCCGGAGGTCGGCGTGGTCGGCGAGGCCGTGGTCGACCTGATCCACCTCATCGCCGAACTGGTCGAGAACGCCACGGTGTTCTCCCCGCCGCGCACCCAGGTGACCATGCGGGTCGGCGAGGCCGCGCACGGCTTCGCCCTGGAGATCGACGACCGCGGCCTCGGCATGGACGCCGACGAGCTCGAACAGGCCAACGCCACGCTCCGGCACGCGGAGGACTTCGACCCGGCGCGCAGCGAACGGCTCGGCCTGTACGTCGTCGGCCGCCTCGCCCACCGGCACGGCGTCGAAGTGACGCTCACCCGCTCCCCGTTCGGCGGCACCACGGCGGTGGTCTTCCTGCCGGGGCCGGTGCTGGCGCCCGTCACCGCCGGGCCGGGTACGGAGTCCGGGCCGGAGCCCGTGGCGACCGCCGCCGGGGCCCGGGCGGTGATCGCGGGGAGCGCGCCGGGCGACGGGGCCGTGGCGGAGCCGTCCGGCCCGCTGCCGCGGCGCAGGCGTGAGCCGGCCACGCGGGCGGTGCCCGGGCCGGCCCCGGCCGTGCCGACGGCTCCCGGGACCGGCGCGGCGCCGGCGCTGCCCACACGGGTGCGCCAGGCGAACCTGGCCCCGCAGTTGCGCGCCGGGGCGGACGATCCGGGGGCCGGACGCGAGGTCACCGGCGCCGGCCTGTCGCCGGAGCAGATGGGGGCGATCTTCGGGGCCTTCCAGCGAGGGCTGAACCGGGGACGCGACGGTGCGGGAGAAGGAGGGGCAGGGACATGACTGACGCCGAGCCGTCCGGCACGGCACATCCCGAGGACGCCGGGGCCGCCGAGGGCCTGGACTGGCTGCTGGACGACCTGGTGGACCGCACGGATCACGTGCGCCAGGCCGTGCTGCTGTCCGGGGACGGGCTGGCGACGGCCTCGTCCAAGGGGCTGACCGGCAAGGACGTCGACCATCTGGCCGCGGTGTGCTCCGGTTTCAACGGCCTGGCCAAGTCGGCCGGCCGGTCGTTCGCGGTGGGCGGGGTCCGCCAGGTCATGGTGATGCTGGACGACGCCTACCTGTTCGTCACCCCGGCCGGCGAGGGCAGTTGCCTGGCGGTCCTGTGCGCCTCGGGCGCGGACGTCGGGCAACTGGCCTACGAGATGGGCCTGCTCGTCAAGCGCACCGGACGGCACCTGGCCACTCCCGCCCGCGCGGCGGACGATCCGGGCGAGGAGTGACCCGGCGCGCCGAGGGCGGCGAGGACCGCTGGTACGACGAGGAGTCCGGCCCGATCGTCCGTCCGTACACCGTGACCGGGGGCCGTACCCGCCCCGACACGGAGCGCTCCTTCACGCTGATGGACCGCGTCCGGGCCCTGGACGAGCCCACGGGCCCGCGGGCGCAGGGGCTGGTCGACCACGCGCGCGCCTCCCTGCTGGAGCTGCTGCGCCGTCAGGGGCCGCTGCCCCTGGTGGAACTGGCGGCCGACGCCGACCTCCCGGTCACCGTGGTGCGGGTCGTGCTCGGTGACCTGGTCGACGCCGGGCTCGCCCGGGTGGACCCGCCGCCGGCCGCGGCCGGGCGGCCCGACGCGGATCTGCTGCGCGAGGTGATCCGCGGGCTGCGCGCCCTGTGAGGGCGGGTCCCCCGCGCCGGCCCGCGGGGGAGGAGGGGCGGATCCGGTGCGGTCCGACCCCTAGACATGACGTGTCCATGTCGCCAACCTGTTACCTGCCGCTCGTCCGGCAGAAACGTCCCAGCAGAAGGATGGCCGACGGTTCCAGCGGCCAAACACCCCCACACCCAAGGGAGTTCCCTATGTCCCGGATACGCAGTGCTCTCGCGCGGCGCAGTGTCTACGCGCGTCGACGCCTGGGTCTCCTCGTGGCGCTCACCAGCCTGTTCGCCGGCTTCGCGACCCTGAACGGCCCCACCGCCCAGGCGGCGCTCCCCACCCCCGTCAGCGCCGCCACCGCCCGTACCTACCTGGCCTCGCTCAGGGTCGCCACCGAGAACCGCACCGGATACAACCGCGACCTGTTCCCCCACTGGATCACCATCAGCGGCGCCTGCAACACCCGTGAGACGGTGCTCAAGCGCGACGGCAGCGGCGTGGTCACCGACTCCTCCTGCGCCGCCACCAGCGGCAGCTGGTACTCCGTCTACGACGGCGCCACCTGGACCGCCGCGTCCGACCTCGACATCGACCACCTCGTGCCCCTCGCCGAGGCCTGGGACTCCGGCGCCTCCGCCTGGACCACCTCCCAGCGGCAGGCCTTCGCCAACGACCTCACCCGCCCGCAGCTCATCGCCGTCACCGACAACGTGAACCAGGCCAAGGGCGACCAGGACCCGGCCACGTGGATGCCGTCCCGCACCGCGTACGCCTGCACCTACGTGCGCGCCTGGGTCCAGGTGAAGTACTACTACAACCTGGCGGTCGACTCCGCCGAGAAGAGCAAGCTCAGCACCGTCCTCAGCGGCTGCTGACGGCGCGTCCCGGCCCCGCCCGGCCGCCGGGACCGCGGCCCGGGCGGCGGCCGGGAACTCACGCCTTCCCTCCGACGTCCACAACTCACGACGACGGAGGGAAGGCCGACCGCCATGGCAGAACTGCGCCTGGGCCCGCTGCTGAGATACGTGGACGAGGACACGGCCACCGTGTGGGTCGAGGCGGACCGCCCCGCCACGGCGACCGTCGCCTGCGAGGACGGGGCCACCGGCAGCGAGCGCACCTGGCAGATCGCGGGCCACCACTACGCGATCGTCACCGTGACGGGGCTGCGCCCCGGCACCTCCACGCCCTACCGCGTCCTCCTCGACGGGCAGCAGGTCTGGCCGCTGCCCGGCTCCCCGTACCCGCCCAGCACCATCCACACCGCCGGGCACGGCGGGGACGGCGGGGACGACGGACAGCCGCTGCGCGTCGCCTTCGGCTCCTGCCGCTGGGCCGCGCCGCCCCCGGACGAGCCCGACCCCATCGGCCCCGACGCGCTGGACACCCTCGCCCACCACATCGGCTCCGGCGACGCGCCCCGCCCCGACCTCCTGCTGCTGCTCGGCGACCAGATCTACGCCGACGAGACCTCCGCGGCCACCCGCCGCTGGCTCGCCCGGCGCCGCGACCTGGACGAGCCGCCCTGGGACCAGGTCGCCGACTACGAGGAATACACCCACCTCTACTACGAGTCCTGGCTCGACCCGGACATCCGCTGGCTGCTGTCCACGGTGCCCAGCTGCATGATCTTCGACGACCACGACGTCATAGACGACTGGAACACCTCCCACACGTGGCGCAACACCATGCGGGAGACGGCCTGGTGGCACGAGCGCGTCACCAGCGGCCTCACCTCGTACTGGGTCCACCAGCACCTCGGCAACCTCACCCCCGCCGAACTCGCCGCCGACAAGCTCCTCGCCGCGGTGCGCGCCGCCGAGGACGGCACGGAGACCCTGCGCGCCTTCGCCGCACGCGTGGAGGCAGACCCGGCGCACACCCGCTGGAGTTACCGCCGCGACCTCGGACGCACCCGCCTGCTCATGGTCGACTCACGCGCCGCCCGCGTCCTGGACGAGCACGACCGCGCCATGCTCGACCCGGCGGAACTCGACTGGCTGCGCCAGAACGCCCGCCCCGACGGCAGCTTCGACCACCTGCTCATCGGCACCTCCCTGCCCTGGCTCCTCCCGCACGCCGTCCACGACGCGGAGGCGTGGAGCTCCGCCCTCTGCGGCGGCAGCCGCGGCCACCGCTGGACGCACCGCGGCGAACGCCTGCGCCAGGCCGGCGACCTCGAACACTGGTCGGCCTTCCCCGATTCCTTCGACGCCCTCGCCGGGCTCCTCACCGACGCCGCCGACGCCCCCGAGGCCCCCGCCACGATCTGCGTCCTGTCCGGCGACGTCCACCACGCCTACACCGCCGAGGCCCACCGCCCCGGCACGCCGCTGCGCTCCCGTCTGCTGCAACTGACCTGTTCGCCGGTCCACAACACGATCCCCGGCTTCATGCGCCTCGCCTTCCGCTTCGCCTGGACGGGCCCTGCCCGGCTCATCGGCCGCGCCCTCGCCCGTCACGGCCGCGCCGGCACCCCGTCGCTGCGCTGGCGCAAGACGGGCGGCCCCTGGTTCGGCAACCAGCTCATGACCCTGTCCCTGCGCGGCCGCGCCGCCGCGCTCCGGCTGGACCAGACCCGGGCCCCCAAGGGGACGGCACGGCGTGCGGAGTTGGTGACGGTGATGGACACCCACCTCACGACGGACTGAGCAGGGACGCGTAACCCGAGCGGAGGGCCCCGCGCGGCGCGCGGGGCCCTCCGTCGTGCTGCGTGCACCGGATCAGAAGGTGCTGGTGCTGTTGAACCTCGCGGTGGACCAGCGGTAGCCGAGGACGGTGAGGCCGGCGCACCAGGCGGCGGCGATCCACGCGTTGTCGCCGATGCCGGTGCCCAGGAGGAGGCCGCGGAGGGTCTCGATGGCGGGGGTGAAGGGCTGGTACTGGGCGATGGGCCGGAACCAGCCGGGCATGGAGTGCAGGGGCACGAAGGCGCTGGACAGCAGGGGGAGCAGGATCAGGGGGGTGGCGTTGTTGCTGGCGGCCTCGGCATTGGGGCTGACCAGGCCCATGCCGACGGCGATCCAGGTCAGTGCGGTGGCGAAGCCGACGAGCAGGGCCAGGGCGGCGAGCCATTCCAGGGGCGTGGCGTGGGTGGAGCGGAAGCCGATGGCGACGGCGACGGCGGCGACGAGGACGACGCTGAGGACGGATTGCAGGACGCTGCCGATGACGTGTCCGACGATCACGGAGCCGCGGTGGATGGCCATGGTGCGGAAGCGGGCGATGATGCCTTCGGTCATGTCGTTGGAGACCGAGACGGCGGTGCCGATGGTGGTGCTGCCGATGGTCATCAGGAGCAGGCCGGGGACGAGGTAGGCGATGTAGGCGGAGCGGTCGGGGGTGCCGCCCGCGATGCCGGCGCTCATGGTGTCGCCGAAGACGTAGACGAACAGCAGGAGCAGCATGATCGGGGTGAGGAGGAGGTTGAGGGTCAGGGAGGGGTAGCGGCGGGCGTGCAGGAGGTTGCGGCGCAGCATGGTGGAGCAGTCGCGCAGGGCGTGGGTCGGGGTGCTCATCGCAGGGCCTCCGTGGGCTGGTGGGGGACGGTGGCGGTGTCGCCGGTGAGGGCGAAGAAGACGTCGTCGAGGTCGGGGGTGTGGACGGTCAGCTCGTCGGCGTGGACGGCGGCGGCGTCGAGCCGGTCCAGGAGGGTGCGCAGGTCGCGTTGGCTGCCGTCGCTGGGCAGTTGCAGGGTCAGGGCGTCGTCGTCGCGGGCCGCGCCGGGCAGGGCGGTGGCGGCGTGGTGGTAGGCGGTGGGGTCGGTGAAGCGCAGCCGGATGTGGCCGCCGGGGATGAGGCGTTTGAGTTCGTCGGGGGTGCCTTCGGCGGCGATGGTGCCGTTGTGGAGGACGGCGATCCGGTCGGCGAGTTCGTCGGCCTCCTCCAGGTACTGGGTGGTGAGGAAGACGGTGACGCCGCCGGTGACGAGTTCGCGGATGATCTGCCACATGGTGTGGCGGGAGCGGGGGTCCAGGCCGGTGGTGGGTTCGTCCAGGAAGATGATGCGGGGGTCGCCGACCAGGGTCATGGCGATGTCCAGGCGGCGTCTCATGCCGCCGGAGTAGGTGGCGGCGGGCTTGCCGGCGGCCTCGGTGAGGTCGAAGCGTTCCAGCAGCGCGGCGGCCACCCGCCGTCCCTCGGCCTTGGACAGGTGGTGCAGGTCCGCCATCAGCAGCATGTTCTCCTCGCCGGTGATCAGCCCGTCGACGGCGGAGAACTGCCCGGTGACCCCGATCGCGGCACGCACCGCCTGCGGATCGCCGGCCAGGTCGTGGCCGGCGACCTGGGCCTGCCCGCCGTCGGCGGCGATGAGCGTGGACAGGATCTTCACCGCGGTGGTCTTCCCCGCCCCGTTCGGACCCAGCAACGCGAACACGGATCCGGCCGGGATGCGCAGGTCGATGCCGTCGAGCACGGTCTTGTCGCCGTAGGACTTGCGCAGACCGATGGCGGAGATGGCGGCGGGTGAGGCGTGACGGTCACCTTGCCTGGGCGTGGGCATGACAGATGAAGGCACGGGGCCCTCCATTCGAAGGCTGAAGTGGGTGGGGGTCGGCGAGGGTCGGGGTCGTGGTGCTCAGACCCGGGTGCGGCGGATGTCGATGTTGCCCCAGCGGGTCCGGGCGTGGACCTCGACGGTGTCCTCGGTCGCCTCCGGGGTCCCGGACGCGGTGAGCGTGTTGCGGACCTGCCCGCGCTCGGAGCTGACGTCGAGCCAGGCGGCGGTGCCCTCGCGGACGCCGACCTCGATGGCGCCGTAGGAGGTCTCCAGCTGGACGGTGCCGCGGGCGACCTCGGCGACGCGCAGGTTGCCGTGGGCGACGGTGGCCGTGACCGAGCTCTCGGCACGCTCGACGTCGACGTTGCCGTGGGCTCCGCGCACCCGCAGTTCGCCGAGCGCGGCGCCGACGGTCGTGGTGCCGTGCGAGTTCTTCAGGACGGCGGGACCGTCGAGGGTGCCGACGCGCAGGCTGCCGGAACTGGTGGTGATCTCGGCCGTGCCCTCGATCCGGTCGACGGTGATCGAGCCGTGGGAGGCGGTCAGCTGCAGCGGGCCGGTCGTGTCGAAGCGGACGTCGTTGGACGAGGTCTTCACCCGGACCTCGCCGAGCCGGCCCTCGCCGAGCACCTGGGTCCAGGAGCCGGTCACGTTGACGCGCGAGCCCGTGGGCAGTTCGACCGTCACGTCGACGGCGCCGCTGGGCCCGATGAGGTAGCGCTCCTTGGTCCTGACGGTCAGGGCGCCGTTCGCGTAGGTGACCTCGGTCTGGCCGGCCGCCCGGACGTCCTTGTCCCGCTTCGGGTCGCGGGGCAGCACCTCGACGACGGTGTCGGGGCGGTCGCCCGCGGCGAACCGGATGGAACCGGCGCCGACGTGGGCGGTGACGGAGATCGGTTCGGGGGTGTCGAAAGAAGGCATGGCTGTCCCGTCCTCTTGGGTCTTGGGGTCGTCCCCGCTGGTGGGACGTGGTGTGGGTGACGTGGAGCGGGTGCGGGTGCGGGCGGGCCCGGCTAGCGCACCCAGCCCGTGAAGCTCTGTCCGATGGTGCGGGTCTTCTCCGTCGTACGCTGCTGCGGGCCGCCGTCGACCGCGGCCGACACGGCCCGTACCAGCCACGCGTTGACCGACAGGCCCTCGCGGTTGGCGGCCTCCTCGGCGCGGGCCTTGAGGTGCGCCGGCAGGCGCAGGTTGACGCGTGCGGTGCCTCCCTCGTCGCCCTCGGCCGGCGCGGGGGCCGGGGCCTTGAGCGGTTCGACGGGCGCGTCCACCCGGTCCGCGGGGCCGCCGCCGGTGGGCGGCAGCGTCACCACGAAGTCGGGGTCCAGCCCGCGCAGCCGTACGTCGACCGAGCCGGGGGCGAGTTCGCGGGTGATCTCGTCCATCGCGGCGGAGAGCACGTTGAGCATGGTCAGGCGGGTCGCCGACTCCAGCGGAGCGGTGAGCCGCTCGGCCAGCTCGCGGGCATCCTCTCCGCCGGCTTCGGCGGCCACCGCGAGTTCACGGCGGAGGGTGTCGACATACGGGGTGAGGTCCATGACGTCATAGTGGCACCACTATGGCGCCATGTGCAAGCCTGAAGGGCGCCACATGGTGCCCACCCTGTGGTGTAGCCGACCTGACCTGGTGAAACGTGATGGCGGTGGCCTGAGCCATGATGGCGTCACATGGGCGCGATGCGCCATGGATGGCGCCGGATGGTGTCACGTGGTGCCAGATGGTGCCGCCAGGTGGTGCCAGGTGGCGCCAAGAGCTGACGCCGCCGGTACGCCGGTCCCGCGATCAGCCCGCGCGCTCCAGAGTGACGGTGCTGCGCACAGGCGTGGCCCGCCACATGGCGGCCAACGGCGGGTAAGACCGGATCAGGCGGAGCGTCTCCGCGAGCGCGGCGGTCCTGGGCGCGCCGATGGCGTGGTGGTCGAATCCGGTGTCCTGGAGGCCCAGGTCGTCCAGTTCGGCCCACGCCGGATCCTCGGCGAAGCAGAGCTGCAGCTCCACCTTCCAGTACTCGGGTTGCCGGTGGGGGTCGTCGCGGTTGCCGCCGGTGTCGTGGACTGCGAGCAGCCGCCCGAACGAGAGCGCGGGCAGGTCGTCGTTCCAGTCCCACCGGCCCCATTCGGCGATGAAGCCGTCGCCGTCGGCCTCCTCGACGCCCTCGACCTCGATGGCGAGGAACTCGGCGAACGACTGCCAGGCCGCGTCGACGTCGTGGACCGCGCCGGGCGCGGCGCCGTGGCGGCGCAGGATCCGGGCCAGGGCCTCGTCGGCGGATCGCCAGGGGATGGGCACCGGGGCGCTATCCCTCGTGCTCGTCGAGCCAGAGGACGATCCCGGTCACACCGCCCAGGACGGCCGCGACGCCGGCGCGGACGGCCGCGGCGCAGCGGGCGGGGGTGAAGGTGGCGGGGTCGTACGTCGAGGACATGCCCAGACCCTCGCCGCGGAACGACGCGCCGGACCAGTCGACGGCGGTGACGTTGGCGGTGGGCTCGGCCAACTCCGCGCCCACCACGAGGAACTGCTGGGAGAGGTGGTTCGGGGTGACCGTGGCGAGGGGGTCGATCAGGTCGTTGCCGGCGCTGACGATGAGGTCCGGATGCATGTCGAGGGCCCGGGTGACGTCGGACAGGAGGTCGGCGGGGTGGTCGGTGACGACCGTCCTGAGGTCGACGTGCTCGGCCTGGGCCCACTCCTTGACCGCGGTCGCCAGCGCCTTGGCGGGGCGGTCGTCGCCCGCGGTCAGCAGGACGACGCGGTAGCCCTCCGAGGGGTGGACCCCGGACCAGGAGCCGGGGCGCGGGGTGGCCGTGGCCTCGGGGGCGGGCGGGGCGGCGCGGTCGACGAACCCGGGGCCCGGGGTGCCGACGGCGCTGGGGCTGGGGTGCGGGTGTGACCAGTCGTCGCCGGAGCCGCATCCGGTGAGCAGCGCGGCGGCCGCGGCCAGGGTGGCAGCGGCGCGAAGCGGGGGGCGCAAGGCGATCGACCTCCGGGTGGTGACAGGTGGTGCCGCCCCCATCCTGCAATCCCGTTCCCGTCGTCTCCATCCGGGGGGCGCCGTTGTCGAACTTGTTTTCGCACGATTCGCCGACCGGCCGGTTCCGGTTCACCCGTGACGTGCACGGTGCAGTGGCAACCTGAAGGAGCCACATGTCACATCGCGTCCGCCGCACCCTCGTCGGGATCACCGCGGCGGTGATCGCCTTCCTGGGCCTCGGGCAGCAGTCCGCGCTCGCGCACGGCTTCACCTCGACCGTGTACGTGGACGTCGCCCCGGCCGACGGAGGCCGCATACGGACCACGCTGCAGCTCGAGTACGACCTCTTCGTCGTGTCCGCCGCCGACTACCAGCACGACGACACCCTCTTCCGCGAAGGGACCGCCGCGTTCGACGCCGGCGACGCCACCGCCCAGGCCGCGGCGCTGGAGGCGCACGCGAAGTCGGCCGTCGCGTACGCCACCGGGCGTTTCACGGTGAGTTCCGACGGCAAGGCCTGCACCCCCGCCCAGGCGGGAGGCTTCACGATGGGCCGCCGGGAGGGCGTGCCGTACGCCACCCTCCGCCTGGACTGGAACTGCCCGCAGGGCGAGGACCGCGAGGTGCGCAGCGGGCTGTTCCCCGATTCCGAGGGCTACGTCAAGGGCACCAAGACGATCGTCACGTACGCGGTCGACGGCAGTTCCGGCAGTGCCGCGCTCGACGCCGAGCACCCGTCCTTCTCCATCGGCCAGTCCTGGTACGAGCGGTTCTGGGAGTTCTTCCGCCTCGGCGCCGAGCACCTGCTGACCGGGATCGACCACATCCTGTTCCTGCTCGCCCTGATCGCCGGATCGCGGCGGCCGCGCGAGATCGTGCTGGCGGCCACCAGCTTCACCCTGGCGCACTCGGTGACGTTCATGCTCGCCGCGCTGGGCGTGGTCGACGTGCCCGCGCGCATCGTCGAGCCCGTCATCGCGCTGTCGATCGCCGTGGTCGCCGGCTGGTACCTGTGGCGGATCTGGCGGCGCGGTGACCACGCGACCGACCTCGAGGCCGCCGGGCAGGGGCATTTCAGCCTGGACCGGGCCGGATGGACCCGCCTCGGCGTGGTGTTCTGCTTCGGCCTGGTGCACGGCCTCGGCTTCGCGGGCGCGCTGGGGATCGACGAGGCGTGGTCGTGGACCCTGCTGTGGTCCCTGCTGGTGTTCAACGTCGGCATCGAGGCCGTCCAGCTGGCCGTCATCGCCGTCGTCTTCCCGCTGCTGCTCGTGCTGCGCCGCCGGTCGGCGCGGGCCGGGCTCTGGACCACGGGCGCGATTTCCGCGGGGGTGTCCGTCATGGGGCTGGTGTGGTTCGTGCAACGAGTGTCCGGATTCTGAGACTACGTCCAGGACACGTGTGAAGTTCAACTATCTCGGGGCTCGCATTTATGTTCGCTTTACCTGACGAGGTGAGCGTGGGGGTCTCCACTCGATGCACACGATTCGTGCACAGAAGGAAAAGACAAAAATGAGATCGAGCAACTCCTCGCGGACCTCCGGGTCCGCGCGGCGCCGTGTGGCCACCGGGGCCACCGCGGCGTTCCTCGGCCTGACGGTTGCCCTTGGCAACGGGCTGGTCACCTCGGCGTCCGCCGCCGACACCGCCACCCTCAGCGGCATCGTCCTCGGTGTCGGCGCCAACGAGGCCCAGCGCACCGTGACCTGGTACTCCTCCGCCGACACGGCGCAGCAGATCCAGCTCGCCCCGACCGCGCAGGTGGCCGACGGCCAGTTCCCGGCCGGCGCCGCCACCTTCGACGCCATCGGCGCGGCGAACATCGCCTCCAGCGGCGGCTACAACCGCCACGCGACGATCACCGGCCTGAAGGAGAACACCCAGTACTCCTACCGCGTCGGCAGCGAGGGCAACTGGTCCTCCACGTACTCCTTCAAGACGCAGGACTTCGAGGGCGAGTACGACTTCCTGTTCTACGGCGACCCGCAGATCGGCGCGTCCGGCAACCTGGCCGCCGACCAGGCCGGCTGGCAGGACACGGTCGACGTCTCGCTGCGGGCCAACCCGAACGCCGAGATCCTGGTGTCGGGCGGTGACCAGGTCGAGACGGCCAACACCGAGTCCCAGTGGAACTCCTTCCTCGCCCCCGACGGGCTGCGCCAGTACCCGTGGGCCGCCACCATCGGCAACCACGACGTCGGCGGCAAGGCCTACGAGCAGCACTTCACCACCCCGAACACCGACCGCTCGGCCCCGTACTACGACAACGGGAACCCCGCGGGCACCAAGTCGGGCGGTGACTACTGGTACATCTACAAGGACGTGCTGTTCATCGACCTGAACAGCAACAGCTACAACTCCGCCAACGGCGGCGGTGACGCGGCGCACGTCAACTACGTGACCGACGTCATCAACAAGCACGGCAACGAGGCCAAGTGGAAGGTCCTCGTCTACCACCACGCGATCTACTCGCCGGCCTCGCACGCCAAGGACGGCGACAACAAGCAGCGTCGTCAGGACTTCCCGACCACGTTCTCCAAGCTCGGCGTGGACCTGGTCCTGCAGGGCCACGACCACAGCTACTCCCGCAGCTACCTGATCAAGAACGGTGAGAAGGAGAACCCGGCCGAGCAGCCTGGTGCCTCCGACGTGTACCCGGGTCCCGGCGGCGTCCTCTACGTGACGGCCAACTCCGCCTCGGGCTCGAAGTACTACGACATCACCAAGCCGGACAGCAGCGGCACCAGCGGCGCGGGCAACGGCGCCGACCCGCTGAACCCGGACAACTACTGGTACAACTCGGTCCAGAACCAGGAGCACGTCCGCACCTACGTCAAGGTCCAGGTGCGCAACGACAAGCTCGTCGTCGAGAACGTCCGCAGCGCCGCCAACGGCGCCGACCAGCCGGTCGGTTCGCACGTCGACGACGTCACGGTGCACCCGTACCACGGGGACAAGCAGGACCTGCAGGTCAACGTCCCCAACCCGGCTCCGGGTGAGTTCGGCTGGACGATCGACGGCTACAACGGCCTGGTGGACCTCGGTACCGCCAAGGAGCAGAACGGCGACCACTTCGTCGCGGGCGGCAAGATCAACCCGATCCTCGTCTCCGACAGCCGCCGTTCGCTCGCCCCGTGGTCGATCTCGGCCAACGTGGGCGACTTCAAGGACGCCGACAAGACGTTCTCCGGCTCCTACCTCGGCTGGACGCCGTACGTCCTGGACGGCGGCGCCGGTGCCGCGGCCGGTGACCCGGTGGCGTCCGGTTACGACGACCACGGCCAGGGCCTGTCCGTCTCGCGTGGCCTCGGCTCCGCCGAGCAGGGCCACCCGCGGGGTTCCGCCAAGCTCGGCGCCGACCTGGATCTGAAGATCCCGGACAGCGTCGAGAAGGGCGGCTACCGCGCCACCCTCACGATCACTGCGCTGAGCAGCTGACCGTACCCGTTTGACGGCGGGGCAGGCACCGTCGGTGCCTGCCCCGCCTCCCGCTCCAGGAGAACCCCGACATGCACCCGTCCGCACCGCGCCGCACGACGCCCCTCGCCCGCACCGCCGTCCTGGTCCTGCTCGCGGCCCTCGCCCTCGTGGGCCTCCACGCCGGCCCCGCCCGTGCGGCCGACGGCGACGTCACCTGGACGGTCAGGACGGCCGCGAACGGGTTCGGCAACGACCGGTCCAGCTACAGCTACACCGCGAACCCCGGCGGACAGGTCAAGGACGCCATGGTCGTGGCGAACCGCAGCACCTCCGCGCTGCGGCTCGCGCTCTACGCCGCCGACGGCTACACCACCGACACCGGGCAGCTCGACCTGCTCACCAAGGACAAGAAGTCCGTCGGGATCGGCGCCTGGGTCCACGCCGACCGCGACAGCGTCGAGATCAAGCCCGGCAAGACCGCCGAGATCCCCTTCACCGTCACCGTCCCGGACAACGCCACCCCCGGTGACTACGTGGGCGGCATCCTGACCTCGCTCAAGCAGTCCGACGAGGCCCAGGGCATCAACGTGGACCGGCGCCTGGGCATCCGGGTCAAGCTGCGGGTCAGCGGGGAGCTCAAGCCGAAGCTCGCCGTCGAGGACCTCCACGTCGACTACGACGGCCCGGCCGGCCCCTTCGCCTCGGGCGACGCCACCGTCACGTACACGATCCACAACACCGGCAACGCGATGCTGTCGGCCCGCCAGTCCGTCTCGGTGGCCGGCCCGTTCGGATGGCTGCGGGCGAAGGCCGGCGACATCCCCGCGCCGCCGGAGCTGCTCCCCGGCGAGAGCTGGAAGGTGAAGGTGCCCGTCCACGGCGTCGCACCCGCCGTCCGCCTCACCGCGACCGCCACCCTCACCCCGATGCTCACCGACGCGTCGGGCTCGATCACCCCGTTGGACCCGGTCGAGGCCACCGCCCACGGCTGGGCCGTGCCGTGGGTGCTGGTCCTGCTGATCGTCCTCCTCGCCGCGGCGGTCGCCGCCGCGATCGTCCTCACCCGCCGCGGCCGCACGCGGCGCAAGCAGCGCGAGGACACCCGCGTCCGGGACGCCGTGGAGAAGGCGCTCCGCGACAAGGAGACCCAGAAGGGCTGACCCCGGGCCGTCAGTCCGCGCGGACGGCGGGGCCCCGGGGCCATGAGGCCTCCCGCCCCGCCGCCAGGGCCCGAAGACGCGCCGGAGCCGGGCCGACGGCCGCCGGGTGGTCTTCCGCCCGTTCGGTCGACGCCCGGCACCCGTGCGGGAGGGGCCCGCCGCGTCAGAGGATGTACTCCCCGAGCGCGTAGCCCTTCCGCTCCGTGATGAGCTCGATCCTGAGCCCGTTGGGGTCGGCCAGGAACATGCTGTCCGCGACCTCGGTGGGGAAGGACGCGTACGGCAGGCCCCGCTCGTCGAGGCGGGCCTTGACCATGTCGTAGGCCTCCTGCGTGACCGCGAGGGCGACGTGGTGGCCGCCGCCCACCGTCTCCGCGTAGTCGGGGTGGGGGTGGCCCGGGAAGTCGAAGAAGGCGAGCATGTTCTCGCCGCCCATGTCGAAGAAGAAGTGGGTCGATCCGCGGTAGTCGCGGTTCTCGATCAGGTCCACCAGCGGAAGCCCCAGCACGTCCCGGTAGAAGAGGATGGTCTCCTCGACGTCCCGGGCGATGAACGCGGCGTGGTGGACCCCCTGGGTGGTGGGTGCCGGGCGTTCCTCGGCCGGGAGGAGATAACGGTCCCTCAGTTCCGCCTGGCGCTCCAGGATCGCCTGCAGCTCCTCGCCGTGCGGCTGTGCCATGGTCGTGACTCCTCATCGTGGGGGCGGCGCGGACGGGCCCCGGGGCGACGGTACGGGGCCCGCCCTGCTCCCATCATCGCTTGACGTGTCAAGCAAACATAGAGGCATTTATTTGACACGTCAAGGATTCGGGAAGGGGGCCCGGCTTCCGGCAGGCCGAGCGGCAGGGGGGCGGGCGCCTCGGCCCGTCCATGTCCGCGCCCGGTTCCCGACACCTGTGGGCAAGGACGCGGGATCAAGGTCTCCAGGTAGTTGTATCTCCCAACCGGAGGTTTTGAGCCATGTCCTCAGTGTCCCGGAGAGACTTCCTCGGCACCGCCGCGACCGTCGCCGGCGCGGCCGCCATCGGCGCCACGCTGCCCGGCGTGAGCGCCGCCGCGACCCCCGCCCAGGCCGGGCCCGCCCCGCGTGGCCACGGCCACGGCCACGCGCACGGCGACATCCGCGACATCAAGCACGTCGTCGTGATCATGCAGGAGAACCGCAGTTTCGACCACTACTTCGGTGCCCTCAGGGGCGTACGCGGCTTCGGCGACCGCGCGACGATCCAGCTGCCCGGCGGCGGCTCCGTGTGGCAGCAGCCCAAGACGCCGACGGAGGGCGCCGAGACCCAGTACCCGTGGCGGCTGAGCGGCGCGAAGTCCTGGAGCGGCCCGACCCCGCCGAGCGCCGAGCTCGGCGCCGCCAACTACGGCGGCACCAGCCACGGCTGGACCGACCAGCACGGCGCCTGGTACGGCGGCCTCATGAACGGCTGGTACTACGCCAAGGGCGGTCCCACCACCCTCGGCTACCTGGACCGCAAGGACCTGCCCTTCCACTACGCCCTCGCCGACACCTACACCGTCGGCGACGCCTACCACTGCTCCGTGCTCAGCGCGACCGGCCCGAACCGCACCTACCTGTGGGGCGGCACCATCAACGCCGACAAGAAGCACGGCGACTTCACCGCCAACGACGGCGGCGACGAGCGCGGCAGGTTCCTGCCCTGGGAGTCCTACGCCGAGACGCTCCAGGAGGCCGGCGTCAGCTGGCGCGTCTACCAGTGCGCCGACGACTACGGCGACAACGGGCTGGAGTACTTCGGCACCTTCGCCAGGCTCGACGCCACCCAGGGAGGTCAGGCCGCCCCCGGCAACGTCTACTACGACAACGGCGTCAAGGACGTCCCCGAGCCGGTCACCGGCCTCGCGGGCAACGCCGACAACATCAACGCCGCGATCCGCGCGGACGTGCTGGGCGGCACGCTGCCGCAGGTCAGCTGGGTCGTCAACAACCAGTTCTTCTCCGAGCACCCGGTCACCGCGCCCAGCAACGGCGGGTACTTCCTGCGCGGCGTCCTGGAGGCCCTCCACGCCGACCCGGACGTCTTCGACTCGACGCTGGTGATCGTCAACTACGACGAGAACGACGGTCAGTTCGACCACGTCCCGCCGCCCGTCCCCGCCCCCGGCGAGGCCGACGAGTTCGTCTCCGGCACCATGGGCCAGTACGGCGTCACCGAGCCCCTCCCGGTCGGCCTCGGCTTCCGCGTGCCGCTGCTGCTCATCTCGCCCTGGACCCGCGGCGGCTGGGTGACCTCGGAGGTCTCCGACCACACCTCGGTCATCCAGTTCCTGGAGAAGTGGACCACCGCCCTTGGCACGCCCGCCATCTGCCCCAACATCAGCGACTGGCGGCGCGAGGTGTGCGGCGACCTCACCGGCGCCCTCGACTTCGCCTCCCCCGTCTACGGGCTGCCCCACCTGCCCGACACCGGCCCGCTCGTCCCCGAGACCCGGTACACCCCGCTGCCCGGCGACAACGAGATGCCCACGCAGGAGAAGGGCACCAAGCGGGCCCGCCCGCTGCCGTACCAGCCCAGCGCCAACCTGACCGGCTTCGCCGACGGCGCGGTCCAGCTGGAGTTCGGCAACGAGGCCCCCTTCGCCACCAAGGCGAGCCACTTCTCCGTCCACAACAACCTCGGCGGGTTCCCCTCGCTGGCCGCGTACCCGGCCGCGTTCCCCGGCCAGTACACCGTCTCCGCGGGCGCGCGGGTCACCGGCACCGGCCCCGTCGGCTCCACCGCCGGCGACACCGTGTACGACCTGACGGTCACGGGCCCCAACCGGTTCCAGCGCCGCTTCACCGGCGACACCGCCGGCGCCGGCAAGGACCTCGTCGTCGAGGCCCGCTACCACGACGGCAGGGCGACCGCCCACCCGAAGCTCAAGCTGTGGCTGCGCAACGACGGCCGCAAGCCGGTGACGTTCACCGTCACGCACAACCACTACATCCAGGGCGCCCCCACGAAGGTGCGGGTCGCCCCGCACGGCAAGGAGGCGTGGACGGTCAACCCGCTGGAGGTCAGCGACGGCTGGTACGACGTCACCGTCACGGCCGACTGCGACCGCACCTGGTCGCAGCGCTTCACCGGGCACCTGGAGACCGGCCGGGCCAGCGTCACCGGCTGACCTGACCTGACCTGACCGGCCGGGGACGGGCCACCGCCGTCGCCCGTCCCCGGCCGCGTCCGTGCCCGGCGTCCCGGCCGCGGTCAGATGACGGTGAGCGTCAGGACCGCCATGTAGGTGCCGGGCCGCGTGCCCGTCGGCGCGTCGAGGTCCAGCCGGGCCCCCACGTCGGCGCCACCGGGGCCGGCCCCGGTGGCCGGGGTCCGGGCCCGCCCCGGCCCGCCGTCGTCGCCGGGGAGGACCGGGGGGCCCGCCGTGACGCCCCGGACGTTGCCGGCGTCCACGACCTCGGGTGCCCAGGTCAGGCTGCTCACGGGGATGCCGGTGCGTCGGCTGGACGGCCCCAGGACAGGCCGGCGACTTCGCGGGCCCGTACTGCCGGGTCCGGTGCTCGACGCGTCGGGTGAACGCCTCCACACCTCCGGGCGGGTGACCCCGGTCACCGTCACCACGACGCGCGGGCTGCCCTCGATGGAGATCACCAGCGCGCCCGGTTCCACGACCGTCATGATCGACTGCTGGCCCCCTCCCGGGGTCGTGCTCCCGCACGTGGGGACGCCCAGCCGGTCGCACGCCCGCGGCTGCGGAGCGCTCCCCAGCGCCTCGGTGGCCGAGGCGACGCAGCCCGAGGTGTCGACGTCGCCGGACGTTGAACCGGGGATGCCCGCCGCGGTGTTCAGGCCTTTCCCGCGTTGATCGGTCGCCGCCGGGACGATCAGGTAGCCGACGATCGGCAGGGGATACGTCCGCGGGTCCGGGTCGGTGCAGGCGGTGGCGATCCTGACGAGGCCCGAAGGGTCGGAACAACGCCGTGGCCGGCCCCACCGTCACGCCCCGGTGGACGTCCTCCCGTTGCGCGGGACCGGAGAAGCGGGTACGGCCCTCCCGGACGGCCCCTCCTGGACGCTGCGCGAGGAGGCGGACCCGGCGATCGTGTGACGCGGCCGGGCGCGGGCCGGACCGCCGGCGACGGAGGGTGACCGTGACCCCCGGGTCCTGGCCAAGGGCCGCCGGTGGGTGAACGCCCGCCCCCGGCGCCCGGAAGATTTCCCACAGCGCCCTCGCATAGCCGCTGACCTGCGAAGAAGCGCCCGCCGCGGCGCTGCGCCGCGGCGCTTTCTTTTGACTACGGGCCCCACCCGTGTCACGGTCATGTCCTCGGCGTTTGCCGCCTTGCATCACGGCGTCCCTGCCCGGTGAGCGAGAACGCGTGGGTCACGTGGCCCTCGTCCTACCGGCTCCAGGCACACGAAGCCGGTTCGACGACGGTCGGAAATGGCACGGCCGTTGTCCACCAATCTTCACGTACGAAGGAGATTGACATGCGTGCAAACATCACCGTCCGCCGGACTGTCGCCGCAGCGCTGGCGGCACCGTTGCTCGCCGTCGTCGCGGCGGGCACCGCCGACGCGGCACCACAGATCACGACCTCAGCCCTCCAGACGGCCCCGACCAGCTACGTCCAGGGCGGCGGCGGCGGCTTCGGCGGCATCGGCGGCTTCCGCGGCAACGGGTTCTACGGCAACAACTTCTACGGCGGTTTCGTCCCCGTCGTCGTCGTCCCCGTGGCCGTCCCCGTCGGCGGCTTCGGCGGGTACTTCCCGTTCCGCTGAGGGCTCCCCGCCCCACCGACCGCGGCACACCCCGACCGGCCGGAAGTCCCGTGGCGAACCGCCGCGGGACTTCCGGCCGGCGGGCCGCCCTCGCCCCGCTCCTGTCACACCCCCACGACGGCTCCGGTCTCAGCTGTCGGCCCCGTCCACGCGGGGCCGGTCCAGTCGACGACGAGGAGAGCACCGTGACCGTCCGGTCCAGGGAATTCAACTTCGGCATGCCGTGGGAATCGCTCTACGGGTACAGCCAGGCCGTACAGGCCGGCGACACGCTCTACATCTCGGGGCAGTTGTCCCACGACAGCGCCGGAACCTTCATCGGGACCGGCGACTTCGAGCTCCAGATGAGCACGACCCTCGACAACCTCGACCGCGTGCTGGAGCACTTCGGCGCCGGCCGCGACCAGATCGTCGAGACCACCGTCCTGGTCAGGGGCCTGCGCGACCACTTCGACACCGTCGCCCGCCTGCACGCCGCCTACTGCGGCGACCACCGCCCCACCAGCACCGTCATGGGCGTGTCCGACCTGGCCCTGCCCGACCAGCTCGTGGAGATCGGCGCGGTCGTCCGCCTCGACATCACCCACTGACCGGACACCGGACGCGGGGCTAGGATCCGGGCCATGGCCCTGACCCTGCACGACGTGGACCGGTTCGAGGCCTCCAGGCCGCGCCTGGAGGCCGTCGCCTACCGGCTCCTCGGCTCCGCGAGCGAGGCCGAGGACGCCGTGCAGGAGACCTTCCTGCGCTGGCAGGCCGTCGACGTCGACCGCATCGACGTCCCCGAGGCGTGGCTGACCAAGGTGCTCACCAACCTGTGCCTCAACCAGCTGACCTCGGCCCGGGCCCGGCGCGAGACCTACGTGGGCCAGTGGCTCCCCGAACCGCTGCTCGCCGGTGACCCGATGCTCGGCCCGGCCGACACCGCCGAACAGCGCGAATCCGTCTCGTACGCGGTCCTCGTCCTGCTGGAGCGCCTCAGCCCCAACGAGCGCGCGGTGTACGTGCTGCGGGAGGCCTTCGACTACCCGCACCGCGAGATCGCCGGGATCCTCGACATCACCGAGGCCGCCAGCCAGCAGATCCACCACCGCGCCAGGAAGCACATCGCGGACGGCAAGGCCCGCAAGGCCGGTACCGAGGTCGACGAGGCGGCCACCCGGCGGGTCGTCGAGGAGTTCCTGGCGGCCGCCACCAGCGGCCGGACGGAGCCGCTCGTGCGGCTGCTCACCCAGGACGTCGTCGCGGTCGGCGACGGCGGCGGGAAGGTCCCGGCCCGCGCGAAGGCGTTCGAAGGCGCGCTCGCCGTCGCGAAGTTCCTGCGGGGCCTGTTCAAGCCCGGCACGGCCAAGCGTGCCCTGGTCGGCGGCTCGGCCGAGATCCACGCGACGACCGCCAACGGCGGCCCCGCCGTCGTGGCGGTCGTCGACGGCCGGGTCGTCGGCGTCATGTGCCTGGAGGTCACCGCCGAGGGCATCGCCGCCGTACGCAACCAGGTCAACCCCGACAAGCTCCGGCGCGCGACCGGGCGATGGGCGGCCGGCGACCACGGGGAACCCCTGCTCCACGCCTTCTGACCCCGGTGTGACGTGCTTCACATCGCGTTCCTGTCAGGAAACGGCGGGCCGCCCGGTTCAAGGGGCGAACCCGCTGGAGAGAAGACAGGAGCCAGGACATGCAGCACCGCATCGTCGTCCTCGGAGCCGGATACACCGGAGCCAGCGCCGCCGGGCGCCTCGCCAGGCGGCTGCACCGCGAGGACGTCGCCATCACCCTCGTCAACGCGGAGCCCGACTTCGTCGAGCGCGTCCGGATGCACCAGCTCGCGACCGGCCAGGACCTCACCACCCGGCCCCTCGGCGAGATGTTCGCGGGCACCGGCGTCGAACTGAAGGCGGCGAAGGTCACCGGCGTCGACCCCGACCGCAGGACCGTCGCCGTCCACGGCGCGGACGGCGCCGGGGAACTGACGTACGACACCCTCGTCTACGCCCTCGGCAGCGGCTGGAAGGACCAGGGCGTCCCCGGCGCCGCCGAGCACGCCCACGAGATCGCCGGCCGCCCCGGGGCACTGCGGGTGCGCGAGCGCCTGGCCGCCCTGGACGCCGGACGGCCCGTGCTCGTGGTCGGCGGCGGCCTCACCGGCCTGGAGGCCGCGACCGAGATCGCCGAGGCCCGCCCGGACCTCGCCGTCGCCCTCGCCGCCCACGGCGGCCTCGGCGACTGGCTCTCCGCCAAGGGCGCCCGGCACCTGCGCAAGGTCGTCGACCGGCTCGGCATCACCGTGCACGAGCACACCACCGTCACCGCCGTGGCGGCCGACCACGTCACCACCGCCGACGGCACCTCCGTCCCGGCCGCGGTCACCGTGTGGACCACCGGCTTCGCCGTCCACCCGATCGCCGGGGCCACCACCCTGGAGACGACCGGCACCGGCCGGATCGTGGTCGACGGCACCATGCGCTCGGTCTCCCACCCGGACGTCTACGCCATCGGCGACGCCGCCCTGGCGATGGGCCCCGGCGACAAGCCGCTGCGGATGTCGTGCGCCTCGGGCATCCCCACCGCCTGGCAGGCCGCCGACGCCATCGCGGCCCGCCTGACCGGCGGCAAGCTCCCCAACACCCCACTGCGGTACTTCAACCAGTGCATCTCGCTCGGCCGCAAGGAAGGCCTGATCCAGTACGTCACCGCCGACGACCGCGCGGTCAGCGCGGCCCTGACCGGACGGCTCGCCGCCCTCTACAAGGAACTGGTCTGCAAGGGCGCCGCCTGGGGCGTCGCCAACCCGACGATGGGCCTGCCCACCCGCCGCCGCCGCGTCACCCCCCGGCCCGCCCCGTCCGGACCCGCGGTCCGGACGCCTGCCTGACCCGCACCGCACGCGCCGTCCCGCCGCGGGGGAGCCGCCCCGCGGCGGGACTGCGGCGCTGCGTGCGGCCGGGGGATCAGGAGCTGGCGATCAGCGCCGCCGTCGGCAGCAACGTGCCCAGGACGCTGAGCAGCCAGTAGGTGCGTGCGGACAGCGCCGTCCGGACGGCGAGGGGCCGGTTGGCCACCCACCAGAGCACGGCGTAGAGGAGCACGACCGGCCCGAAGAGCAGCAGCCCGGGCAGGATGCCGTCGTTCTCCGTCGGCTCCCGCACGGTCAGACCCAGGTCGGCGAGCGGCCAGTTCGCGGCGAGGTACCAGAGCATCCACATCGGCACCACTCCCGGGATCCCCAGCAGCAGATTCACGCCCAGGGCGGTGCACCACCGTCCGGTCATCCCCGTCGCCCCTCCCCGTGATCGTCCGTGGAGACGGTACAACGAAGGCGGGCAGAGCCGACCGCCGCAGCCGCAACGGACTTCCCGCGCGGAGCGGCGGTCGGGCCTCCCGTACCCGCTGCTGGCCGGGCGTCAGCCGATCTCCACCGCCATCCCCTTGACGTTGGTGGCGTCCAACGCCTTCCGGATCCCCTTGGCGAGCTTGACCGCGTCACCGACGGCCCAGAAGTGGACGAAGAAGAGCCGCGGTTCGTCCGTCAGCCCGTGGTTGTGCAGCTCCACGAGTTGGCACCCGGCACGCCTGAGGGCCGCCAGGACGTCCTGGACCTCGCTGGCGATCATGGCGCAGTCGCCGCTGACCGCGGCGCGGCCGTTGCCCAGCGGCTGGTAGTTGATCGCACTGGTGGATCCGAGGCCCGGCGGCAGGACCATACCGGCGTCGGTGATGGTCTCCCGGCGCACGAAGGTGTTCTTGTAGACCCCGTCGTCGATGCCGCCCTTGATGCCCATCACCTTGTCGATGGTGGCGACGTCCATGTCGAGCTTGCGCGGCACGGTGTGGTCCGGCCGTCCCGGCGGCGGGGCGCCGGTCCGGTCGAGCGCCGCACGCAGCCCCGTGGCGATGGCCACGGGGTCCTTGCCGTGCGCGTGGACGTGGACCCACCAGATCTCCGGGTCCTGCGAGAGCAGGTGCTTGTGGATCGCCGTCTGCTCGATCTTGCGCTCGTGCAGCACGTCGGCGAACGACTGCATCTCCTTCTCGGTGACCACCACGTCGCCCATCAGCAGCGTGTTCCCGTCGGCGTAGCGGACGAAGGACACGTGCGAGCCCAGGGCGAGCCCCGGTTTGACGGTGACGCCCTGCGAGACCACCTTGAGGTCCCGGCGCGGCAGACCCGTGTGGTACATGAACTCGCGCCTGATGTCGCCCGTCCGCCCGAGCGCGACGGACACGTCCTTCCAGTCCGTCAGAGCGGTGCGCACGGGCATGACCGACGGGTGGTTGTGCTGTTTCGACGTTCCGGTTGGCGCGCACGCGGAGATCGCCCCGCCCAGCATCGGCGCCAGAGTGGCCGCGGCGAGCAGATGCCGCCGTGACGCACCCGCCTGCGGGTGGGTGTCCTGCTGTCGGTCCTCACGCATCATGTGTGCCTCCTGACGGGATGGAAGCACGACGAGCCACGGACAGACCCCAGCACCGCCAGCACTGCGGCCAGGTGGGTGAAGCGCCCGTCGGCAAACGGGTGAGCAGGCCCGCCGACGGAGCCCGTACGCCCGCCCCGGCCACGCCTGGCGGCCCCCCAACTGCGCCACGACGCTCCGCATGCTCGACCGACTGGCGCAGTGCAGCGGGCCCGGCCGGCGAACCCTGCCACGGACCGTCACCGAGGGAAGCCGTGCCGTGTGCACGGCGTGGCCCCCCTCCGGCCCGTTCTGGGACCCTCCGACCATGCCGACGCACCGCTTCGCCGAGGTCCCCGCCGACGCCTTGGCCGTCATCGAGGAGCACACCGGGCCCGTGCTGGAAGCCGAGTCGGTCCCGACGGGCCTCAATTCGGAAGTCGCGGCCCGTATCCGTACGGCGACGGGCGCCGTCTTCGTCAAGGGACTGCGGCTCGGGCATCCACGGGCCTGGACGCAGGAACGCGAAGCGGCCATCGCCCCGCACGTCACGCCGCTGGCTCCGGCCCTCCTCTGGCACACCCGGTGCGCGGGCTGGGACCTCCTCGGCTTCGAGGACCTCGACGGCCCCCACGCCGACTACGCCCCCGGCTCACCCCACCTGGCCCTCGTCGCCGACGCGATGCGCACCCTCGCGGCCCTGCCGCTGCCCGACCTGCCGCTCAGGACCATGCCGGACCGCATGCGGGCCCACGCCGGCGACGACGCCGGGCTGTTCACCGGGGACCGGCTGCTCCACACCGACTGGAACCTGCACAACGTCCTCATCGCCGGACGGGCCCGGCTCGTCGACTGGGCCTGGGCCGCCCGAGGCGCCGGGTGGATCGACCCCGCCCTGTGGGCCATCTGGCTCATCGCCTCCGGCCACACTCCCGAGCAGGCAGAGCAGTTGTCGGCCGAGCACCCCGCGTTCGCCGCCGCCCCGGCACCCGGGCTCGACGCGTTCGCGCGAGCGCAGCACCGGCTCTGGGACGAGATCGCCGGCGACTCCCCGAGCGAGTGGACGGCCACGATGCAGACCGCGGCCGCGGCGTGGCCCCGGCACCGAAGCGGCTGACCGAGCCGCGGTCGCCTTGCGCAGTGCCCAGGAACCGATGTGAACCCCCTCCGCCAGCAGCAGCGTTGACGTGACCGCGGCATGGCCCGGCCACCTCGCCGGCGGCGTGGCGTTCCGTTTCCTCACCCAGCCGCTCGGGGCGGGCGGATCCCGTCACCTGCCATGCCCGACTTCGCGGCACGCCGTCAGCAACCCCGATCAGCACGGCCCTCGGCGTTGGTGCGTTCGCTGTCCGTCCTTCACCGGGCTGTCGCCCCGGGTTGCGGCGATCCGCGCATTCTTACGCGATGCGATCAAGGCTCAGGGGGCGGCCGTCGATCGCGCTGCGGGCACGGACACCGTGCCCGGCGACAGGGGGGGACGACGGTTCATGGGAAGCGGTCGGCGATCAACGGCACCGGTCCGTGCAGGCCCGCGCCGGGACGTCGAGCACGCATGAGCAGGCGAGCCCGCCTCAGGTCCTCCGGGCACCGCCCAGGCCACCGAGCAACCGCCCCACCACCACGGCCCGCACTCACCCACACCGACCAGGAGTCACCCGCCATGCACGGCCCGCCTCCGGCACTCCTCGCCCGCCCGGGAATCGTCACCGCCCTCTGCCTCCTCGCCGCCCTCTTGTTCGGCGCCACCCCGGCGACCGCCGCGACACACGTGCCGATCGCGGGCGCCGGGTCGACCTGGAGCCAGAACGCGCTCGACCAGTGGCAGGCCGACGTCCAGCAGTACGACATGCGCGTGACCTACAGCGGCACGGGCTCGTCGGACGGCCGCAACCAGTTCCGCAACGGCACCGTGGACTTCGCCGTCTCCGACATCCCCTACGGCCTCGAGGACTCCGGCGTCGCCGACCCGCCGCCGTCCCGCACGTACGCCTACATGCCGATCGTGGCTGGTGGTACGTCGTTCATGTACAACCTCACCATCGGCGGCCGGCGCGTCACCGACCTACGGCTGTCCGGCGAGGTCATCTCCAAGATCTTCACCGGACAGATCACGACCTGGGACGATCCCGCCATCAAGGCCGACAACCCCGCGCTCGCCTCCACGCTGCCCGCCCGCCCGGTCGTCCCGGTGGTGCGCTCCGACAGCTCCGGCAGCACAGCGCAGTTCAGCACCTGGATGAGCAAGCAGTACCCGTCGCCGTGGGACGACTACTGCCGCCGGGCGGGCCGCAGCACCCCTGCGGGACGGCGTCGGTCTACCCGGTCGTGCCGGGCAGCACCTTCGTCCGCCAGGCAGGCTCGAACGGCGTCTCCGGCTATGTGGCGCAGTCCCGCAACGTGGGCACCATCACCTACGTCGAGTACTCTCACGCGGCACTCACCACCAGGTCCCCGGTCGCCAAGGTGCTCAACAAGGCCGGGTACTACGTCGCGCCCACCGCGCAGAACGTGGCGATCGCGCTGCTGAAGGCGCGGACCAACGAGGACAGTTCCTCGCCCGGCTACCTCACGCAGGTCCTTGACGACGTCTACAACAGCACGGACCCGCGCGCCTATCCGCTCTCCGGCTACAGCTACGCGATCGTCCCGACCAAAGTGGAGCGCAACTTCACCCTTCAGAAGGGCGAATCCCTCGGTGCCTTCGCCTACTACTTCCTCTGCCAGGGGCAGCAGCACGTGGACGAACTGGGCTACTCGCCGCTGCCCGTCAACCTCGTGCAGGCGGGCCTGAACCAGGTCCGCAGGATTCCCGGCGTGGACGTCCAGAGTATCGACATCAAGAGCTGCCACAACCCCACCTTCTCCACCGACGGGACCAACACGCTCGCCCTGACGGCCCCTTACCCGTCCCCCTGCGACCGGGTGGGCAGCACTCCGTGCGACGGCACCGCCCCCGGCGGCCGGTCGCAGTCGATCACGACGACCCTCGAACCCGGGGCGCTGCTGATCTCCGTCGCGGGCGACCCGCACGTCGAGTTGCCCGGTCCGGTGCTCGACCCGTCGGGCGAGTTCCTCCACGCCTCGGGGCAGATGACCCCGGTCACCGTCACCGACACCCGCGCCGGCAACGTCGGCTGGACGGTCTCCGGCCAGGTCGGCGACTTCACCGGCCCGGCCGGAAGCACCATCGACGGGAGCAGCCTGACCTGGGCCGCCGCGATCGCCGACCGTGGCAATGTCCCGTCCATCACGCCGGGCGCCCCGGTCGTACCCGGCGACGGCAACGGGCTCAAGGAGTCCCGGACGCTGGCCACCGGCATCGGCCCCGGCACCGCGGATGCCGGGGCCGGGCTCGACTTCGACGCCCCGACCTCCACGCCCCCCGGCACGTACACGGCGGTCCTGACGCTGACCGTCATCTGATCCCCATCCGCTGGAGAGCTGACGGCCGCCGGTGCGGTTCTCACCGCACGCCCACCGGGCATGCTCCGGGCGGCCGTCAGCCGGTGTCGGGCGTTGGCAGGCAGTGGGAGACCCGGCCGTTCCAGCGGCTGATGGGCGAAGGTGTCCAAGCGGCCGCGTCTGCTGTTCGGGTAGCCGGCGAAGGTACACCGATGAGTTCCGCCGGCCAGGCCGGTCTCCCAGTACGCACGCCATCGAGCCGCCGACTGGAGACCCACCATGACGAATCCCGCACACCCCGGCCGCATGCTGTTCGTGAACCTCCCCGTAGCGGACCTCGAACTCAGCAAGGCGTTCTTCGCCAAGCTCGGGTTCGGCTTCAACCCGCAGTTCACCGACGAGTCCGCAGTCTGCATGCTGGTCGGCGAGCAGGCCTTCGTCATGCTGCTCAGCCGCGGGAAGTTCGCGGAGTTCGCGAAACTGCCGATGGCCGACCCCACCACGCACACGCTGGCGTTGTACTGCTTCAGCGTGCCGTCCCGCGATGAGGTCGACACGGTCAGCGTCGCCGCACTCGCGGCGGGCGGCTCCGAGGCGGATGCCGCCGAGGACCACGGCTTCATGTACTCACGCAGCTTCTTCGACCTCGACGGCCATGGCTGGCAGGTCATGTGGATGGATCCGGCAGCGGCGGAGCAGGGCCCCGAGGCGTTCGCGGACTCCACCACCCGCGACGCCGACACCCCGGCCTGACCTTTGGACTTCCCGCTGCCCGCTCCGGCACGACGGTGGCACGGCATCCGCGCTAGTTCACGCCGATGGGCAACGGGACGACCGTCGAGCCCTACCGTGGAGCGCACGGGCTGGACCTCTCGCTCGATCCGGCCCTCGACGAGATCGTGAGCGTGCGTGACGCACAGGCCGCCGAGCTCGAGGCCTGGCTGGACGAGGTCACCGCTGTGCAGCTCGCAGCGCGAGCGCCGGTGCCCGACGACGATGTCTGGCCGCCGTACGCCCGGGGCCGCTCGGTGCGGCAGTGCCTCGGTACGGTGCTCAACGAGACCTTCGAGCACCACGGCTTCTGCGTCCGCGACCTCGACCTGATCGAGGCACAGGACGCCGAGTAGGGCCGGCTATGGAGCCACTTCCTTGCTTTCGCTGCTGGTGCGGATCTTGCCGCCGGTGATGCGGGCGCGGAAGCAAATGGAGAACTGCTGCCGTACCTCGCCGTCGTCGTAGGCCATGACGTGATCCGAGTTGGTGTAGATGCCGATCAAGCCGGTCACCTCTACATCGAACCCGGTCTCTTCCTTCATCTCCCTCACGGCTGCGGCCAGCGCGGACTCCCTGACGTCGACGCCTCCGCCTGGAGTGGACAAGCAAGATCTCCCCGGCCTCGTTGAACGCGACCGCCGTGACCGAGGGCACGATGCTGTTCGCCTTCGGGGTGCTTGGTCGTTGAAGTAGTCGACGCGGGCCATGCGGCGAGCCTCACACATACGACCTGCCTCCTTCAGTCCGTGATGAAGGGGGCGTATCCGGTCGGAACCTCACTGACGCGCAAGTCAGAGAAGAGCAGGGTGAGACGGTGCACGTTCGTCTCGATGCAGACCTCATGAAAGTCGAGCCCGGTGGCTCGGGACCAACGAAGAGCCGCTTCTGACTCAGGGAGAATCGACGCGCCCGGGTACATGCAATGCCACTTGACGCCCCAGACATAACCATCGAGGTTGGCAGCCGTCTCGTGGTCGATGAGGCGGTCGTCGAGAGAGGAACGCCAAGTCTCGGGCGGCACAGAAGACTCGCATCGCGCCTCGACGCAGTACCTGAAGAGGTACCTCCGATGGCCCGGCTCGATGCCGGTTCGAGGATCCGCAGTCATGTAGACGATGACTTCGTAGTCGCGCATGTAGTCGGTGTATCCATGGTGCACGACCGCGTGATCGAAGGCCTCATCCAGCAGTCGTTCCAGTTCAGCGACGTCCATGCCGCCGTTCTACCTCACGTGATCAGCTCTCCGCAGTGAGGTATCCGACGGTGCTGGCCGGTACTGCGGCTGCAGCGATCTCCCGTCCAGGATCTCGATGTCGACGATGGCGGTTCCGGTCGGGTCGAGGTTGAGCCAGATCACCACTTCGCCGTCCTCCTCCAGTGGGCAGATGTAGGGAGTGGGCGAGCCTTGGGGTGACGTCAGAAGGTTGCGGCAGGTGGCCGAGCAGGTGCATACGCCGTAGTACCGCAGCGTTGGGATCTGTTCGCTGAGAACCCCTCCATCCGGCTCAAGGAGACGCAGGATGTCGGCGGCCAGCTCCGGGAACACGTCGGCAAACAGGGGCAGGTCGGCGGTCATCGGACGGCGGGAGTCCCGCGCTCCCATGCGTAGTCGAAGCTGCGCATGTAGTGCCGGAAGGTACGGGCGCCGGGCAGGTAGCGGAAGTGCAGGACCGGGTTCTGGCCGGCGGGAGCTCCGAGGACGTGCGGGTTGACCAGGACGTCGTCGTCGAAGCGGTAGCTGGAGTTGTAGAGGATCGTGTCGTGCGACCTGACCTCCACGCCTGGGGTGGTCATGGTCGGTTCGAGGTAGCGGCGCGTGATCCGGGCTCGCGTGGCCAGGTCCCCGCCGATCCCCTCCTCATCGCCGCGCTGGCGGACTGCTTCCGAGTCCGGGTCGCCCAGCAGTATCCGCACCTGGGCGCCAGCGGCGGCTTTCTGCGCCAGCAGGTCGGGGAGGTCGGGGTGGCTGTCGAAGAGGAACAGCCCTGCGTAGACCAGGATCTCGACGTGGCTGGTGGCCTGCTCGATCAGCGATGACCACAGGGCCGCCGGGACCGCTCCGCGGTGCGGGTAGTACGTGATCAGCTCGGATGTGCTCGCCGTCTCGGCCTGTTTCTGGACCGACGGCCACATGTAGACCTCGTCGACACCGAGGAAACTCGCCGCTTTCCAGCGGTGGCCGCGGTGGGGTGTGCGGTTGGTGGTGATCCAGCGCTCCACGCTTTTGGGATCAACGCCGACGTGGTCCGCCACGGACTGGATGGTCTCGTCCTTTGCCGAAATCGCCGCGCGTAGCCGTTCGTTCGCCATCGTCGTGCCCTCCTGAGAGGACGCTAGCGACGTTTTGACGATAGTTCAGGCGTCCCCAAACGTCCATACGGACCGTGAGGCGTCCACTACCTCTCGCGGTCTCCTGATGTCACCGCCGAACGACGGCGGAACGCCTACTCCCACAGGAGACAGACGATGCGTCAGATTCCCGTGGACACCTCCGCCGCCACCGTGATGGTGGCCCAGGCACCCCAGCCGAAGATCCGCGACCGCCGTACCGGTGAGATCGCCACGGATGCCGAGACCGGCGCGACGATGATGACCGTCGACGTGATGTTCGCGGCGAACGGCGAGGCCGAGATCCTGGCAGTGGCCGTCCCGGAGTCGGGCATCTCGGGTGACCTGGTGATGGGCACGCCCGTCGCGCTGACCGGTCTGGTGGCCCGGCCGTGGGAGAACGAGTTCAACGGCCAGCGCCGCCACGGGATCAGCTTCCGCGCGGTCGCGGTCACCTCGCTCGCCGCCGGCGCTGTGAAGGCGGCCTGACCCATGACCCGCTTAACGGTCGCGCTGCTGCTGGTCGTCGCCATCGCCCTGATTCTGCGGTGGCGGCGTCCCGCCTGGTACTGGCTGACCTTCGGGGTCTCGCTCGCGCTGCTCCGGGTGGCCGTCCGCTACAGCTCGGTGATGGACGCCTGCGGGCTGACCGTCCCCCCGTCCCGCTGGCGCCTGGCGCTCGCCCGGGCCGCCAACCGCCCCGTGCCGGGGTCGCGGGTGCAATCGGCACGGCCGGCCTCGGTGACGTTCACTTCCACGATCGGCGGCACACCGGCAGCACCCTCGCCGCGACGGGCGGGCCTTCCACGCGGGAGCTGATGCGTCGCACGGGGCACTCGTCGGTGCGGGCCGCGCTGATCTATCAGCACCTCGTCGACGGCCGCGACCACGAGATCGCGGGGCACGTGGACGACCAGATCCGGCGGGTGAAGGGGCCCGGCGCCGATCCATCTGGCACGTGAGTGGCACGGCGGCCCTCACAGGAGGCAAATGATCAAGGCTCGGGTTTCCGGAGCCATGCCGGATGACCTGGGCCTTTGCCATGCGCTGGGGCTGGGGCTGGTGGGCGTAGACGGTTTCGAACCGCCGACATCTGCCTTGTAAGTTCGGGCCAGGCTTCTTACGGACTGGCAAAGGGCGCCTACACGGGCGGTCTCTCTTCGGTCTCCGGTCGCCTTGCTCTGCAGGTAGCCGCTGACGTTGATGAAGCTCCTATAGAGCGTCAAGCATCGTGCAATGTGGCCGTTGCGCGGGTGGTTCGCTGGGTGAGGTGGTGGTAGACCTCGCGGGCGATGAAGCGTTTGAGGCAGCGCAGGATGTCCCTCTTGGACAGGCCTTCGGCGGTGCGGCGGGCAACGTATGGGTCTGCTGCACGATCGGGTGACATCTTGACCTGCCCCACAGTTTGGGTTCCAGCTGCGGTGGCTAACTGGCGGCGGGGACGGTGTCTTGTGCGGAGAGTAGCTCGTACTCGATCGGGGTGCGGTAGCCCAGTGCTGAATGTCGTCTCTGGCGGTTGTAGAAGATCTCGATGTACTCGAAGATCGCGTTGGCCAGTTCGACCCGGGTCTTCCAGCGCTTGCGGTTGAGCAGCTCGATCTGCATGGAGGACCAGAATGACTCCATCATCGCGTTGTCCAGGCCGTCCCCGACGGTGCCGAATGGCGGCAGGAGGCCGGCGGAGCGGATCCGTTCGCCGAAGACCCAGGAGGTGAACTGGGTGCCGTGATCGGCGTGAACGATCCCGCCCGGCTCGGGGCGGCGGTTGCGGATGGCCATGTCCAGCGCGTTGACCACGAGGGTGGAGTCCTGCCGTGAGTCGATGGACCAGCCCACGATCCTGCGGCTGAACGCATCCAGGACTGCCGCGCAGTACACCCACCCTTCCCTGGCGCGGTGCTGCGTGATGTCGGTGACCCACAGCTCGTCGGGACGCAAGCGATGGAACTTGCGATTGACCAGGTCCTCGGCGGTGACGATGCCACGCAGCCGCTTGATGCGCACCGGTCTGGGCAGGCCGTGGATCCCGGCTTGTGTCATGAGCACCGACACGGTCCTGGTGCAGACCCGGATGCCCATGCCCAGGGTGAGCTCGGCGTGGATGCGGCGGTAGCCGTAAGTTCCGCGGGAAGCGACGTGAACCTCTCGGATCAGCCCGGTCAGCCAGTCTCGCCGTAGCTGCCGTGGAGTGGTCGGTGTGCGCTTGTGCTTGTAATAGTTCTGCCGGGCGACACCAAGGATCCGGCAGCATCTGTTGACCGGTGCCCCGGCATCGACGAGTCGGTCGATCACCGGGTAGAGCCTTTTGGGGCCGGCTTGTCCTCACCGAGGAACTTCGCCGTCTGCCGGACGATCGCCAGCTCGGTTTCCAGCTCATGGATCCGCCGGCGAGCGGCCCGCAGCTCAGCAGACTCGCTCGACGGCGTTCCCGGTCGCCGCCCGTTGTCGATGTCGTCTTGCCGCAACCACTTCGACAACGTGACGGGATGGATGCCGAGCTCCACCGCCGTCTGTCTGGCCTGCTTGCCGGCGCGGATGAGCGCGATGGCGCGCGCCCGGAACTCCGGAGGATAGGGACGAGGCATGGCTGCCAGCCTTCCGTGAAGGGCTGTCAGTTAGCCACCAGAACTGGAACCTGAGAGGGGGCAGGTCATCTGAACTGGCTTGCCCTGTGGGGCGGGTGGGAAGGATGTCGCTGTGCCCAAGGCAAAAGATCAAGGCCCAGGCACCCGGAGTGATACCGGTTTACCTGGGCCTTTGCCATGCACGTTTCGAACCACTGACATTTGCCTTGTAAGCCTGTTGGTTAGGGCTGTTGAGGGTATGTGGGTCACAGCCGCTTGGAAGGGTCCCCAGCTCGCCTGCGTCGAATCGATGTTGACGTGACTGACTACCCGAAGTGACACGACTATGGCGCGCGTTGACGCCGGTGGGCTTCCGGGCAGGCAGTATGCTGCCGTCGTAGGCGGGGGACCCTTCACGTCACAGACTGCGGCGATCAAGCCACATTGAAGGTCTTCCAGAGCCCCGGATGTAGCTGCATTGCGTCGTCATAGACCAAGGCGGCCTGAGGGTTTCGAAATTTGAATCTGAAGTATTGCTCATAGCCGCCAGCGGGGCCGCCTGAAGTTACATTGCCCAGGAATCCGCTATCAAACATTGCGGATAGAATCTTTTCGGGGTCAACTTTCCCCTTGAAGCGGTGGTCGCGCTGCACTACGTCGACAAGTTCTTGATGTGAGAATTGCCGCTTACGCAATGTGCCAAGCAGTTCTTCGATACGTCGGATCTCTTCTTGCTGGAAGTAGGTCGAGAGGGCATCCCTCATCTCTCCGATGAAGTAACTGCCAGAATATTCGGCGACGCCCGCCAAGATGACGGGCTCCGGGATTGGGCCGGGTTGTTCTACGTGCCCTTGGATGATCTTGAGGAGCTGGAGCAGATCTCTTGGAGTGTGGCGTGTTTGCAGCAAGAGAAACTCAATAGCACCTCTATTCGAGATCCGTTCAGGGAGGAACTCGTCGAACACATTGGAGCAGTTGGGATCTACCAGTTTTGCGCGAAGATTAGCCAGTCGGACAAGGTGGGTCGCTCGATAATCTCGCGTATTCTGATACCAGTTCAACTCCAGCCCGTCATCGCGGCGAATCTTTCCTGCCCGGGGAAGGGATAGGCGGGCGTACAAATCGGTCCGACAGCAGACAATAATTTTGACCGGGCTCTGGACCGTCACGAACATATCATTAAGGTCGGCTGCGGCTTGAATGAGGCCACCGAGCAACGCTGCTCTGCCTTCTTGGACGATAGAGGCATCGTCCAGCCCGTCAATAAAGACGTAGTGCTGTCGCGAGCTTCTAAAGGACGAGACCTCGTGCTTTAGGTAGAGAATCCAGTCTTCGAGCCTACTTGCGTCGGTGCTTCGTCTGGTACCCGATGATTGCAGCAAAGTGTCAGTCGTGTCGACGTTACTCGTGCGCAGCCGTTTCATTGCTGCCGGGCTTTGTGGTGTAACACCTGCTTTCTTGAGTTGCTCGTGGGCAGCGCTGATACTCTCTCTGTGCTTTTTTTCTGCCTGAGCATCTTGAGTCAACTGGGACACAATGTGAATCAACAGATGTAGCTCCCAGACCCATTTATGGCGAATGTGAGGGTCAATCGCCTCCGGAACGATTCCCCTAAACTCCTTGAGGGAGAGTCGATCTACATGAATTGGCGCTGGAGCGGAGTACCGGGCTGGCGAGTCCTGCGCAATCAGTTGCAATCGCCCACCAATTGCTGATTTTCCGGACCCCTTATAGCCGAGAATCAGGAATTCGTGCGAATTTATTACGCTTTCTTCGATCCTGCCAAGATCGTAGTAGCCCTCCCGTAGTAGCCGCGGAGATCGACTGAATTCACGAACTGAATCAGCATATCCGAAGTCAAACTTACGAAAATCGCTGGCTACCATGACAAGACACTCCCCATGTTGGCTGCGTGGCGTCGAGGACCGGATAATTATCTTGAGTGTTCAGGTAGATTCAAGATTGCGGATTTACTGGACTCTGTTGGCGGTTTAGGCGCTGCTGGCGAGCGCGCTCTACGCGGGCCGGAGATTGGTAGACTTCGAGAAGGACCTCGTCCATCAATGTTAGGATCTCTGCTGTTTCCTCGCGAGAGAACGGGCCGTTCAGAATATCGCCGTGCGCCACATCATTTCCGCCCATTCGAACCTCATGTGCGGCCTCTTTGATATGCTCTCGAATGAGGCCGGAGGCGTGAAGTTGGTCAATCTTTGCGTACAGGCTTCCGTTCGTAATTCCCTTGTCCTTGGCCGTGGCTTCAATTACGGCTCGGGCAAGGATTACTGCCCCTCTGCCTGCATTAACGGATAGGCAGTCGTGGGCCTCTATGGCGAGCGATGCAATTTCGATAGGTACGTCGGGAAATTCCTTGTGTGCCCCTGTCCTAGGCAACCACTGCTCAGGCTCTCCTCCATCCATGTATCCATACCTGATGAGAAGCTTTCTGCAGTGATCGCATTCATGGGCTTGAGAGTATGTTTCTCGCTGAAACTCTTCTCCACCCTGAAAGATGGTTTCGCTCAACGGACGCATGTTGGCCACTCGGCCGCACCATCCACACATCGTGCTCGTCATGGAGTGAGGCTACCGGCCTATGTTGGGTAGCACCTGCCGCATGCCGGAAGTTGATCGCGGACTCCGTAGGACGGTGAAGCGGGTTGGCCGGTGGCATGCCCGGCCCCAGCCCAGGTTGTTCGGGCGCGTCCACAACCGGCCCGACACCGGCCGCTGCCGCTGCGACACCCAGCACTCCGCTGGCGACCTGGCCCTCGGTACTGCGATCGACCCGGCCATGTACGACTACGCGGGGGCGGTGCTGTTCAACAACCACGCCGGGCAGCTGTGGCAGCGCTTCACCAACCGGCTCCGCCGCGAGATCGCCGCCCGCGCCGGCCTCACCCAACGCGCCATGGCAGACGTCCTGCGGGTCTCCTTCGGCAAGGTCGCCGAATTCCAAAAGCGCGGTGCCGTCCACTTCCACGCCGTCATCCGCCTCGACGGCCCCGAAGGTCCCGACACCGAGCCACCGGCCTGGGCCACCACGCAGTTACTGGAAGACTCCATCCGCGCCGCCGCCCACCACGGCTACACGAGCGTCAGCGTCCCGGCCGCCGGTGACCAACCTGCCCGGACCCTTCCGCTGGGGCACTCAGCTCGACGTCAGCCCAGTCAAGGCGTTCGGCGACGGCTCGGACATCACCGAACAAGCCGTCGCGTCCTACGTCGCCAAGTACGCCACCAAAGCCGCAGAGAACACCGGCACCCTCGACCGCCGCATAGGCGAACTGACGGAGCTCGACCGCTACCAGGTGCCCGACCACGCCCGCCGCCTCATCCAAGCCTGCCGCGACCTCGACGACCTCTACCCCGACCGGCGCCTGTGGGCCTGGGCACACATGCTCGGCTTCCGCGGCCACTTCTCCACCAAATCCCGCGCCTACTCCACCACCCTCGGCGCGCTGCGCCAGGAACGCGCCGACTACCGCGCCGCCCAAGAACACGCGGACCTCGGCCTGGAGGACATCGAGCCGGACACCGTCCTGGTCCTGGCCGACTGGCAATACGCCGGCCACGGCCACACCCCCGGCGAATCCGCCCTCGCCGCGTCCATCGCCCGGGACCTCCGGCTCAACCGCGAAACCGCCCGCGAAGCCCTGCACGATCAACTGGCCCTGGAAGGAGCCGCAGTATGAAGGATCGATACCTCAGCGTGGACCAGGTGGCCGAGATGCTCGGGACCTCGGTGCGCTTCCCGCGTCGGCTGATCGCCGAGCGCCGCATCACGTTCGTCAAGGTCGGCCGCCACGTCCGCATCCCCGAGAGCGCGGTCGAAGCCTTCATTGCGGATCACACGGTCCAGCCGGTCACGAGCGGCACGGCGCGGCTGAAGGCGGTGGCCTGATGGCGAACTCCAAGGGGCGCCGCCGTCGCTTCGGGTCGGTGCGGAAGCTGCCTTCGGGGCGTTTCCAGGCCCGTTACCGGGGCCCGGACGGGCTGATGCGGACGGCGGACAAGACCTTCGCCAGTCAGACCGATGCGGACCGCTGGCTGGTGAAGCAAGAGGCCAAGATCCTCGACGGTGACTGGCAGAACCCCGACGTCAAGATCGCGTTCGGTGAGTACGCCGAGAGCTGGTTCAAGGATCGGGACTACGCGGCCACGACCCGCGAACGGAACGGCAGCGCGCTGTACTTGCACATCCTGCCGACCTTCCGCACTGTGCCGCTGAGGGACATCACCACCCCGCAGGTCCGGCGTTGGCGGACGACCCTCCTTGACCAAGGTGTGGGCGGGGCGACCGTCGCCAAGGCCTATCAGATCCTCCGCGCCATCATGAACACCGCCGTGGACGACGGCCTGGTCCAGCGCAATCCGTGCCGGATCAAGGGTGGTGCCACCGCACCGAGTGCCGAGCGCCCGTTCCTGTCGGTGGCGGAGGTCTTCCGGCTCGCGGACGCCGTGCCCGCGCGCTACCGGGTGATGATCCTGCTGGCGGCCTTCACCGCGCTGCGCTTCGGGGAGCTGGCCGGCCTCCAGCGGTGGGACGTGGACCTGGAGCGACGCACCATCTCGGTCCGCCGGTCGGTCGCCGAGACCCGGTCGGACGGACTGACGGTCAAGGCCCCCAAGTCCGCAGCCGGCGTGCGCACTGTGGCGTTCCCCGCCTCGCTCACCGCGGAGCTGGTGGCGCATCTCGCCGACTACGCCGAGCCAGGGCGCACGGGTCGGGTCTTCGTCGGCCCGCGCGGGGGAGTGTTGCGGCGGAACAACTTTCGGCGCATCTGGCTGCGGGCCATCGCTACGGCCAGCCTCGGGGACGTCCACTTCTACGATCTGCGGCACACCGGGAACACCCTCGCCGCGACGGGCGGGGCCTCCACGCGAGAGCTGATGCATCGCATGGGGCACTCGTCGGTGCGGGCCGCGCTGATCTATCAGCACCTCGTCAACGGCCGCGATCACGAGATCGCGGGGCACGTGGACGACCAGATCCGGCGGGTCAAGGGGACGGACTCCGGTGTGGATTCCGGTGGACTTTCTGGCACGTGAGTGGCACGGCGGCCCTCACGAGGGGCAAAAGATCAAGGCCCAGGTTTCCGGACTCATACCGGACGACCTGGGCCTTTGCCATGCGCTGGGGCTGGTGGGCGTGGACGGTTTCGAACCGCCGACATCTGCCTTGTAAGGGCAGCGCTCTACCGCTGAGCTACACGCCCGCTGGACACGCGAAAGCACACCCTACCCTGCCATACCCCGTGACCAGCAAACGCACGCTCGGGGTCAGGTGTAGGTCACACGGAGTTCCTTCACTCCGTTGAGCCAGGGGGAGCGGAGGCGGCGGGGGGCGCCGGCGAGGCGGATGGCGGGGAGGGTGTCGGCGATGGCGTTGAAGATGAGGTCGATCTCGAGGCGGGCGAGGCTGGCGCCGAGGCAGAAGTGGGGGCCGCCGCCGCCGAAGCCGAGGTGGGGGTTGGGGTCGCGGGTGACGTCGAAGGTGTCGGGGGTGGTGAAGACCTCGGGGTCGTGGTTGGCGGAGGCGTAGAAGATGCCGACGCGGTCGCCCTCGCGGATCTTGGCTCCGCCCAGCTCCGTGTCGTGGGTGGCGGTGCGCTGGAAGGAGGTGACCGGGGTGGCCCAGCGGACGATCTCGTCGGCGGCGGTGCGGGGGCGCTCGGCGCGGAAGAGGTCCCACTGGTCGGGGTGGGTGAGGAAGGCGTGCATGCCGTGGGTGATGGCGTTGCGCGTGGTCTCGTTGCCGGCGACGGCCAGGACGAGGACGAAGAAGCCGAACTCGTCGGTGGTGAGGTTGCCCTCGTCCTCGGCGGCGACGAGCTTGGTGACGATGTCGTGGGCGGGGCAGGCCTTGCGTTCGTCGGCCATGTTCATCGCGTAGGAGATGAGCTCGATGGAGGACTCGGTGCCGATCTCCTCGGTGATGGCGAGCTCGGGGTCGTCGTAGCCGATCATGTTGTTGGACCACTCGAAGATCTTGCCGCGGTCCTCCTGGGGGACGCCGATGAGTTCGGCGATGGCCTGGAGGGGCAGTTCGCAGGCGACGTCGGTGACGAAGTCGCCGCTGCCGTGGGCGGCGGCGCCGGCGACGATGCGTTCGGCGCGCCGGCGCAGGGCGTCCTCGAGGGCGCGGATGGCGCGGGGGGTGAAGCCGCGCTGGACGATCTGCCGCAGGCGGGTGTGTTCGGGCGGGTCCATGTTGAGGATGATCAGCTGCTGGGCGTCGATGCGGTCCCGCTGCATGTGCTCGTTGAAGCGGATGATCGCGGTGTTGGTGCGGGAGGAGAAGGTCTCGGGGGTGGTGGAGACCGTCTTGACGTCGGCGTGGCGGGTGACGGCCCAGTAGCCGTCGTCCCCGAAGCCCGCGATGCCGTGGGGCTGGGGGATCCAGGAGACGGGTGCGGTGCGCCGGAGGGCGGCGAACTCCGGGAGGGGTATGCGCTCCTGGTTGACGTCCGGGTCGGTGAAGTCGAAGCCGTCGGGGAGGGCGGGGCAGGAGGGGGGCGGCGGCGTGGCGGACATCGGCGGCTCCTGGTCCGGGTGGTCCGGCGTGGTCCGGGTCGTGGTCCGGGTCGTGGTCCGGGTCGTGATCCGGTTGGTCCGGATGTCTCCGTGGTGGTCTCCGGGGCTTCCCTGGGCGGCGGCCCGCGGACGTCCCCGCGCACCGCTTGCTGACGCTCCATCAGATGTGCCTGTGGACGGTAGCTCCGGCCCCTGCAAGTCGCAAGACCCGTGACGGTGCGGATCGGCCGGCTTGGTGCACGACCCTTGCGCCCGCGTACCGCCGGTAATCAGACTGCTGGGCGGAACTAGAACGCGTACTAGTTCTGCCGTGGGCGCCGGGACGCCCCGCGGCCGAGGAGAGGACGAGGTACATGGCCGCTGAACCCGTCATCGTCGAAGCTGTACGCACCCCCATCGGCAAGCGCGGCGGCGCGCTCGCCAATCTGCACCCCGCCTACCTGCTCGGTGAGACGTACCGCGAACTGCTCGGCCGCACCGGCATCCAGCCCGACGCCGTGGAGCAGATCGTCGGCGGTACGGTCACCCACGCCGGGGAGCAGTCGATGAACCCGGCGCGCACCGCCTGGCTGGCCTGCGGGCTGCCGTACGAGACGGCCGCGACGACCGTGGACTGCCAGTGCGGTTCCTCGCAGCAGGCCAACCACATGGTCGCCAACATGATCGCGGCCGGGGTGATCGACATCGGCATCGGCTGCGGCGTCGAGGCCATGTCGCGGGTGCCGCTCGGCAGCGGCTCCAAGCACGGGCCCGGCAAGCCCTTCCCGGACGAGTGGAACGTGGACCTGCCCAACCAGTTCGAGGCGGCCGAGCGCATCGCGCGGCGCCGCGGGCTGACCCGGGAGCACGTCGACCGGCTCGGGCTGATCTCGCAGGAGCGGGCAGGGCGGGCCTGGGCCGAGGAGCGCTTCAAGCGGGAGACCTTCGCCGTGCAGGTGCCCACGACGGAGGAGGAGCAGCTCGCCGGCCAGGGCATGTGGCGGCTGGTCGACCGTGACGAGGGGCTGCGCGACACCACCATGGAGGCGCTGGCCGGGCTGAAGGCGATCATGCCGACGGCCGTGCACACCGCGGGGAACTCCTCGCAGATTTCCGACGGCGCGGCGGCCGTGATGTGGGCGTCCAAGCGGATGGCGCGGGCGCTGAAGCTGCGCCCGAGGGCCCGGATCGTGGCGCAGGCGCTGGTCGGCGCTGACACGCACTACCACCTGGACGGACCGATCGACGCGACGCGCGCGGTCCTCGGCAAGGCCGGCATGACGCTGGACGACATCGACCTCGTCGAGATCAACGAGGCCTTCGCCTCGGTGGTGCTGTCCTGGGCCCAGGTCTTCGACCAGGACCTGGAGAAGGTCAACGTCAACGGTGGCGCGATCGCCCTCGGCCACCCCGTGGGCGCCACCGGGGCCCGTCTGATCGCCACCGCGCTGCATGAACTGGAGCGCGCGGACAAGGAGTTCGCGCTGATCGTGATGTGCGCGGGCGGGGCGCTCGCGACGGGCACGATCATCCAGCGGATCTGAGCCGGCGGGACGCGGGCAGCGCACCGGGGCCTTGCGCCGGGGCGCTGCGCCGGGCCAGGGACCGGGCCGACGGCAACTGCGACGGGCGGCCGGCCGTGCCGCTGCGGCCGCACACCGCGAGCGGGACCCGCGACGTGCCGATCGGCAACAGCGGGAGCTGCCGCGTCGGCGTCGCGGCGCACGGCGTGCGGGCGGCGCCGGCCGACCCCGGCGACACCGACCGCTTCGGCGCGTTCCTGTGCTCGGCGCCCCGCGTCGCGCGCGCTGGTTCGCGGCGCCGGCCCGTCAGCGCGCCTGAGGCGGCACGCGCGGCGCGCCGTCCCCGCTCCCGTCCCCGCCACCGTGCACGTCCACGAAGGCCACCGGTGCGCCGAACGCGGCGCGCCGGGTGGCCCGGCGCAGGGCGCGCAGCACGAACGGGCCCAGGGTGAGGACCAGGACGGCGGTCAGCACGGCGCGCGGGACGTCCCAGCCGAGCGAGGTGGCCAGGCAGTACGCGGCGAAGCGGGCGAGGTTGTCGGGGAGCGGACCGCCCGGCACGAAGGAGACCCCGGAGGACATGCCGCCGAGGTACGGCCAGCCCTGCAGGTTCATGATCGTTCCGTAGGCGATCGAGGACACCGCCCCGTAGCCGGCGAGGAGGACGAGCTCGCCCCGGCCGCGCAGCCCGCCGGCGCCCGGGAGCAGGCCCGCGCCCAGCGCCACCCAGCCCATCGACAGCATCTGGAACGGCATCCACGGCCCGACCCCACCCGTGAGCAGGGCCGACGCGAACATCGTCAACGCCCCCAGCGCGAAGCCGAAGCCGGGGCCGAGCACCCGGCCGGACAGCACGACGAGGAAGAACATGGGCTCGATGCCCGCCGTGCCGCCGCCGAGCGGACGCAGCGCCGCTCCCGCGGCGGCCAGCACCCCCAGCATGGCGACGGACTTGGCGCTCAGGCCCTCCTCGTCGTCCGCGATCGTCGCCATGACGACGGCGAGCAGCAGCGGCAGCAGCAGCGCGAACAGCCAGGGTGCGTCCTCGCTGTGGGCCAGCCCCGAGCCCGGGTCGGCGAGCAGCGGCCAGCCGAAGGCGGCGACGCCGATCACCGAGACGAGCGTCAGCGCGACGACGGCCCGGCGGCCCAGCCGGACCGCGCGCGGTGGACGCGCGGTCACGCCGTGCCCGCCAGGGCCGCCTCGACCTGGCCGACCGTCAGCCAGGGCAGCGGGCTGAGCACCTTGGCCACCTGCGGGGCGAAGGCGGGCGAGGAGACGACGACGTCGGGGGTGGGGCCGTCCGCGACGAGGTCGCCGTCGGCGAGGACGACGACGCGGTGGGCGAGTTCGGCGGCGAGTTCGACGTCGTGGGTGGCGAGGACGACGGCGTGGCCGTCCGCCGCCAGGGCGCGCAGGTGCGCGGCGAGACGGGCCTTGGCGGCGTAGTCCAGGCCGCGGGTCGGCTCGTCGAGCAGGATCAGCGGGGGCCGGGCGGTCAGTACGACGGCGAGGGCGAGCGCGAGGCGCTGGCCCTCGGACAGGTCGCGCGGGTGGGTGCCGTCGGCGACCCCGGGCAGCAGTTCGCCGACGAGGGCGCGGCAGGTGCCGGGGGTGGCACGGGCGTCGGTGTCGGCGGCGGCGCACTCGGCGGCGACGGTGTCGGCGTACAGCAGGTCCCGGGGGTCCTGCGGGACCAGGCCCACGCGGCGGATCAGCTCCGCGGGCCTGGTGCGCGACGGCTCCAGCCCGCCGACGGTCACGCTTCCCGAGGTGGGGGGCCGCATCCCGGCGAGGGTGGACAGCAGGGTGGACTTGCCCGCGCCGTTGCGGCCCATGAGGGCCACGGTCTCGCCGGGCCGTACGGTCAGGTCGACCCCGCGCAGCGCCTCCAGCCGTCCGCGGCGCACGGTGAGTCCCGACACGGCCGCCACGGGCTCGCCCGCGGCGGGCGCGGGCGGCGCGGGCGGGGTGCGGCCGTCGAGGCGTTCGCGCAGCGGGGCGGCGGCGCGGCGGGCGTCGCGCACCGACAGCGGCAGCGGGGACCAGCCCGCGAGACGGCCGAGCGCGACGACCGGCGGACGCACCGGCGAGACCGCCATGACCTCGGCGGGCGGCCCGGAGACCGGGGCGGCGCCCCCGCCCGGGAGGAGGACGACCTGGTCGGCGTACTGCACGACCCGCTCCAGGCGGTGCTCGGCCATCAGCACGGTCGTCCCCAGGTCGTGGACGAGCCGCTGCAGCACGGCGAGCACCTCCTCGGCCGCGGCGGGGTCGAGCGCGGACGTCGGCTCGTCCAGCACCAGCACCCGCGGGTGGACGGTCAGGACGGAACCGATGGCGACGCGCTGCTGCTGCCCGCCGGAGAGGGTGCTGATCGGGCGGTCGCGCAGGTCGGCCAGACCCAGCAGGTCGAGGGTCTCCTCGACACGGCGGCGCATCACGTCGGGGGCGAGGCCGATCGACTCCATGCCGTAGGCGAGTTCGTCCTCGACGGTGTCGGTGACGAAGTGCGCGAGCGGGTCCTGGCCCACGGTGCCCACCAGATGGGCCAGTTCGCGCGGTTTGTTGCGGCGCGTGTCGTGCCCGGCGACGGTGACCCGGCCGGTGAGGACGCCGCCGGTGAAGTGCGGCACCAGACCGGAGACGGCGCCGAGGAGGGTGGACTTGCCGGTGCCGGAGGGCCCGACGACCAGGCAGAGTTCCCCCTCGGGGACGGTCAGCTCGACACCGGCGACGGCGGGCGCCGCGGCGCCGTCGTACGTGACGGAGACCTGCTCGAAGCGGATCACGGGCGGGCTCCCTTCAGGTGCGCGGGCAGCAGCCCCAGCAGGACGGCGGCCGCGGGCCACAGCGGCAGCGACGGCGCGGTCAGCGGCACCACGGGCGGATCCAGGTCGGCGGGGGAGGCCCCGGCGGCCCAGATCGTCAGCGCGGCGACGGCCACGCCCGAGGCGGTGATCAGCCACGCGGTCGCGTCCCAGCGGTCGGGACGGTAGCGGGTGCGGACGGAACGGCGCCCGCCGAGCCGCAGCCCCGCGACGGCGGCGGCCAGACCGGCCAGCAGCAGGGGCAGGCCGTACGCGGCACCCGCGGCGGCCAGCAGCGCGTAGGTGCCGGCGCACAGCCCGAGCAGCCCGCCGAGGGTCAGTGCGGCGGTCGCCCGGCGCACGGCGGGCGGCACCTCGGCCGTACGGCCGTAACCGCGGGCGTCCATGGCGGCGGCGAGGGCGACGGAACGCTCCAGCGCGCCCTCCAGCACGGGCAGGCCGACCTGGAGCAGCGCCCGTACGCCCTTGTCCGCGCGGCCCCGCAGCCTCCGGGCCGTCCGCAGCCGCCGGACGTCGGCGACCAGGTGCGGCGCGAACGTCATCGCGACGACCACGGCGACGCCCGCCTCGTACAGGGCGCCGGGCAGCGACTTCAGCAGCCGCGCGGGGTTGGCCAGGGCGTTGGCGGCGCCGAGACACGCCAGGAGCGTGGCCAGCTTCATGCCCTCCCGGAAGGCGAACCACAGCCCCTCGGCGGTGACCCGCCCGCCGAGACGGACGCCGCGCGCCCAGTCGGGCAGCGGCACTTCGGGGAGGGACACCACGGTGTGCGTGCCCGGGATCGGCGACCCCAGGACGACGGCGAAGGCGAGCCGGATGGCGATGACCACCAGACCCAGCCGGAGGAACGCGGCGTACGACCGCGACCAGGGCGCGTCCGGCACCCGGCACACGGCCACGACGTATCCGGCGACGGCGGCGAGCAGCGCGAGCAGCGCCGGATTCGTCGTCCGCGACGCGGCCGTGGCGAGCCCCAGCGCCCACAGCCACCACGCCCCCGCGTGCGGCCCGCGCCTCCGTCCCGCCCGTCCGCCCTCCGTGCCCGCGTCCTTGGTCCGGTCCGGCAGCCGGAGCAGCGCGCGCAAGCGGGCGGAGCCGCCGCCTTCCGCGCTGCGGGGGAGGGTGCGGTGGTCGCCCCCGGCGGGCGGTGTGAGGACCTGTCGGGGGCGTGTTGCCGCGCCAGGCAGGGCGGTTGCGTGGCCTGTGCGCGGTTCGCCGGCATCGCCCCCGGGGGCGATGTCCCGCAGGAGCCGTGCTGCCGCGCCGCCGGGGCGGATGGCCGGGGCGGCCGACTGACCGTGGCGCTGCGTCGCGGCCCGCGCGTGCGGTGCGGTGGCCGTGCGTGGTTCGCCGGTCTTGTGGAGGGGACTGTCGGCGCTGCCCAGGGGGGTGTCGTCCCGCTGGGTCCGCGTTGCCGTGGCCGGCGTGCCGGTCGGACCGTCCGCGGGTCCGGCGGTGCCGGCGCGGTGGCGTCGGCACCGCGGATCCTCGCCCTGCGTCGCGGCCCTGGCGGCGCGCGAGGGGAGGGCGGGGGCGCCGGGCCGCGGGGAGGGCGCAGAGGTGGTCACGGGCGGTCGCTCGGGCGCCGCCGGGCCTGCCAGGTCCTCCCGGGTGCGCGGACGCAGTGGGGCGGGGGCGCCCGATACCTGGGCCTGCGCGGTGGTTGCGTCGCCCGTGCGCGGTTCGGCGGGGGTGTCGGCAGAGGGGAGGTCCGTCCGCCGGGGCCGGGCGGCCGGGCCGGTCAGGTCGTCGCGGTTGTGCGGGCGCAGCCGGGCAAGCAGGGCGAGGGCCCGTAGGGCACGCGGTCCGGAGACCGGCGCGCCGCTGGTCCACCGCAGGGGCGTGGCGGTGGTCACGGGCGGTCGCTCCGGCGCCGCCGGACCTGCCAGGTGGCGGCCGCGGCGACGACGAGGACGACGGCGGCGGCGCCGTACGTGCCGAGCGCGGGACCGGAGGAGGGCGCGGGCGCGGGGGCCGCGGCGTCGTCGGTGACCTGCTCGCCGCAGCCCGTGGCGGGGTAGCCGGCGATGGCGCAGACGAGGCCCGCGGAGTTGTAGCGCAGCGGGGGCGCGACGGCGGCCAGGGCGTCGGCGGAGGTGGCGTCGGCGGGGACGCGGGCGCAGGCGGTGCGGGCGGCCGGGGCGCCGGCGGCGGTGCCGAAGTCGAGCAGCAGGGCGACGCGCTTGGTGCCGGGGCGGGCCGGGGTGCCGTCGCAGACGTCGGCGAACCGGGCGGCGCCGCGGGGGCGCGCGGCCGAGTCGGCGTCGGGGCTGACGCCGAAGCGCCAGCCCTCGACGGCACCGTCGCCGGGGCGGCTGAGGGCGGGGCCGGTCCGGGCGTACGCCCAGGTGTCGGTGGCCGCGTCACGCTGCCAGAAGGACCAGTACCGGTAGCTGGCCGCGTGCGCGGGCGTCGCGACGAGGGCGGCCACCAGGGCCAGGAGGAGTGCCGCCGCCGTGAGGGGCGGCCGCCTCACAGCCGGTGCTTCCGGCCGGCGAGCAGCACCCCGATGCCGATGCCCGCGACCAGGCAGGCGCCGACGATCCACCACACCGAACTGCCGCCGGAGGAGTCGGGCTTCTGTTCCGCGACCGGACCGAGGGCGCTGAGCTGCGTGATGTGGTCGCGCAGGGGGTTGCCGGTGGCGTACGCGGCGAGGGCGAGCTGCGCGAGGGCGGTGGGGTTGTCCTTGGACCAGGCGGCGGAGTTGGCGGCGAGCCAGTTGTACGCGCCCTTGGCGGCGTCGAGGTGGCCGCCGGCGGCGAGGGCGACGACGGCGTCCGCGGTGGTGCCGAAGTCGGGGGTCTTCCGGTCGGAGCCCGGGGTGACCGCGTCGAAGTGGCTGCCGCCGGCGGTGAGACCACCGGCGAGCCAGGCGGCGCCCGCGTCGGAGGCGCTGCCGCCGCACTCGGCGCGCACAGGGACGTCCCGGTCGGGGGCCTCGACGACGAAGCCCGCGCCCTCGGCGCCGCGCACGGCGTCGGCGGTGGCCTTGGCGTTGGCCGCGAGGGCGCCGGACTTGGGGTCGGGCTGGTAGGCGAACGCGCCGCCGTCCTTCTTGCCGCAGGCCACCTGGAGGGAGCGCAGCGCGTCGTAGGGCGACCGGCCGTCGGTGGTCACGGACTTGACGTCGGTGCCGGCGGCCTTGAGGCCGCCGATGACGACGCCGGTGGAGTCGGCGTCGGAGGCGCCGCCGGGGTTGTAGGACCAGCCGCCGTCGCGGTTCTGCACCTTGGCGAGCCACTCGGCGGCGCGCTCGACGGCGAAGTCCTGGCCGTGGACGGCGAGCGCCTGGACCGCGATGGCGGTGGCGTTGGTGTCCTCGGTCTTCGGGTCGCAGGGCGCCGTCGGGTCGGGACGGTACGAGGCGAAGCCGCCGTCCGCGCACTGCTGCTTGGCGAGCCACTCCACCGCGTCACCGGCCGGGTCCGTGTCGGCCGCGTGGAGCGCCAGCAGCGCGTACGACTGACGCCACACGCCGTCGTACGTCGGGTCGCCCTCCCCGTACAGCGCGGCGGGCGCCGCCGCGGGCGACGGTGACGGCGACGCGGCTATGAGGAGCGTGCTGAAGGCGGCCAGGGCGGCCGCGGCGGTGCGGCGCAGGTGCATCGGGTGGTGCCTTTCGGGTGAGCGGTCGCGCAGCCGGATGCGGGCGCGCGGTCACGGCACCGGGCTCCGGCTCCGTGTACCTCGACGGAAGAGCCGCTCCCGTCCGTGCGGGTGCTCCGGCTGGGCCCTCCCCGGGCGGGGACGGCTCACGGTTGCGGGTCAGCGCCGGATTCGCACCGGCTTCCCCCGCTCGGACGTGATTGGACTTGGTGTGTCGACCACACCTTAGCCGGGACCGCGCGCCGGGCCGTGCCCGGCCGTGTGCGGTCTGGCTCACACCGGCGGCCTCACACCGCGGTGTACGCGACCGGATCCGACCCGGGTACGGGTTCGGCGTGCCCGAGCTTGACCAGGCGGCGCAGGTGCGCCTCGGCCTCGGCGACGGCGATGTTCCGGGAGGGGAAGGGGATCTGCTCCCAGGGGCGGTTCCACTGCATGGCCTCGGCCAGTTGCCACGGGGTGCGCGGGGCCTCGGCGATCAGGGCGCGGAGCGAGGCGAGGCGGTCGGCGTGGTGGTCCAGCAGCTCGCGCACGCGGGCGCCGGCGTCGGTGAAGGGGTGCTTGTGGGCGGGCAGCACCTCGGCGGGGTCGAGCCGGGCGACGCGTTCCAGGGAGTCGAGGTAGTCGCCCAGGGGGTCGCCGGCGGTCGCCTCGTCGGGGTCCTCGTACAGGCCGATGTGCGGGGAGATCCCGGGCAGCAGGTGGTCGCCGGAGAAGAGGCGGCGGCCGTCCTCCTCGAAGAGGCAGACGTGACCGGGGGTGTGGCCGGGGGTCCACACCGCGCGGATGGCGCGGCCGGCCAGCGGGACCCGCTCGCCGGGGACGATGTCGCGGTCGGGCAGGGCGGGCCGCAGGCCGGGTACGTTCGCGGCGCGGCGCTCGGCGCGCACCGCCCGCAGCGGGGCGAGGTGCTCCTCGGGGGCGCCGGCGGCGGCGAGTTTGACGGCGAGGTAGTCCAGCCACAGGCCCGGTGCGGCGCCGCGGGCGCGGCGGACGACGGCGGTGTCGGCGGGGTGCATGGCGATCCAGGCGCCGGAGGCCTCACGGACCTGGCCGGACAGGCCGTGGTGGTCGGGGTGGTGGTGGGTGACCAGGACGCCGTGGACGTCGGCGACACGGGTGCCGAGCGCGGTGAGGCCGTGGGCGAGGGCGTCGTAGGAGGCGGGGTCGTCCCAGCCGGTGTCGACCAGGACGGGGCCGCGGTCGGTGTCGACGACGTAGACGAGCGTGTGGCCCAGGGGGTTGTCGGGGATCGGGACCGGGATGCTCCAGATGCCGTCGCCGTGCTCCATGAGGGCCCCTCTCCGCTCCGTCGCATGCATTGCCCACCATAACTAGAACTGGTATCAGTCCTGAAGCAGAGTCGCTTTCTGACGAGGCATCAGCCAAAGGCGGGACGGGACAGGCATGGACGGGAACGGGATCGTCGAACACGGACAGCTCTTCATCGGCGGGGAGTTGGTGGACCCGCTCGGCACCGGCATCATCGAGGTGGTCTCGCCCCACACCGAGCAGGTCTTCGCGCGGGTGCCGCACGCCTCCCGCGAGGACGTCGACCGGGCCGTCGCCGCCGCCCGCAGGGCCTTCGACGAGGGCCCGTGGCCGCGTACGACCCTCGACGAGCGCATCGCGGTCGTCACGCGCATCAAGGACGCCATCGCCGTGCGCCACGACGAGATCGCCCGCGTCATCAGCTCCCAGAACGGCTCGCCCTACTCCTGGAGCGTGCTCGCGCAGGCGCTGGGCGCGATGATGGTGTGGGACGCCGCGATCACCGTCGCACGCGGTTTCACCTGGGAGGAACGACGGGCCGGCGTGCTCGGGCCGCTCCTCGTGCGCCGCGAGCCGGCCGGCGTCGTCGCCGCCGTCGTCCCGTGGAACGTCCCGCAGTTCACCGCCGCCGCCAAGCTCGCCCCCGCGCTGCTCGCCGGGTGCGCGGTGGTCCTCAAGCCCTCGCCGGAGTCACCGCTGGACGCGTACCTGCTCGGCGAGATCGCCGCCGAGGCGGGGCTGCCCGAGGGTGTGCTGTCGATCCTGCCCGCCGACCGCGAGGTCAGCGAGTACCTGGTCGGCCACCCCGGCGTCGACAAGGTCTCCTTCACCGGCTCGGTCGCCGCCGGCAAGCGCGTCATGGAGGTCGCCTCCCGCAACCTCACCCGCGTGACGCTGGAACTCGGCGGCAAGTCCGCCGCACTGGTCCTGCCCGACGCCGACCTGGACACCGCCGTCCCCGGCATCGTCTCGGCCGCCTGGATGAACAACGGACAGGCCTGCGTCGCCCAGACCCGGATCCTCGCGCCCCGCTCCCGCTACGACGAGACCGCCGAGCGCCTGGCGGCCGCCGCCTCCGCCCTCGTCGTCGGCGACCCCCTCGACCCCGCCACCCAGGTCGGGCCGCTGGTCGCCCGCCGTCAGCAGCAGCGCTCCCTGGACTACATCGCCCTCGGCCAGCAGGAGGGCGCCAAGGTCCTCACCGGCGGCGGCCGCCCGCAGGCGCAGCCCACCGGCTGGTACGTCGAGCCCACCCTCTTCGGCGACGTCACCAACTCCATGCGGATCGCCCGCGAGGAGATCTTCGGCCCGGTCATCTGCCTGCTGCCCTACGAGGACGAGGCCGAGGCCGTCCGCATCGCCAACGACTCCGACTACGGCCTGTCCGGCAGCGTGTGGACCGCCGACGTCGAGCACGGCATCGACGTCGCCCGCCGGGTGCGCACCGGCACCTTCAACGTCAACACCTTCAGCCTCGACATGCTCGGACCCTTCGGCGGCTACAAGAACTCCGGGCTCGGGCGCGAGTTCGGCCCCGAGGGGCTGGGCGAGTACCTGGAGCACAAGATGATCCACCTGCCCGCCGGCTGGGAGGGCTGACCCCGTGGGGGACCGGTGGCACGTCGAGGTCGACCGGGGGGTGTGCATCGGCTCGGGCATGTGCGTGAACTCCGCGCCGGGCGGCTTCACCCTCGACTCCGCCCGCCAGTCCCACCCGGCGGCCCCCGACACCGACGCCGCCGAGGTGCTGCTCGCGGCGGCGGAGGGCTGCCCGGTGGAGGCGATCAGCATCACGCTGGCCGGCTCCGGCGAGGCGGTCTTCCCGCCCGAGGAGTGACCGGGCCGGAGGGGTCAGGGCTTTGCGCGGCGCGGATCGGTGAGGTCGATCAGCCGGCACACCGTCTCGATGTCGATCTTCACCTGGGCGATCGAGGCGCGTCCCGACAGCCAGGTCACCAGGGCCGAGTGCCAGGTGTGCTCGATGACGCGGACCGCGGAGAGCAGCTCGGGCCCGGGCGGCCCGTCCAGCCGCATCGCGTCCAGGACGATCGCGGTCGTCAGCCGCGACACGGCGTCCACCTCCGGGCTGACGGAACGGTCGGCGAAGGTCAGCGCCCGCACCATGGCGTCCGCGAGGTGCGGTTCGCGCTGCATCGCGCGGAAGGCGCGCATCAGCGTCTCCGCCACGCGGTCCGCGGGCTCGGCGGCCGAGGGCGGGCGCTTGCGCAGCGCCTCGTGGAGGTGCTCCAGCTGGTCCCGCATCGTGGCGACGAGCAGATGGATCTTGGACGGGAAGTAGCGGTAGAGGGTGCCCAGCGCGACGTTCGACTGCTCGGCGACCTCGCGCATCTGGACGGCGTCGAATCCGCCCCGCACGGCGAGCTCGGCGCTGGTGCGCAGGATGCGGCGGCGGCGGGCCTCCTGACGCTCGGTCAGCGGCACGGGGGACGGCGTCGGCTGAGGAGCTGCGGTCATCTGTCCCAATCCGAATCTGTGCGCCGTGCGGAACCGGCCCCCAGCGTACTGCGGTGCCCTTCTGCGGGGGGTGCCCCTTGCGGCCCGGTGGTTGTGTGCGGGTTGTTCGCGCCTGCGGCGGGCATCCCCCGCCCGCCCTCCCCCCCCCCCGGCCGAAGGCTGGGGGGACCCCCATGGGCGCACCCCGCTACACCCCCTCCGGTCGTGTGGGCGGCCGACGGCCGGTGGGGGTTCAGAGAGCGGTTCGGGGTTGCCGCAAGTGCCTTACTCACCCCCCACTGGCCGTCAGTCGCCCCAACCGGCATGAGGGGGTGTGGCGGGGTGCGCCCGGAAGCGACGAGCGGCGGACCCGGGCGCCGAACGATGTGGACGTAAACCGCGAGCGCTGAGGGGGTCCCCCCGGCCGAAGGCTGGGGGAGGGTGGGCGGCGGGGAAACCGCCCGCCGCAGGCGCAACGGAGCCGCACGCGAACACCGGGCGCAGCCGCAGGCACGGCGTGGCGGGAATCACCCGGACCGACCAGGGCACCCCGCACGCCTACAGGTATCTTCGTGCTCTCGGGCCAACTCCTGAGTAACCGAATCTGAAACTTGTTCTAGCAAGGCACGGGCGGCTACGCTCCCGCTGAAGTGCAGTGAGAAGGGGGCCGTGAGTGACCGCAGAGGCCAGGCCGCTCCGGATCGCCCTGCTCACCTACAAGGGGAACCCGTTCTGCGGGGGCCAGGGCGTCTACGTACGCCATCTGTCCAGGGAACTCGCCCGGCTCGGGCACAGCGTCGAGGTGATCGGCGCCCAGCCCTACCCCGTGCTCGACGCGGTCGGTGACGGGGTACGTCTCACCGAGCTGCCGAGCATGGACCTCTACCGCCAGCCGGACCCGTTCCGCACCCCGAAGCGCGGCGAGTACCGCGACTGGGTGGACGCGCTGGAGGTCGGCACGATGTGGACCGGCGGCTTCCCCGAGCCGCTGACGTTCAGCCTGCGGGCCCGCCGTCACCTGGCCGCCCGGCGCGGGGCCTTCGACGTCATCCACGACAACCAGACGCTCGGCTACGGCCTCCTGGGCGGCCCCCGTTCCCTCGGCGCGCCGCTGGTGACGACCATCCACCACCCCGTCACCGTCGACCGGCAGCTCGAACTCGACGTCGCGCAGGGGTGGATGCGCCGGGCGTCGGTCCGCCGTTGGTACGGCTTCACCCGGATGCAGAAGCGGGTCTCGCGCCGGCTGCCGTCCGTGCTGACCGTCTCCGGCAGCTCCCGCCAGGAGATCGTCGACCACCTCGGGGTGCGCGAGGACCGCGTGCACGTCGTGCACATCGGCGCCGACACAGGGCTGTTCTCGCCCGACCCGTCCGTGCCCGAGGTGCCGGGCCGGATCGTCACCACGTCCAGCGCCGACGTGCCCCTCAAGGGCCTGGTCCACCTCGTGGAGGCCCTCGCCAAGCTGCGCACCGAGCACCCCGACGCGCACCTCGTCGTCGTCGGCAAGCGGGCCGACGACGGCCCGGTGGCCGCCGCCATCGAGCGGTACGGGCTGGGCGGTGCCGTCGATTTCGTCAAGGGCATCAGCGACGCGGAGCTGGTCCGCCTGGTGCGCAGCGCCCAGGTGGCGTGCGTGCCGTCGCTGTACGAGGGGTTCTCGCTGCCGGCCGCCGAGGCCATGGCCACCGGGACGCCGCTGGTCGCGACCACCGGCGGTGCCATCCCCGAGGTGGCCGGACCCGACGGGGAGACCTGCCTCGCCGTGCCGCCGGGGGACCCGGGCGCGCTGGCCGCGGCGCTGGGCCGGCTGCTGCGCGACTCCGAGCTGCGCCGCCGTCTCGGCCGGGCCGGCCGGGAACGCGTACTGGCCCGCTTCACCTGGGAGCGGGCCGCCATCGGCACCGCCGAGCACTACCGCGCGGCGATCGAGGCCGCCGGGGGGCCGCGGCCCACTGTCCAGTCACCGTCCCGGACGAAAGCAGACTCCACGTGCTGACCGTCGACTTCTCCCGCTTCCCGCTCGCTCCGGGTGACCGCGTGCTCGACCTGGGCTGCGGCGCGGGCCGCCACGCCTTCGAGTGCTACCGGCGCGGTGCGAACGTGGTCGCCCTGGACCGGAACGGCGACGAGATCCGCGAGGTCGCCAAGTGGTTCGCCGCCATGAAGGAGGCCGGGGAGGCCCCGGCCGGTGCGACCGCCACGGCCATGGAGGGCGACGCGCTCAGCCTGCCGTTCCCCGACGACAGCTTCGACCGCGTCATCATCTCCGAGGTCATGGAGCACATCCCGGACGACAAGGGCGTGCTCGCCGAGATGGTGCGCGTCCTCAAGCCGGGCGGGCTGATCGCGATCACCGTGCCGCGCTACGGGCCGGAGAAGATCTGCTGGGCGCTGTCCGACGCGTACCACGAGGTCGAGGGCGGCCACATCCGCATCTACCGGGCCGACGAGCTGCTGGGCAAGATCCGTGAGGCGGGCCTGCGCCCGTACGGCACCCACCACGCGCACGCGCTGCACTCCCCGTACTGGTGGATCAAGTGCGCCGTCGGCGTGGACAACGACAAGGCCCTGCCGGTGAAGCTGTACCACAAGCTGCTGGTCTGGGACATCATGAAGAAGCCGCTGGCCACCCGGCTCGCCGAGAACACGCTCAACCCGCTGATCGGCAAGAGCTTCGTCGCCTACGCCACCAAGCCGCACAACCCGAAGGCGGGCGTCGACGCGTGAGGCGGACCGAACACCTCGTCCTGCCCGGCGTCCTGACCTCCGAGCAGGCCGCGCAGACCGTCGCCGGGATCCTCGCCGTCCAGCGGCCGGACGGTGCCATACCGTGGTTCGAGGGCGGTCACCTCGACCCCTGGGACCACGTCGAGGCCGCCATGGCGCTGGACGCCGCAGGCGAGCACGAGCACGCCGAGGCCGCCTACGCATGGCTCGCCCGACGGCAGAACCCGGACGGCTCCTGGTACGCCGCCTACGGCTACGCCGACGGCGCCGAGGGCGAGCCCACCGACCTGGGCCGGGAGAGCAACTTCTGCGCCTACGTCGCCGTCGGCGTGTGGCACCACTACCTGTCCACCGGCGACGACGCCTTCGTGGAGAGCATGTGGCCGGTGCTGTACGCGGCCGTCGAGTACGTCCTGGAACTCCAGCTGCCCGGCGGGCAGATCGCCTGGAAGCGCGAGCAGGACGGGACGTTCCCGCAGGAGGCGCTGCTGACCGGCTGCTCGTCGATGTACCAGGCGCTGCGCTGCGCGCTGGCCGTCGCCGAGCACCGCGAGGACCCGCAGCCCGACTGGGAGCTGGCCGCCGGTGCCCTCGGCCACGCCATCGCCCACCACCCCGAGCGGTTCCTGGACAAGGACCGCTACTCGATGGACTGGTACTACCCGGTCCTGGGCGGGGTGCTGCGCGGCGAGGCCGCCCGGGAGCGCGTCCTGGCACGCTGGGACGAGTTCGTCGTGCCCGGCCTCGGGGTCCGCTGCGTGGTGCCCAACCCCTGGGTGACCGGCGGGGAGAGCGCGGAACTCGCCCTCGCCCTGTGGGCGATGGGCGAGTCCGACCGCGCGGTGGAGATCCTGGCCGCGATCCGGCACCTGCGCGCCGAGGACGGCATGTACTGGACCGGGTACGTCTTCGAGGGCGACGCGCAGGCCGGCACCGGACCCGCGGTGTGGCCCCGCGAACGCACCACGTGGACGGCCGGGGCCCTGCTGCTCGCCGTCGCCGCCCTGGGAGGGGACGAGGCGACGACGGCGGTCTTCGGGGGCGAACGGCTGCCGCTCGGGCTGGTGCCCGAGGCGGCGGGGTGCTGCGCCGGCCGGTGAGCGGGCGTCAGGCCCGGTTGACGCGACCCGCCACGGCGTGCCCGACGATCAGGTAGACCGCCGCCGGCAGACCGTAGTTCAGCAGGGTGCGCGCCCATGCGGATTGGGTGGAGAAGATGTCGTGGGCCCAGCCACCGAGCCAGGACGCCATGTCGTGGATCCACTCCACGAGGTCGTTCGCCCGGTTGGCGTCGAGGACCCACAGCACGATCCAAAGGATCAGGATGAATGCCGCCACGTCCGCGGCCACCATGATGATGGTGGCCGCCAGATTGCCGCGATAACGTCTGGACATACCTGCCGTCTTGCCCCGATCGGCGGACTGAAACGTGGCGGGCCGGCGGGCCCCTGACGCCCCGTACGGCCCTGTGCGGTGGCCGGTCGCCGGGGCCCGGGCGAGGATGCGATCACGCACCGCATCCCCCGGGAGTAACCGTCATGCCCTTGCGCCGCGCCCTGACCGCCCTCCTGCTCTCCGGCGTCCTCCTCGTGGTCCCCGCCTGCGGCGGCGACTCCGACGGGAGCGCGAGCGGCGGCACCGCGAGCCCCACCTCCTCCGTGCAGAAGCAGAAGCTCGCCAAGACCCGCTTCGTCGCCAACGCCGGACTGGCCGCCGGGGCGACCTACCAGTGGATCGTCAAGCCCTACCGCGAGGGCAAGTTCAAGAAGGACGCCGACGGCCGCAAGCTCACCCTGGTGAAGGCCGGCCTCGCCGGGGCCTTCGCCTACAACCGGCTCAAGGCCGCCTCGGAGAACGCCAAGGGCGACCCGACCCTCTCCAAGCTGGTGGCCCCGCTGACGGCGGGCATCGACTCGCTCAAGGACCTGCCGGCCAAGCTGCGCAGCGGCCAGGGCACGGACGACATCGTGGGCACCTTCCAGGACACCATCAGCGGCGTCAAGTCGGCCGGCGAGGACGCCGGCGCCAAGGTCACCGACAAGGTGCCCTCGCTGTCCCAGCTCAGCGGCGGATGAGCTCGGCCAGCACCCGCAGGGTGGCCGGGTCGGGCGCGGTGACCAGCAGGTCGGTCACCGGGCCCGACCGCCACACCTCCAGCCGCTCCGCGATCCTCCCGCGCGGGCCGACGAGCGAGATCTCGTCCGCGAAGGCGTCCGGCACCGCCGCCACCGCCTCCTCGCGCCGCCCGGCCAGGAACAGCTCCTGGATGCGCCGGGCCTCCTCCTCGTACCCCATCCTGGCCATCAGGTCGGCGTGGAAGTTGCGGGAGGCGGCGCCCATCCCGCCGATGTAGAAGCCGAGCATCGCCTTCACCGGCAGCAGCCCCTCCGCCGGGTCGTCGCACAGCCGGGCGCGCGCCATCGGGGCGATCATGAACTCCTTCGGCGCGTCAGCCAGCGACGCCTCGTACACGTCCGTGCGGAACGGCGACCAGTACAGCGGCAGCCAGCCGTCGGCGATGCGGGTGGTCTGGGCGATGTTCTTCGGGCCCTCGGCGCCCAGCAGGATCGGCAGGCCGGCCCGGAGCGGATGCGTGATCGGCTTGAGCGGCCTGCCGAGGCCGGTCGCGTCCGGCCCCGCGTACGGCAGCGGATGGAAGCGCCCGTCCAGCGCCACCGGGCCCTGGCGGCGCAGCACCTGCCGCACGACGTCCACGTACTCCCGGGTCGCGGTCAGCGGACTGCGCGGGAACGGCCTGCCGTACCAGCCCTCCACCACCTGCGGTCCCGACAGGCCGAGACCCAGCATGACCCGGCCGCCGGAAAGGTGGTCCAGGGTCAGCGCGTGCATCGCGGTGGCGGTGGGGGAGCGGGCCGCCATCTGGGCGATGCCCGTGCCGAGCCGGATCCGGCTGGTGTGCGCGGCGATCCAGGTGAGCGGGGTGAACACGTCCGAGCCCCAGGCCTCGGCCGTCCACACCGAGTCGTAGCCGAGCCGCTCGGCTTCCTGCGCCAGGGCCAGGTGGTCGGGGGAGGGGCCGCGCCCCCAGTAGCCGAGGGCCAGACCGAGCCGCATGCGCAGGCCTCCTGCCGCATCTGACGGTATGTCAGCCGTACGGTACGGCAACCTCCCCCGCCCCGGAAGGGGAACAGCCGTGCCCCGGACCGGACGGCCCGGGGCACGGCTGGTGCGCGAGGAGCGGGGGGATCAGCCGCGCTGGATGCCGCCGGCGTCCTGCAGGACGCCGCGCCGGCCGTCCTGGGTCTGCGCGACCAGGGCGGTGCCGCTCTGGTCCACCGCCAGGTACCAGGTGCCGGGGGTCAGTTCGGCGATCTGCCGGCCCGAACCGTCCTCCGCGTACAGCGGCCGCGCCACGGGCACCGCGAACCAGAAGGCCGTGAACTCCGCCGAAGGCTGGGCCTGCGGCTGCTGCTGGGGCTGCTGCTGTGCCTGCGGGTAGCCGTACTGCCCGCCGCCGAACGACGGGTCGGCCGGCGCGCCGTGCCCACCGGTCTGCCCCGGGTACCCGTAGCCGCCCTGCTGCACGCCCGGGTACGGCTGGCCCTGCTGGCCGCCGTACGGCTGCGCCTGCTGGGGCTGCTGCGGCTTGGGAGCGGGCAGCAGCGGCGCCTTCAGCGCGGGCAGGCCCTGCAGGGTGAGCAGCATGGCGGCGGCGAGAGCGGCGGCGGCGACGAAGGAGAGGTAGGCGCCGGCGCCCAGCTCGAAGGCCTCGTTGCCGTTGAAGAGCGACCACAGGGCGTCCCAGGCGGCGGCCACGGACAGCACCGCGCCCCACTGGGCCAGGCCGATGCCGAGCACCTTGCGCCCCTCGGGCTGGAAACGCGAGGCCACGAACAGGCCGGCGGCGACCAGGCCCAGCAGGTGCACCGAGGGCAGCAGCGGGAACAGCTCGCTCTTCCAGGCGCTGACGGCGCACCCGTCCGCGTCGCAGTTCTTCGCGGCGTAGAAGTTCAGGAACGAGGCGATCAGCAGCAGCAGCGCCGCGCCGATCACCGCGCCGTCTCCTCGGGTGAGGGAGCGGTTATTCACGGGGGGTCCTTGTCAGTCGTCTCGTCATCGCTGTCGCAGGGCTGTTCCCCATCGTATGAGGACGCGCGTCCGCGGCTGAGCCCGGCAGGGTCCCGGTGACAGGATCGGGACCCGATGGACACCGGTCGATCACTGCCTGCCCTGCAAATACGCCGTGATGCCGTCCGCGATGCCCTTGGCCGCCTTCTGCCGCCAGGCCGCGCTCTTCATCAGCGCCGCGTCCTTCGGGTCGCGCATGTTGCCGCACTCGATCAGCACCTTGGGCACGGTGCTGAGGTTGAGCCCGCCCAGATCGCTGCGGACGACCAGGCCCGTACCGCGGCCCACGTAGTTGGACGGCTTGGTGCCGGACGCCGTCGCGAAGTGGTTCTTCACGGCGGTGCCCAGCCGCTTGGAGGGCGCGACGATCTTGCGGGTGTCGGCGATGCCGCGGTGCACCGAGGCCGGGAGGATGACGTGGAAGCCGCGGTTGCCGGCCGCCGACCCGTCGCCGTGCACCGACACGACGGCGTCGGCCTTCGCCTTGTTGCCAATCCGGGCGCGCTCGTCGATGCACGGGCCGTACCCGCGGTTCCCGTCCTGCGTCAGCTTCACCGTGGCGCCGCGCGCCGCGAGCAGCGCCCTCACGCGCCGGGACACGTCCAGCGTGTACGAGGCCTCGGAGTACCCCGAGTTGGTCGCGGTGCCCGTGGTGTCGCACGCCTTGCGGCCGGTGCCGATGTTGACCAGGCGGTTGATCTCGCGGGTGTGGCGGCTGTTGCTCGTGTTGTGCCCCGGATCGAGGACGACGACCTTCCCGGCGAGCGGCTTGGCGACAGACAGGGCCTTCGGCGCCGACGGCTGCTGCGACGCCGCGGCCGAGGGCGGCAGCGGCTGCGCGTTCAGCGAGAGGTCGGCGTTCTTGCCGGCTGCCGGATCGCCCGACGCGGTCCATACGAGCCAGGCCGCCGCACACGTCGGCACCAGCGCGGTCACGGCCACGGCGATGCGTGTCTTGGTCTTGAACACGTCAGCGATGCTATCCGCAGGCTCAGATTCCCGGGCCCGTACGCCGCAGTACGTGCAGGGAACCGGTCACCGAGAGCTCCTCGAACGCGCCCGACTCCAGCGCGCGCCGGTAGATCCGCCAAGGCGCCTGGCCGCCGTCGGCCGGGTCCGCGAACACGTCGTGGATCACCAGCAGGCCGTCCTGCGCGAGGTGCGGCGCCCAGCCCTCGTAGTCGTTGCCGGCGTGCTCGTCTGTGTGCCCGCCGTCGATGAAGACCAGGGCGAGCGGCTTCCCCCACACCGCCGCGACCTGCGGGGAGCGGCCCACGACCGCGACCACGTGCTCCTCCAGCCCGGCGGCGTGCAGGGTGCGCCGGAAGGTGGGGAGGGTGTCCATCAGGCCGACCTCGGGGTCGACGAGCGCCGTGTCGTGGTACTCCCAGCCGGGCTGCTGCTCCTCGCTGCCGCGGTGGTGGTCGACGGTGACGGCGACGGTCTTGGCCTCGCGGGCGGCGGCGGCCAGCAGGATCGTGGAGCGGCCGCAGTACGTGCCGACCTCCAGCAGGGGCAGGCCCGGGAGGCGGGTGGCGGCGTCGGCGGCGGCCGCGTGGAGGGCGAGGCCCTCGTGGGTGGGCATGAAGCCCTTCGCGGCCTCGAAGGCGGCCAGTGCGTCCGCGGGGACGTCTGCGGGGGGTGGCGTGCTCATGCCCCCCATCGTCCCCCACGCGTGCGGTCCCCGACGCGGGGGGTGACCCTTGCGGGCGGTCGTCGTGTGCGGCGCGGTTGCGTGTTGCGGTTGGGGGTTTCCCCGCCGCCCTCCCTCCCCCAGCCTTCGGCCGGGGGACCCCCATCCGGCGCGGTTGGTGCGGGTCTCGCATCGTGTGCCTGGGTCGGTGCCGCGCCGGCGCACCTCCTCGGCGCTCGCGGCGCTGCCCCACATCGCGGCGCCGAACGATGTAGGGGTAAACCGCGAGCGCTGTGGGGGTCCCCCGGCCGAAGGCTGGGGGAGTGCGCCGGCGCGGCACCGACCCACAACGAACGCAGCGAGGCGGTCACTGACCGCGCCGGGCAATCGGGAGGGGGGTGGGGGAGAAACCGCAACAGCAACAAACGCGGCGCCGCACACGACAACCGGGCCCCACAGAACGCACCCCGGGCAGACGGTCAGAGCCACCCGTTGTGGCGGGCCGTGCGCACCGCCTCCGCACGGTTCCGGGTGCCCGTCTTCCCGATGGCGGACGACAAATAATTCCGCACCGTCGACTCCGACAGATGCACCCGCGCCGCGATGTCCGCCACCGTCGCCCCGTCCGCCGCCGCGTTGAGCACGTCCTGCTCGCGCGGCGTCAACGGGCTGGGCCCCGTGCTGAGGGCGGCCGCGGCCAGGGCGGGGTCGATGACGCGGTGCCCGGCGAGGACGCGCCGGATCGCGGCGGCGAGGTCCTCGACGGGGCCGTCCTTGACCAGGAAGCCGGACGCCCCGGCCTCCATGGCGCGGCGCAGGTACCCGGGGCGGCCGAAGGTCGTGAGGATGAGCACCTTGCACTGCGGCAGCCGCTCGCGCAGTTCCGCCGCCGCGTCGAGCCCGCTGCGCCCGGGGAGCTCGATGTCGAGCAGGGCGACGTCGGGCCGGGCCTCCAGCGCCGTGGTGACGATCTCGTCCCCCGCGGCGACCTGCGCGACGACCTCGATGTCGTCCTCCAGGTTCAGCAGCAGGGAGAGCGCCCCGCGCATCATGCCCTGGTCCTCGGCCAGCAGGACCTTGATGGGGCTGCTCATACGGCCTGTTCCTCCTCCACCGGCAGTTCGGCGACGACCCGGAACCCGCCGCGGGGCGCGGGGCCGGTGCCGAGGGAACCGCCGGCCGCGGCCAGCCGCTCCGTGAGCCCCCTCAGGCCGGAGCCCGACCCGGGGGCCGAGCCTACGCCGCGGCCGTCGTCGGTGATCCGCAGGCGTACCTGACCGTCGGCGCCGGCGAGCTCGATGACGCAGGTGGTGGCCCCGCTGTGCCGTACGACGTTGGTCACCCCCTCCCGCACCACCCAGCCGAGGAGGGCCTCGGTCTGCGAGGGCAGCGGCGGCCCGGACTCCTTGACGACGGCCTCGATCCCGGCCGCCGTCAGGGCCGAGCGGGCGCGGTCCAGCTCGGTGGAGAGGCTGCCCTCGCGGTAGCCGGTGACGGCCTCGCGGATCTCGGTGAGGGCCTGGCGCCCCACCGCCTCGATGTCGGCGACCTGGGCGAGGGCGGCGTCCAGGTCGCGCGGGGCGAGCCGGCGGGCGGCCTCGGCCTTGACGACGACCACGGAGAGGGTGTGTCCCAGCAGGTCGTGCAGGTCGCGGGAGAAGCGCAGCCGCTCCTCGGCGACGGCGTTGCGGGCCAGCTCCTGGCGGGTGGCGCGCAGCTGGGTCACCGCGTCGAAGAGGGTGAGCATGGCCGCGGTCACCAGGCCGGAGATGAGGCTGCCGTACCCGATGGACACGCCGTCCCAGACGTCGCCGCTGCGCAGCCCGGAGACGATCCCGGCGGACACCGCGAGGGCGACGAGGACGGGACCCATCCGCCGGCCGCGCACCACGATCCCCACGGCCAGCGACAGCAGCGGGAAGAACACCAGCCAGCTGCCGCCGTAGCCGATGGCGAGGGCGTAGGTGACGGCCGCCAGCGCGAGCAGGTACAGCCGGGGCGCCTTCCCGGCCGCGGCGCGCGGGTTGAGGGCGGTGAAGACGACCCCGATGTAGAGGGAGTTGAAGGCCAGCAGGCCGAGGCCGCCGAGCCAGGGGTTGGCGGCCTTGCCCTGCAGGAGGTGGGACAGGGCGCCCACGCCCATCAGCAGCCAGGGCAGGAAGGTGAAGCGGGTCGGGGGCTTGAGGTCCTCGATCTCCGCGGAGGCGGACCGGGTCACCCGCAGGTGCCGCCACTCGCGCCAGATGCGTGCCGGCAGCGGGGGCCGGGATTCCGTCGTGGTCGCCATGGCCGTCGTCTCCTCCTTCTCCACGGTGCCGGCGGGCTTCACGGGGTGCGTGCCGAGCGGCGGTAGGCGTACACGGCGTACGCGCCGAACAGGGCCGTCCACGCGGCGAGCACGACGACGGTACCCGCCCGCGGGACCGCGCCGTCGGCGATGCTCCAGCCGAGCTGCCCGAAGCGGTGGGACGGGGTCCACTCGGAGACCGCCCGCAGCCAGCCGGGGAAGACGGACGAGGGGATCCACAGTCCGCCGACGACGGACAGGCCCAGGTTGCAGGCCATGTTCACCACGCCGGTGGTCTGCCCGGACAGCCGGTAGCCGTTGCCGAGGCCGAGCAGGGTGAAGGGGGCGGTGCCGATCCAGAGCAGCCCGCCGACCGCCGCCCACTGCCAGGGCTCCAGTTCGACGCCGTTGACGAGCCCGCCGGCCAGCAGGACGGCCAGGATGGCGGGCAGCACGGTGACCGAGCCGCTGATGCAGCGGCCGGTGACGACCAGCAGCGGGGACATGGGGGTGATCCGCAGCTGGCGCAGCCAGCCGAGGCCCTTGTCCTCCGCGACGCTGGACCCGGTGGACACCGCCGAGCCCAGCGCGCCGTACGCGGCCATGCCGATCATGGAGGCCAGCGCGATGGACTTGTCCTCCTCCGAGCCGCTGACCCCGAGGTTGGTGAAGAGCAGGTACATCATGACGGGCATGCCGACGCCGAAGATCACGAATCCGGCGTCGCGCAGGGTGCGGCGGATCTCCAGCGAGACGTAGGCGAGCAGCATCAGACCTTCTCCTCGGTGAGGGCGGCGGTGTCCGTGGCGGTGGCGGGGGTGGCGTCCTCGGCGGAGGACTGCGAGGTCAGGGAGAGGAACGCGTCCTCCAGGCTGGCGGCGGTCACCGTCAGGCCGCGGACCATGCCGCGGTCGGCGAGGGCGACGACGGTGGCGTCGGAGTCCGCGGAGCGCAGCAGGGCGCGGTCGCCGCGGACCTCCACGGTCACCACCCCGGGCAGTTGCCGCAGGCCCTCGGTGGGGGTCCCGGCCAGGTCGAAGGAGACGAGGTTGCCGCCGACGGCCCGCTTGATGCGCTCGCCGCTGTCGTCGGCGACGACACGGCCGCGGTCGATGACCACGATGCGGTCGGCGTTCTCGTCCGCCTCCTCCAGGTAGTGGGTGGAGAACAGCACGGTGTTGCCGCGGGCCGCGTACGCCCGCATCGAGTCCCAGAAGGCGCGCCGGGCCTCGACGTCGAGGGCGGCGGTGGGCTCGTCCAGCACGATGAGCTCGGGGTTGCCGGCCAGGGCCACGGCGAAGCGGACCCGCTGCGCCTGGCCGCCGGAGAGCCGGTCGGCGCGGCGGCCGGCGACCTCGGTGAGGCCGGCCAGCTCCAGGGCCTCGGCCACGGGCATGGGGCGGGGGTAGGTGCGCGCCACGAAGGTGAGCAGCTCCCGTACGGTCACCCGGGGGATCGGCCGGCCGTCCTGCAGCATCGCGCCGATCCGGCCCGCGCGGACCGCCGTGTGCGGGGTGGTGCCGAAGAGCCTGACCTCGCCGCTGTCGGGTTCGTTGAGCCCGAGCAGCAGGCTGATCGTGGTGGACTTGCCCGCGCCGTTGCGGCCGAGCAGGGCGACGGACTCCCCCCGCCGGATCTCCAGGTCGACGCCGTCCACCGCGCGTACCGCGCCGAACGTCTTGACGGCCCTGGTGAAACTCACTGTCGTCGTCATGTCACTGACACTAGGGCCGCCGCCCCCCGCGGGGTCAGTGGGGAATGTACGGACCCGGACAGGACAAATGTCACCACCGGTGGCCGTTCTGACGACGTGTCAGCTATTCCCAGCGGCCGGGCGATGCGTTATACATGGGCTGGCTAGAACGCGTTCTAGTACACGCCCTGGCGGGGCCGACGGTGCGGACGGCCGCGCCAGGGCCCATCGCGCAGCGAAGGAGCCGCCGGACATGCCGATCGACGTCGCCGCCGCCACCTCGGCCGAACCCCGCAGCGCCGAACTCGTCTGGGACCACAGGGACGTCATCCTCTACCACCTGGGCCTCGGCGCGAACACCCTCAACTACGCCCTCGAAGGCCCCGGCCTGCAGGTCCTGCCCAGCTTCGCCACCGTCGCCGGCGGCTCGGTCGCCGCCGGGGAGGCACGGGGCGGGCTGTCCCTGCCCGGCATCGAGATCGACCTCGCCGCCGTCCTGCACGGCGCGCAACGCATCGAGGTGCACCGCCCGGTCCCCGTCCGCGGCCGGGCGCTGCAGTCCTCGCGCGTCGCCGACGTGTACGACAAGGGCAAGGCCGCCGTCATCGTGCTGCGCCGCGAGGTCACCGACGAGCAGGGGCCGCTGTGGACCTCCGACGCGCAGATCTTCGTCCGTGGCGAGGGCGGCTTCGGCGGCGACCGCGGCCCCTCCGCCCGCACCGCGCCGCCCGGACGGGCCCCCGACCGCACCGTCCTGCGTGCCACCCGGGAGGACCAGGCGCTGCTCTACCGGCTCTCCGGCGACTGGAACCCGCTGCACGCCGACCCCGAGTTCGCCAAGCACGCCGGCTTCGACCGGCCCATCCTGCACGGCCTGTGCTCCTACGGCATCACGCTCAAGGCCGTCGTCGACACCCTGCTCGGCGACGACGCGGGCCGCGTACGGTCCTGCTCCACCCGCTTCGCCGGGGTCTTCTTCCCCGGCGAGACCCTGCGCATCCGGATGTGGTCAGAACAGGGCCGCGTCCTGGCGTCGGCGACTGCCGTCGAACGGGACGACGCGCCGGTCCTCGCCGACACCGTCGTCGAGTACTCGTAGGCCCCGGAGGGGAGAGGGGAACACCCATGCGCGCAGCACTCCTGCAGGAGATCGGCCAGGACAAGCTCGAGGTCGTCGACGACATCGAGACGGTGGGCTTCGGCCCGGGCAAGGTGCGCATCCGGCTGCGGGCGACCGGGCTGTGCCACTCCGACCTGTCCGCCATGAGCGGCGTCCTGCCGCAGCCCGCGCCCTTCGTCCCCGGCCACGAGGGCGCCGGGGAGATCGTCGAGACCGGCGAGGGCGTCGAGGGCCTCACGGCCGGAGACCGGGTCCTGGTCTGCTGGCTGCCGGCCTGCGGCGCCTGCCCGGCCTGCCGGCGCGGCCAGTCCCACCTGTGCCTGGCCGGCTTCATGAACGCCGGTACGCCCAACTTCCGCCGCCCCGCCGGGGACGTCTTCGGCTTCGCCGGCACCGGCACCTTCGCCGAGGAGGTCGTGGTCTCCGCCTCCTGCGCCGTGCCCATCCCCGACGACCTGCCGTACGAGATCGCCGCCCTCATCGGCTGCGGCGTCACGACCGGCATCGGCGCCGCGCTGAACACCGCGCGGGTCACCCCCGGCTCGTCGGTCGCCGTCATCGGCTGCGGCGGCGTCGGCATCAGCGTCATCCAGGGCGCCCGCGCCTCCGGCGCCTCGGAGATCATCGCCGTCGACCCCGTGGAGTCCCGCCGCGACGCGGCCCTGCGCTTCGGCGCCACCGACGCGGTCGCCCCGGAGGAACTGGCCGACGCCAAGGCCAAGAGCACCGGCGGCGAGGGCTTCGACTACGTCTTCGAGGTCGTCGGCCGCAGCGCCACGGCCCGCACGGCCTACGAGACCACCCGCCGCGGCGGGACGCTCTGCGTCGTCGGCGCCGGGGCGATGGACGACCTCCTGCAGATCAACATGTTCGAGCTCTTCTTCGACGAGAAGCGCATCCTGCCCTCCCTCTACGGCGGCGGCGACGTCCTGCGGTCCTACGACCGCGTCATCCGCCTCTGGCGCGCCGGACGCGTGGACCTGGAGGGGCTCATCACCCACCGCGTACGGCTCGACCAGATCAACGAGGCCGTCGACCAGATGCGCAGCGGTGAGGCGCTGCGCACCTGCATCGCGGTCTGACACCAGGGCTGGAGAAGGCATGGGCGTGCTGGACGGCAGGACGGCGATCGTGACGGGGGCCGGACGCGGCCTGGGCCGTGCGGAGGCGCTGGAACTGGCGCGGCTGGGCGCCAACGTGGTCGTCAACGACTACGGGCAGCCCGGCCGCGACGGCTCCGGCGCGGCGTCGGCGACCCCCGCGGACGAGGTCGTCGCCGAGATCGCCGCCGCCGGCGGCCACGCGGTGGCGCACCACGGGGACGTCGCCGACTTCGGGCAGGCGCAGGACCTGGTCGGGCTGGCGGTCGGCACGTACGGGGCCCTCGACATCCTGGTCAACAACGCGGGGATCCTGCGGGACCGCATGGTCTTCTCGATGACCGAGGACGAGTGGGACTCCGTCGTCCGGGTCCACCTCAAGGGCCACTTCGCCACCACCCGGTTCGCCGCCGCCCACTGGCGCGAGCGCGCCAAGACGACGGACGCCCCGGTCTACGGCCGGGTCGTCAACACCTCGTCCGAGGCGTTCCTCGCCGGCTCGGCCGGCCAGCCCAACTACGCGGCAGCCAAGGGCGGCATCGTCGGCCTCACCTCGTCGACGGCCGCCGCCCTCGGCAGGTACGGCGTACGCGTCAACGCCATCTGCCCCCGGGCGCGCACGCGGATGACCGAGGACGTCTTCGCGGGCCTCGGGCGGCCCGGGGACGGGCCGGACCCGCTGGGGGTGGAGCATGTCGCCCCGCTCGTCGGCTACTTGGCGTCACCGGCGGCCGACCGGATCACCGGTCAGCTGTTCGTCGTGCACGGCGGGATGGTGGCGGTGATGGACCGCCCCCGCGTCGCGGCGAGGTTCGACACCGCCAAGGAGGCGTTCACCCACGACGAGCTGGACGACCTGCTCACCCCGTACTGGGCGGGCCGTGACCCCGGTGACACCTTCGCCGCCACCGACGTCCTGGCCCTGCGCCACGGGGGCTGAACCGGGCCTTCCGGGCTCCGGGCCCGTCAGACCTCCATGGCGGGGGGCCCGGAGGGGCGGCGGTGGCGGCCGTGCGGCGCCTGGACCACCTGGGCGTTGTCGTCTTGGGCGGAAGCCGTACCGCGGTGGCGGCCGGCGTGCTGGCCCTCGGCGGAACCGTCCTCGAGGCGGGCCTCGGCGGCGGTGTCGTGTCGGGCATCGGACATGAGGAAACTCCCCGTGACTAGCGTGCAAGGTGCGCGGAACGCCGCAGGAGTTTACCGATTCAAGATCCTGTGGCCAGCGGCGCCTTCTGCAACGGGAGCACAGGGCTGGTCGTGGCCGCCTCCGGGACGTCCGCGGGAGCGCCCTCCGCCGCGCTCCCCGGCGGGGGCGGCACGGGCACCGCGGGCGGCGCCTGGTACTCCACCGTGCCGCACGGGCAGTGCGTGCAGGCGTACGGCAGGCGCAGCACCCCGCGGTCCGACCACAGGCCGGCCCCGGGCAGCCAGCCCTCCGGCGCCGACAGCCAGGTGGTACGGCGTTCCCCGGGCCGCCAGACCGCCAGCGACGTGCCGTGCGGGCCGTCCGCGCGCAGCGCCACCGCGCACGCCTCGGGCATCAGCACCTGGCCGGGCTGCGCCGCGAACGGGGTGAGCACCGCGTCCGGGACACGCAGGCACTCGGCGAACCGCAGGGGCCGGCGGCTGCCCAGGACGCCCCAGCCGATGCGGTCCTCGCCGGTGGCGTCGGTGCGCACTATCAGCAGCCCGCTGTCCGGCTCCGCGAGCAGCAACCGGTCGTTGCTCCCCTCGGTGATCTGCAGCAGCGGGCTGACCGCCCCGGCCCGCTCCAGGTCGACGGCGACCGTCTTGACCGTCCCCTCCGCCTCGCGGTCCAGCGCGAGCAGCCGGCCCGCCCGGTCCAGCCACGCGCCGCCCCCGCAGCGGCCCGGGACCTCCGCCAGCCGGCGCGGCCGCAGGTCCCGGTCGTCGTGCACCAGCCACACCGCCGACACCTCGCGCACCGGGTCGTAGGTGAGCGCGTACGCCTCGCCGGAGGCGACCGGGGGCAGCAGCCGCGCCTCCGCGTCCCCGCCCGGCAGCGAGCCGACGAGCAGTTCGCCGGTCCCGGGACCGGTCGGGTAGAGCAGGGCGAGGTCGTACCGGTCGGCGACCCGGCGGCGGATGAGCACGCGGCCGTCGGGCAACGGCAGGACCTCGGAGCACTGTTCCTCGGGCTGGTTGCCGGGCAGGGGCACGGTGTACGGCTCGGGCCCGCCGAGCGTCCAGCGCTCGGGGTACCAGCCGTCACCCCCGTCGGGTGCCTGGGCCAGGCAGGCGGCGTAGGAGCCGTCCGCGGCGATCGTGAACCCGGCCCGTCGCACGGTGGTGGTCTCGGTGGCGCAGGCTGTCATGGTGTGGCTCACCTCCGGGCCACGACGCTAGTTTTCGCACGCCCGGGCGTCCGACACGAGTTGGTGGTCTTCACACATAAGGGTGGCTCTCGTCCCGTTCCGTCGGACTTCGGATGCTCGGTGTGCTCATGACCAGCCCGGGATTCCGGCCGCCCGCCACCGGCGCGGTAACCTCGACCCGTGCCGAAACTGTCCGACGTCATCGCCGCCCTCGAAGCCCTCTGGCCTCCGGCGTGGGCCGAGCAGTGGGATGCCGTCGGTCTCGTCTGCGGGGACCCGGACGCGGAGGTCGGCCGGGTCCTGTTCGCCGTCGACCCGGTCCGGGAGGTCGTCGAGGAGGCGATCGCCACCGGCGCCGACCTGCTGGTCACGCACCACCCGCTCTACCTGCGCGGGACGACGACGGTCGCGGCGACCGGCTTCAAGGGCCGCGTCGTGCACACCCTGATCAAGAACGACGTCGCGCTGCACGTGGCGCACACCAACGCCGACCGGGCCGACCCCGGGGTCTCCGACGCCCTCGCCGAGGCCGTCGGCCTGCGGGTCACCGGACCCCTCGTGCCCGACCCCGCCGACCCGTCCGGCCGCCGCGGCCTCGGCCGGATCGGCGAACTGCCCGAGCCGATGACGCTGGCGGAGTTCGCGCGCCGTGCGGCGGCCGGCCTGCCGGCCACCGCGACCGGACTGCGCGTCGCGGGCGACCCGGAGCGGCAGGTCCGCACCGTGGCGGTGTGCGGCGGCTCCGGCGACAGCCTCTTCGACGATGTGCGCAGGGCCGGGGTGGACGTCTACCTCACCGCCGACCTGCGCCACCACCCGGCGTCCGAGGCGCAGCAGGCGGGTCCGCCCGCGCTCGTCGACGCCGCCCACTGGGCCACCGAATGGCCCTGGTGCGAGCAGGCCGCGCGCCGGCTCGACGAGGTCTGCGAACGGCACGGCTGGGCACTGCGCACGTACGTTTCGCGCGCCGTCACCGACCCGTGGACGGCCCACGCCCCGGCACTTCCCCTTGACGAACCCACGACCTCAGGAGCCCCCCGCTGAAAGCCGCGCCCGCAGACCAGATCCGACTGCTTGAGGTCCAGGCCCTCGACGCGCGCCTCGCGCAGCTGGACCACAAGCGCATCAACCTTCCCGAGCACGCGGAGATCGAGCGCCTGAACTCCGACGTGACCCAGCTGCGCGACCTGCTGGTCGCCGCCCAGACCGAGGAGAGCGACACCGCCCGCGAGCAGACCAAGGCCGAGCAGGACGTGGACCAGGTGCGCAAGCGCGCCGTCCGCGACCAGGAGCGGCTGGACTCCGGCGCGGTCTCCTCCCCCAAGGACCTGGAGAACCTGCAGCGCGAGATCGCCTCGCTCGCCAAGCGGCAGAGCGACCTCGAGGACGTCGTCCTGGAGGTCATGGAGCGCCGCGAGGGCCTGCAGGAGCGGGTCCAGGAGCTGACCGGGCGCTTGGAGTCCGTGCAGGCCAAGGCCGGCGAGTCCACGGAGCGCCGCAACGTGGTGCTGCAGGAGATCGACGCCGAGGGCTCCACGGTCACCAAGGAGCGCGAGATCATCGCCGGTTCGGTCCCCGCCGACCTGCTGAAGCTCTACGACAAGCTGCGCGGCCAGTCCGGCGGCGTCGGGGCCGCCCGGCTCTACCAGAAGCGCTGTGAGGGCTGCCGGCTGGAGCTGAACATCACCGAGCTCAACGAGGTGCGGGCGGCCGCCGCCGACGAGGTCGTGCGCTGCGAGAACTGCCGCCGCATCCTCGTCCGCACCCCCGAGTCGGGCCTGTAATGGCCCGTACGTTGGTGGTGGAGGCCGACGGTGGGTCCCGGGGCAACCCGGGACCGGCCGGGTACGGCGCCGTCGTCTGCGACGGCGCCACGGGCGAAGTGCTCGCCGAGGCCGCCGAGTTCATCGGCCGGCACACCAACAACGTCGCCGAGTACCGGGGCCTGATCGCCGGGCTGCGCGCCGCGCGCGCGATCGACCCGCAGGCCCGGGTACGGGTGCGGATGGACTCCAAGCTGGTCGTCGAGCAGATGTCCGGCCGCTGGAAGATCAAGCACCCGGACATGCGGCCGCTGGCCGCCGAGGCGAAGGCCGTCCTGCCGGCGGAGCAGGTCAGCTACGAGTGGATCCCGCGCGAGAAGAACAAGCACGCCGACCGGCTCGCCAACGAGGCGATGGACGCCGGCAAGCGCGGCGAGCAGTGGGAGCCCGGCCGCTCCGCCGCCGCGCTGGTCACCGCCGCCACCGAGCCCGAACCGGTGGACGAGGCCGTGGACGAGGCATCCAAGGCCCCGCCCGTCGGCTGGGCGGCGGCGGCCGACCTCGGCACGCCCACCACCTTCGTCCTGCTGCGGCACGGCGAGACCCCGCTCACCGCGGACAAGCGCTTCTCCGGCAGCGGCGGCGACGACCCGGAACTCTCGGAGAAGGGCCTCTGGCAGGCCCGGCGCGCCGCCGACACCCTCGCCGCCCGCGGCACCGTCCAGGCCGTCGTCACCTCGCCGCTGGCGCGCTGCCGGCAGACCGCGCAGGCCGTCGCGGACCGGCTCGGCCTCGACGTACGCGTCGACGAGGGGCTGCGCGAGACCGACTTCGGCGCCTGGGAGGGGCTCACCTTCGCCGAGGTGAAGGAGCGCTACCCGGACGAACTTCACGCCTGGCTCGGCTCGGCCAAGGCCGCCCCGCCCGGCGGGGAGAGCTTCGCCGCCGTCGCCCGCCGGGTCTCCCTCTCCCGGGACAAGCTCCTCGCCCGTCACCCCGGCCGCACGGTCCTGCTGGTCACACACGTCACCCCGATCAAGACCCTGGTCCGCCTCGCCCTGGGCGCCCCGCCGGAGTCGCTGTTCCGGATGGAGCTGTCGCCGGCGGCGCTGTCGGCGGTGGCGTACTACGGGGACGGGAACGCGTCGCTGCGGCTGCTCAACGACACGTCACACCTGCGCTGACGGCGCGGGCCGCGCCGTTGCCCGCAGCGCGGCCGCCTCGCGGGCGAGCCGCTCCACCCGGTCCCAGTCGCGGTCCCGCAGGGCGTCCTGCGGGACCATCCAACTACCGCCCACGCAGGCGACGTTGGGCAGCGCCAGATACGCCGGCGCGCGCTCCGCGTCGATGCCGCCGGTCGGGCAGAACCGGACGTCCGGCAGCGGGGCGGCCAGCGCCCTGAGGTACGCCGTGCCGCCGGCCGCCTCCGCGGGGAAGAACTTCAGCTCCGTCACGCCGCGTTCGGCCAGGGCGACCACCTCGGAGGCGGTCGACACGCCGGGCAGGAACGGCAGCCCGGACGCGGTCATCGCCTCCAGCAGGCCCGGCGTCCACCCCGGGCTCACCAGGAACCGCGCCCCGGCCCGCGCCGCCGCCCCCACCTGCTCCGCCCGCACCACGGTCCCGGCCCCCACGACCGCCTCGGGCACCTCACGGGCCGCCGCGGCGATCGCCTCCAGCGCGGTGGGTGTCCGCAGCGTGAACTCCACCGCGGTCAACCCCCCGCGGACCAGCGCCCGGACGAGCGGGGCCGCGTCGGCGGGGTCGTCCAGCGTGAGGACGGGGATCACGGGGGCAACGGGGGCGAGGTTCAGCACCGTGGCATCGTGCCGCCCCCGTGCGGCCCTCGCAACGCGCGTTGCAGCCTGCGCAACGGGGTGCCCCGTGCGGCCTGTTGTCGCGTGCGGCTCCGTTGCGCCTGCGGCAGGCGTCCCCCGCCCTCCCCAGCCTTCGGCCGGGGAGACCCCCATCCGGCGCGGTCAGTGACCGCCCCGCTGCGTTCGTTGTGGGTCGGTGCCGCGCCGGGGCACGCCCCCACCCTTCGGCCGGGGGGACCCTCACCTCGGCGCTCGGGGCGCTGCCCCACATCGTCGGGCGCCGCGTGCTCCGCTCGTCTCCCCCAGCCTTCGGCCGGGGGCACCCCGCCACACCCCCTCCGGTCGTGTGGGCGGCTGACGGCCGGACGGGGTTCAGAGGGTGGTCCGGGGTTGCCGCAAGTGCCTTTCTCACCCACTACCGGCCGTCATGCGCCCCGACACACGGCAGGGGGTGTGGCGGGGTGCGCCCATGGGGGTCCCCCCGGCCGAAGGCTGGGGGAGACGAGCGGCGAACCCGGCGCCGAATGACGTAGGGCCAAACCGCGAGCGCTGTGGGGGTCCCCCCGGCCGAAGGCTGGGGGAGTGCGCCGGCGCGGCACCGACCCCAACCCAACAGAGCGCAGGCCCGCACTGAGGGCGCCGGGCAATCGGGCGGGAGGGCGGGGGAACCCCCAACCGCAACAAACGCGGCGCCGCACACGACAACCCACCCGCACACGAACTCAGTGGACGTCCGTCACCAACACGTCGAGGCGGCCGGGCGCAGGCACTTCCACCGTGAAGCCCAGGTCGCGCAGGGCCGCGACGAGCGCGTCGGGGTTCCCGGGGCGCGCCCCGGACTCCAGGAGGGCCCGCACGATCCGCCCCTTGGTCGCCTTGTTGAAGTGGCTGACGACCTTCCGCGTCTCCGCCTGCACCACCCGCACCGTCGCCGTGCGCCCCGCGAGCGCGCTGCGCGGGGCCGGTTTCCACGCCGCCCCGTACGCCGAGGACCGCAGGTCCAGGAGCAGGCCCCCGCCCGCGGCCTCCGCGGCGTCCGGGAGGGCCTCGGCGAGGTGCGTGCGCCAGTACGTGGCGAGCGACCCGAGCGCCGGCAGCTTCACGCCCATCGAGCAGCGGTACGCGGGGATCGCGTCCCGGACGCCGACCGCGCCCCACAGCCCGGAGAAGACCAGCAGCGAGCGGGCGGCCCGGCGCCGGGCGGCGGCGTCCAGGGTGTCCAGGCCGAGGGCGTCGTAGAGCACGCCGGTGTAGATCTCGCCCGCGGGCCGGGTCCGCGCCTCGCGCAGCCCCGCGTTGCGGGCGATCTCGCCGCGCAGTCCGGGGCTGAGCCCGAGCACGTCCGCGGCCTTGTCCTCGTCGCCGCCCGCGCAGAGCCCGACGAGCTCGTCCAGCACCGTCGCGCGGGCCGTGGTGAGCCCGGGCAGGGAGAGGGAGCCCAGGTCGACGGCGGGGCCGGTGCCGTCGGTGGCCTTGCCCTCGGACGGCGGTAGCAGGACGAGCACGGTTGTTCTCCTTCACGTTTCCCCGGTGCAGTGCAGCCTACGACCGCCCGACTTAGGCTCGCTCCATGCCTCGTCGTCCCCTGCGCGTCACCACCGCCGACGGAGTCCGGTTGAGGTCCGCGCTGGACGCGCTCCGCGCGGACCTGCACGTGCGGCGGGACTTCCCGGCGAACGTGCTCGCGGAGGCCGAGGAGGCGGCGCGCGGTCCCCGGCTGCCCGCGTACGACGCCACCGACGTGCCGTTCTTCACCGTCGACCCGCCCGGGTCGCTCGACCTGGACCAGGCGATGCACCTCGCCGTGCGCGAGGGCGGCCGCGGCTACCGGGTGTCGTACGCGATCGCCGACGCCGCCGCCTTCGTCACGCCCGGCGGCGCGCTGGACGCCGAGGCGCACCGGCGCGTGCAGACCCTGTACTTCCCCGACGTACGGGTGCCCCTGCACCCGCCGGTGCTCGGCGAGGGGGCGGCCAGCCTGCTGGCCGGGCAGGACCGGCCCGCCGTGCTGTGGCGGATCGACCTCGACGCGGACGGCGCGGTCACCGACGTGGACGTCCGCCGGGCGCTCGTCCGCAGCCGCGCCCGGCTGGACTACGCGGGCGTGCAGCACGCGATCGACGCCGGCACCGCCGAGGAGCCCGTGGCGCTGCTCCGCACCGTCGGCCGGCTGCGCGAGGAGCAGGAGAGGGCCCGCGGCGGCATCTCGCTGAACGTGCCCGAGCAGGAGGTCGTGGAGCTCGACGGCGGCTACGCCCTGCGGTACCGGGCGCCGCGCCCCGTCGACGCCTGGAACGCCCAGATCTCCCTGCTCACGGGCATGGTCGCCGCCGGCGTCATGCTCCGCTCCGGCACCGGCATCCTCCGTACGCTCCCGCTCGCCCCGCACGGGGAGGTGGCCAGGCTGCGCAGGGTCGCCGCGGCGCTGCGCATCGACTGGCCGCACATGACCTCGTACGCCGAACTCGTCCGCACCCTGGACCCGGAGCGCACCACCCACGCGGCGTTCCTGCACGAGGCGACGAGCCTGTTCCGCGGCGCCGACTACACGCCCTTCTGGCCCGGCCACCCCGCCGAGCCGGCCGTGCACGCCGCCGTCGCCGAGGCGTACACGCACTGCACCGCGCCCCTGCGGCGCCTCGTCGACCGCTACGCCGCCGAGTTCTGCCTGGCCGCGGTGGCCGGCCAGGAGCCGCCGGAGTGGGTCGCGGCCGCGTTCCGGGACCTGCCCCGCGACATGCGCGGCGGATCGCACTTCGCGGCCACCATCGAGAGCGCCTCCCTCGACCTCGTCGAGGCGGCCCTGCTCAAGGACCGCGTCGGCGAGGTCTTCGACGCCTACGTCATCGACATCAAGGACTCCGACCCGACCTCCGGCACGGTCCACCTGCGTGCCCCGGCCGTCGTCGCCCGCGTCCGCGGCGGCACCGCACCCCTCCCGCTCGGCGAGCCGCTCCCGGTCCGTCTGACGCAGGCCGACCCCGGCCGCCACACCGTGCTTTTCACCCCGGCGTGATCGGCCGGTAGCATGGTCGCCACGGCAGACGAGCCGAGCGGGCGGCCGCGTCAGGACCTGGTCCTGCCGAGGAACGTCCGGGCTCCACAGGGCAGGGTGGTGGGTAACGCCCACCCGGGGTGACCCGCGGGACAGTGCCACAGAAAACAGACCGCCGGGACCGCAAGGCTCCCGGTAAGGGTGAAACGGTGGTGTAAGAGACCACCAGTGCCCAGGGTGACCTGGGCAGCTAGGTAAACCCCACCCGGAGCAAGGTCAAAAGGGGCCGTCGTGAGACGGCCCTGCGCGGACGATCGAGGGCTGCCCGCCCGAGTCCGCGGGTAGACCGCACGAGGCCGGCGGCAACGCCGGTCCTAGATGGATGGCCGTCGCCCGGCCGGCCGCGAGGCCGACCGGGGACAGAACCCGGCGTACAGCTCGACTCGTCTGCCTCACCCGCCGCCGGCCTCCGCCGGCGGCGCCGCGCACTCCGCGGCCAGCCGTGCCATCCCGTACTCCTCCGCGACCGCGCGGGCCGAGCGCAGCAGGCGCGGTGCCTCCGCGGCGGCGTCCGGGCGGCCGCAGGCGCGCAGGGCGCGGGCCTGCCACAGGCGGAGCCGGGCGAGCTGCGGGGCGGAGGTGCGGGCCGGGGTGGCCGCCAGGCGGAAGTGCGCGAGGGCGGCGTCCGGTTCCCCGGCGGTCAGGGCGAGCACACCGCACGCCTGGGCCGTGGGCGCGACCAGCACCGTGGGCCAGCCGGCCAGGGCGATGCCGGTGCCGTTGTGCGGGGCCAGCCGTTCGCGCAGCCGGGCCACCAGGGGTCGCAGCTCGGCCTGGTCGCCGATAGCGGCGCAGGCCTCGGCGAGCAGGGCGAGCGTGGGCACCGCCCAGCCGTGCGGCGGCAGGGCGCGGAAGCCGTCGGTGTCGTCGGCGAAGGCCTGCAGCAGGTCGGCGGCCTGGTCCCGGGCGCCGGTCTCGCACAGGGCGAGGACGAGCCCCGCCCGCCAGACCGGGAAGTAGCCGTGCTCCTGCACGTCGTCGGCGAGGCCGTCCGCGAACAGCTCGTGCATCCGGCCCTGCTCGCGCAGCAGCCAGTAGGCCTGGCCCATCCGGGTCTGCCGGAAGTTGCCGGCGGGCACGTCCAGGTCGGCGGCGAGCCGGTCGGCGTACTCGGCGGACTCCCGCAGGATCCAGTCCGCCGCGGCCGCGAACCGGCCGCGCCACAGGTCGAGCGTGGTGTCGAGGGTGCGCTGCTGCCAGCGGGCCAGTTCACTGCGGCTCGCGGCGGCGTGCCTGCGGTGCTCCTGGGCCGTGGACAGCGCCGGGTACACCCGGCCCATGCGCAGCTGGTCCACGGCCAGCCCCATCAGCGCCTCGCCCCGGAAGTGCGCCGAACCGTGGCGCACGGCGGCGTCGCGCAGCCGCTCCGACAGCGCCAGTGAGGCGGCGGCTGGCGCGAAGTCGTACAGGCCCCAGCGGCACTCGGTCAGCACCTCGCAGCGCACCTCCTCGCCGAGGCCGGAGGCTTCCGCGGGGTCCGCGGCGTCCGCGCGTTCCAGGCCGCCCAGCGTGTGCCGGGCCAGGGCCGCGCCGCTGTCCGGGCCGGCCCGGGGCACGGCGGTGTCCGCGCTGACCGCCATGGAGAGCTTCTTCGCCCGGTGCGCGTTGAGCTGCAGGCGCAGCGCGCCGGCCTCGGGACCGGGGTCGTCGCGCAGGGCGGCCAGGCTGTCGCCGATCAGGTGCAGCAGCTCCCGGTCGACCTGGCCCGGGTCCGACCAGCGGCGGCAGATCCGCACCACGGCCAGGGCCTGGGCGCGCGGCCGGCCCTCGGCCAGCCGGTGCGCCTCCCGGTAGCAGCGGTCCGCCTCGCGCATCCGGCCCGCGGCGTGCCGCAGGTCGCCGCGCCGCACGAGCCGGTCGAACTCCTCGCCGTACCCGGAGGCCAGGGCGGGGGCGTCGGGCGGCACGGGCGCGGCGCGGTCGACCAGTTTGGACGCCGTACGGACCGGACCGCGGACGCCGTCGCGCTCCTTGCCGCCGCGGGGCTCGCGGGCGGGCCGCGGCCGCGGGGCGAGGCTGAGCAGTTCGCCCCCGGCCTCGAGGAAGTGGTCGCACCTCTCGGCCAGTTCGTACGTCGGGCGGCGCATGCCGTTCTCGACCCGGCTCAGGAAGCTGCGGCTGCACGGCACGCGCTCCGCCAGTTCGCCCAGCGACTTGCCGGCCGCCTGGCGCCTGCGGCGCAACTCCTGCCCGAAGCCGTTCTGTTCCGCCTCCAAGGGCCCCCTCCGTTCCCGTCGCCCGGTGCCTGCCCGGGTGTTGCCAAATATGCCCTGGCAACACCCGGGCCCTCCGGATAACTGCGGAATTGGGACAGCCTGTCAGGTGCGGGGCGGGTACGGACGCCCCATGACCGGGGGGAGTTGACCGATGAGCGGCTTCGACACGTCGGGGGCGGGCAGGCCGAAGGTGGTGGCCGCCGTCGACTTCGGCACGCACGGCACCGGCTTCGCCTGGGCCGTGGTGACCCCGCTGAACGACGATCCGCAGTCCCGGCGGATCACCTTCTACAGCCGGTTCCCCGAGCACCGCGTGGACTACCCGAAGAACCTGACCGCGCTGCTCGTCGACGCGGACGGCACCACGGTGGCCTGGGGCCACAAGGCGCGCAAGCAGTGGTCGGAGGCCTCCGACGGCGGCCGGACGGACGGCCTGGGCTACGCCTACGCGTTCAAGATGGCGCTCAAGGACGACGGCGCCCCGGTGGACATGCCGACCACCGGCGGCATCGTCGACCTCGGCGACCGCGGCCGGGTGCGCGAGCTGATCACGGCCTACCTGCGGGAGATCAGGGAACTGGCGGTCGCCCAGATCAAGGACGCGGGCTACGCCGAGCGGGAGATCCGCTGGTGCATCACCGTCCCGGCGATCTGGGACGACGAGGACCGGGCCGCGATGCGGCACGCGGCGGTGGATGCCGGCTTCCCCGACGACCCGGAGCGGCTGCTGCCGTCCATCGAGCCGGAGGCCGCGGCGCTCTACTGCTACCTGCGGATGGCCGACCTGACCGACGGGACCGGCATGCGCGACCGGCTGCAGCTCAACGTGGACGGCTTCCGCTTCATGGTCGTCGACTGCGGCGGCGGCACCGTGGACATCACGGCGTACGAGACCTCCAGCGACGCGGCCGAGCTCATCGCGCTCCGCGAGATCGGCGTGGCCACCGGCGGCCGGCTCGGCTCGGAGTACGTCAACCAGGCCTTCCGTGAGCAGGCCCTGGGCAAGCGGCTGGGGCCCGAGCTGCTGAGGCGGCTGGAGCGGGAGCACTCGGGGGACCTGCTGGAGCTGTCCGAGCAGTGGGAGCGGGCCAAGACCACCGCGGAGGTCGAGTGGGACGAGGACGGCACCCCGCACATCATGGACACCGTCCGGATCGACCTGCCCGTCACCGTCTGGCAGTTGCTGGACGAGGGCAGCCGGGCCCGGCTGACGGAGGAGGCGGGCGGCCGCCCGCAGCGGATGGTGCTGGCGCCGGAGGAGGTGGAGGTCCTCCTGGACAGCGTGGTCGAGGGGATCCTGGACAAGGTCGAGGAGCAACTGGCCGCCATCCGCCGCACCAGCGGGGAGGCCGCGGGCGCGGGCGCCACGGGGTCGGAGACCCTGGTGCTGGTCGGCGGGTTCGCCAAGTCCCAGTGGCTGCGGGAGCGCATGCACCGGCACTTCGGCTCCCGGCACCGCATCCTGGTGCCGCCGGACCCGGCGCTGGCGGTGCTGGAGGGGGCGACCCACTTCGCTTACAACCCGCGGGTGTTCCTGTCCCGGCAGGCCAAGTACACCTACGGCTTCGAGACCTCGAAGCTGTTCGAGGAGAGCGTCGACTCGCCGATGCGGATGTTCCGCGACGACGACGGCGACATCCTCTGCGTGGGCCGCTTCGCCGTGGCCGTGCGGCGGCTGGACAGCGTGCGGGTGAAGGACGCCTTCCCGTTCACCATCCTGCCCACCCGGGAGGACCAGACCGAGATCGAGCTGCGGGTCTACCGCACCGTCAAGGCCGAACCCCGCTACGTGGACGAGGACGGCTGCGAGGAGATCGGCCGGCTCGCCGTCGACATCGGGGAGACCGTGGGGCGGCCGTTGCGGGAGCGGCCGATCCGGCTGCTGTTCTACTTCGGCCGCTCCGAGATCGAGGTGGAGGCCTTCGACCCGGCGACCGGCGGCAGTCACAAGGTCCGCGTCGACTTCGACCGCATGTAGGGGCGACGGCAGATGAGCGGTGCGGACCACAGGGAAGAACGCGCCGAGGACGAGGGGGAGACCATGTTCGGTTGGTTCCGGAAGGCGGAGGCGGCGCCCGCGGGCGACCGCGACGGCGACGGCGACGGCGGCGGTGACCACCACGACGGTGGCGGTGACGGCACGGTGGAGCGCGAGCCGCGGGCGCCGCGGCGTGGGACGGAGCGGCGCACGCCGCCACGGAGCCGGGCGACGACGGCGACGGGGTCCGGGGCGGGCTCCGGGACGGCACCCGGCAGGGCCGCCGCGACGGTGACCGTGCCGCGCGCCGAGTGGGAGCGGCTGTCCGCGGCGCTGGACCGGATCGCCGAACTGGACAAGCTGGAGGGCCGGCTGACCGCGCTGGAGCAGGACTCCGCACGCCGCGAGGCGCGGCTCGGGGCCCGCATCGGCGCCCTGACCGGGCTCCCCGGCCGGGCCGAGCGCGCCGAGGCCGCATTGGAGGAGCTGGCCGTGCGCGCGGAGGCGGGACTGAGCCGGATCGACGGGCTGTCGCGTCTGCACGACGCGCTCTCCGCGCGCCTGGGCGCGACCGAGGCGGCGGCGGAGGCCGCGGCCCGCAGGCTCGCGGAGCACGACGAGGTGCTGGACCTCATGCGGGCCGGCCAGGTCAGCGAGCGCACCGACCTGACCGACGAACGGGCCCTGAGCCACTACGCGTTCGCCGACCGGCTCAAGGCGCTGTTCACCCAGCGCCTCCCCGAGGTGATCGGCCCGCGCACCGCCACCGACGGCGGGGACGACGTGGTGCTGCGGGAGGCCGAACTGGTACGGCAGATGTGCGGCGCGCTCTTCGGCACCGGCACCGGCGAGCCGGACCTGGCGGAGCTGAACCGGATCGTCACCGACGGCGGCCGGATCGAGCCGGACCGGCGCGGCCGCAGGCTGCTGGACCGGGTCGGCCAGGAGGCCGCCGACCTGCTGCAGGCGATGGCCGCCAGCGGCCACCCCACCGAGTTCGTCTTCGACCTGCCCGCCGGCACCATCGCCGACCCCGACCGGCACATCCTGTGGCCGACCTGCGAGCCGGGGCGGCCCGTGGCGTTCGTGGTGTGCCCCGCCTACCGCGCGGCGGGACTGCGCGTCCTGGAGCCCACGGTGTTCGCCCTGCGCGGCGGGAAGGACTGACCCGCCGTGCGCGACGTCGACCTGCGGGAACTGCGCAGGCGCATCCCGATCGCGGGCAACCGGGCGCTGGCCGAGATCGTGGACGGCCTGGAGACGGCGGAGAACCTGACCGCCGCGCGGGTGGAGCACGGCTTCTTCAGCCGGGTCATCCTGGGCTGGAACCGCAAGGACCGGCAGCGCGCCCTGGAGTCCCAGGCCGCGCTCGCCCTCACCCAGCGCCGGATGGTGGCCTGGGCCCAGGAGACCGCCCGGCACCTCGCGTTCACCGACCTCACGGTGGGGCTGCTCGCCATGGAGGTCGAGCAGCTCCAGGACAGCGTGCTGGAACTGCGCGAGGCGAACCGCCAGGCGTTTCGGGAGATCCGCGAACTCGCGGCCGTCCTGGCCGAGTTCATCGACGCCGTGGACCGCCGTTTCGCCGAGATCGACGAACGCCTCGACGGTCACGAGCGGATCCTGGACACCCACGCCCGCGCCCTGCTGGAACTGGACCGGCGGGTGCTCGCCACCGAGCTGTGGCAGTCGGCCTGGGCCGACGGCGACACGGCGGTACGGCGCTGGCGCCACCAGGGCGCGTACGCCGCACTGCCCTGGCCGTGCCAGGTGCTGCTGCTGGCCCGGGAGTGCGCGACCGGACGGCAGGGGCTGCACGAGTTCGTCACGGGCGACGAGGGATGGCGGGAGCGCCTGGCCGACGACGTCCTCGCCGACCCGCGCGCGGCCGCGGCGGCGGAGGCCTACTGGCCGGCCAGGCCGGTGGCGGAGCCCGTGCCGGGGACGCCCCCGGCACCCTCCTACCGCGCGGTCGAGGAGGCCGGGGGCCGCCCGCCGGGTCCGCGTCCGGCGTTCGGAGGCCGTACCGCGGCGGCCGATCCGCTCCCCGTGCCGCACCGCAGGCCGGTGCGGTCCCTGCTGGAGCGGATCCTCGCCGACATGCCGGACGCCGACGAGCGGCGGATGGTCGCGGAGGTCGCGGGCATCGGCCTGTCCGCGCGGCTGCGGCCGCCGCACCGCCCGATCGGCTACGCCGTCGCCCGCGCGCTGGACCTGTCCACCCGGCCGCCCGCGCGCCGTCCGGACGACCCGGCCCGCGTGGCCGTCGAGGACGCCCGCCGCGACTGCGGCCACGTACCCGCGGTGACCCACGAGGAGTTCGTCCGCGGCGTCATCCACGAGCAGGCCGACGCCGCCCGCCAGGCACGCGCCGCGCTGCGCACCGAGACCGAGAAGCGACGGGGGACGGGGGAAGGGGGAGGGCCCGATGCCTGAGCACCAGGGGGAGGTCCGGGGGGCGGGGGGCGTGGGGCCCGCCGGACCCGGTCCGGGCATCGGGCCCCACGACGGGGGCGGTCCCGTGCCGGACCGCTTCGGGGACCTGCGGCGGCGTGCCGCGGGCATCGGTTCCGGGCCGCTGCCGGAGTACGGCGCGGCGGCAGGCCCGGGCACGGGGGCGGTACCGGCCCCGGACCGGTGGGAGACCGCACAGGGGACGGCCTCGCACCGGTTCGGGCTGGTACTGGCGGGAGGCGCCGCCAAGGGCGCCTACCAGGTGGGCGCGGTCGAGTGCCTGGCCCACCACGGCGCGCGGATCACCGCCATCGCCGGGACCAGCATCGGGGCCCTCAACGGGGTCGCGCTGGCGGGTGCGCCGAACCTGCGGGAGGGGGCGGCGCGCCTGGCGGAGCTGTGGCGCGACTTCACCTCCCGCATAGGCGACGCCCCGTTCGGCACCCGGGCCGTCGCGGACGGGGCCGTCTCCGAGTCCCTGCTGCAGAGGTTCGGCAACCTCGCGCCCAGGGTCGTCCGCCTCCTCGGCGCGCACGGCGACCTGGAGCGGCTCGCCGACCGCGCCGTCGACGCGGCCGCGCTGCGGCGCCCGGCGGCCGTCACCATGCGGGTCGCGGCGTACCCCGTCCTGGCCCCGCACCCACTGCCGCACCTGCGGGCCGGACAGATGGCCGCCGAATGGCTGGCCGGACTCCTCGGCAGCCGCTCGCGGATCCTCCACCTCAACGGCCTGGAGCACGCGGAGATCAAGGAGGCCGTGCTGGGCAGCGCCGCGCTTCCGTTCCTGTTCGCGCCGCGCCAGGTCGCGGGGGAGTACTACCGCGACGGCATGCTCGGCCGGGACAACACGCCCATCCGCGCCCTGGCCGACCTCGACCACTGCGACATCGTCATCGTCGTCCAGCTCGCCCCGGGCGAGACCGTGCGGCAGATCGAGCACCCCGGGCTGACCCTGCTGCGCGTCCGCCCGTCCCGCCCGCTCACCCCCGAGGGCACCCTGGGCACCCCCGGCGGACTGCTGGACTTCTCGCCCGCCACCTTCGAGCGGCTGCGCTCCCGCGGCTACGAGGACACCGAGCGAATGCTCGCCAGGACCGCCGGCCTGCTCGGCGCGGCGCACGAGGTGCGCGCGGCCGAGGAGTTCATGGCCGACGCGGTCCAGAGCGTCATCGACAAGGGCCGCCGGCTCCGCGGCGGTCCGTGAGGCGGCGCCGTTCGCGCGCGCACTGCCGGGAACGGGCAATGCCCACGGGCCCGCGGACCTGCCACCCTCACTGTGGCAGTGGCGTGGCAGGGGGGAGCCCACATGGCGGGCGGCGGAGGCGGCGGCGCGTTGTTCTCGGTGGTCTGGGGGCTCGGGGCGACCGGCTTCGGCTGGGTCCTCGTGACGGACTTCCGGGGTGCGGCGCGTCGCTTCCACACGATGTCCTCGCGGTCCGCGCCCTTTGGCGGGGGCCGGCCACCGGCCGTCGGCATCGGGTTCGTCCGCTTCGTGGCCGGGGTGTTCGCCCTGGCCGGGCCGGTGGTCCTGGTGACCGGTCTGCTCGCGCTGGTCCGGGACCCGGCGGCGCCGGAACGGCTGCCCCGGCTGCCCTTCCCCTTCGCCGTGTTCGCCATCCTTGGCGCAGGGGTGGGGCTGTGGACCTTCTGGCGGCGCTCCGGCGTGCTCCGCCTCGAATGGGTGGAGGGCGGCACCGTCCGGCGGGCGGCGGCGGCCGTCCTCACGGGGGTGCTCGTCGCCTTCCCGGTCCTGCTCGTGCTCGGCCGGACGATGCCGATGCTCCTCGTCTGGCTGCTCGGCGGTATCGCGGGCGGGGTCCTGCTGGTGGGCCGCCGGGACCGGGCGCCGCGGTGACTCAGCGGGCCCCGGCGGCGCGGCCGCGGGCCCGCCGGCCGCGCTTGCGCCCGCCCGTCGGCCACAGGCGCGGCCGGCGTCGTGAGGCGACGTCCTCGGTCCAGCCGACCAGCAGGACGGCGGCGCCGATGAGCGGCCAGACGACGAGGAACTGGAACCAGGTGGCGTCGAGCGGGAGATGGGCCTCGAAGAAGGGCACGTCCCACATCAGGTCGATCAGCGGGACGCTGGCGAAGAGCGCGACCTCGTGCCACAGGTAGACGGTGACGGCACGGGCGTTGAGCAGTCCGACGGCGCCGTCGGCGACGGGCAGGCGGCCCGTCCGGCGCGGGCGGAAGCGCAGCAGCAGGAGGACGAAACCGGCCGACCACAGCGCCTGGGCCAGCGGGATCTCACCGAGGTCGATGCCCTCGTCGGTGGGGTGGGTGTACGCGAACCAGCCGCCCGCGGCGAGGCAGAACGCGGCCGAGGCGACCACCGTGCGGGCCCGCAGGGCGTCCAGCAGGCCGTCGCGGTGCGCGAACCCGAGCAGCCAGCAGGCGGCGAAGGTGACGAGGTCGACCACCGGCGTGAGGGCCGGCTCGGCGAGCGGCAGCCGGTCGTACTGGGCGAGGACGACCAGGGCACCGCAGGCGGCCAGGCACGAACGCGGCGCGGCCCGGAAGGCCTTGAGCAGCCAGGGGGAGAGCAGGACGAGCCACAGGTAGGTGCGGATGTACCAGAGCGGGGCGATGATCTGCTCGGCCCAGGCGGTGCCGGGCGGGTCGGCCAGCGGCAGGATCCACAGCAGCATCCGGTGCCAGGAGTGCGGCCGCCAGCCGTGGAGCAGCATCAGGACGGTCACGGCGGCGGCGAACAGCCAGAAGGGCACCAGCAGCCGCCGCAGCCGGCCGCGCACCACGGACAGCGCGGGACGCTGCAGCGAATGTGCGGCCAGCGACCCGGCCAGGGCGAACATGATGCCGATGGACGGGAGGAGCAGGGTCAGCCAGGCCCAGCCGAAGGTGTGGTAGACGACCACCCGTACCAGGGCGAGGGCGCGCAGCAGGTCGAGGTAGCGGTCCCGGCCGCCGCCCCCGCCCCCGGTGGACGGGGCGGGGGCGGCGGGGGTGGAGCTGCGCGGCCCCGGTATGCGCGTCCCGGCGCCGTCCGCGGGCCGGGGCGGGGCCGCCGGGGCTCCCGCCTCACGTGCTTCGGGCATGGGGCAACTCCTCGGGATGGTACGGGTGTTCAGACGCGGCCGGCGGTGCCGCTGCCGACGGTGGGCGCGCCGACCTCGCCGGTGCGCCGCAGCTTGTGCCAGCCCAGCCGGCCGCCGTTGACGGCCGTCACGCAGGACTGCAGCAGCACGAGGTACATCAACTGCCGGTACAGCACCTGCTGGAGGGGCAGCGGCCACAGGTCCCGCAGCGGTTCGCCGTCCAGCCGGAAGGCGTACGCCGCGCACGCGGCCTGCACGGCGAGCACGCCCGCCCACGCGAGCGCGGTGCGAAACGGGTCCATGAAGACCAGCCCGTAGATCGCGAACACGTCGATGAGCGGGGCCAGCAGCGGGGCGAGCACCTGGAAGAGGACGACGAGCGGCAGCCCGACCCGGCCGAAGCGGCCGGAGTGCCCGCGGTCCAGCACGGCGCCGCGGTGCTTCCACATCGCCTGCATGGTGCCGTAGCTCCAGCGGTACCGCTGCTTCCACAACTGCCGTACCGAGGACGGCGCCTCGGTCCAGGCGCGGGCACGCTCGGCGTACACCACGTGCCAGCCGGCCCGGTGCAGCGCCATCGTGACGTCCGTGTCCTCGGCGAGGGTCTCGTCGCTCATGCCGCCGACGTCGCGCAGCGCGTCCCGCCGGAAGGCGCCGCACGCGCCGGGGATGGTGGGCATGCAGCGCAGCAGGTCGTACATGCGCCGGTCGAGGTTGAAGCCCATCACGTACTCGATGTGCTGCCAGCGCCCGATCATCCGGGTGCGGTTGCCGACCTTGGCGTTGCCCGCGACCGCGCCGACCCGCGGGTCGCCGAAGGGCTGCACCAGTTCGCGGACGGTGGCCGGCTCGAAGACCGTGTCGCCGTCCATCATCACGATCAGGTCGTGCCGGGCGTGCGCCACACCGTTGTTGAGCGCCGCGGGCTTGCCGCTGTTGGGCTGCCGCACGAGGGTGACGCCGGGCAGGTCCAGGGCCTCGACGATGTCGGCGGTGCCGTCGGTCGAGCCGTCGTCCACGACCACGATCTCCACGGGATGGTCGCTCGTGGCGAGGGAGTTCACCGTGTGGGTGATGCACTCCTTCTCGTTGTACGCGGGGACGATGACGCTCACCGGTTCGGTGACCGCCGGCCCCCAGCGGAAACCGGGCGCCCGGCGCTGCCGCGCGTGCCGGCGCGCCAGCACCAGCATCGCGGCGAACCGGGCCAGCACCAGCAGGCCCACCCCGGCGAGGAGGACGGCGAGCGCCGGCACCGCTGCCTCGGAGACCTCCACCGCGGCGACGAAGACCCGTCCCTTCCACAGCTCCGAGCCGCTGACCTTGTCGTTGGTGGACGTGGCGCCGACCGCCTCGCCGACCGTGGCGAAGCGGTAGCCGCGCTCCTTGAGTAGCGGGACCAGCCGGTCCAGCGCCGCCACGGTCTGCGAGCGGTCGCCGCCGGCGTCGTGCATGAGCACGATCGCGCCTTCGCCCGGCTTCGCCGGCACGGAGGCGTCGACGATCGCCTGCACACCGGGCCGTCGCCAGTCCTCGGCGTCGCGGTCGATGAAGGCGGCCACGTAGCCCTGCTTGCCGACCCGCTGGACGACCGGCCAGGACAGGTCGTCCAGCGCGTCGGCGGTCGAGGAGTACGGCGGGCGGAAGAGGGAGGCGTGGATGCCGGCGGCCCCCGCGAGCGCCAGCTGGGTCTGGGACAGCTCCCGGTCGATCCGCCCCGGCGACTGGTACACCAGGTCGGGGTGGGAGAAGGTGTGCACGCCGATCTCGTGGCCCTCGGCGACCATCCGCCGGATCAGCGCGGGGTGCCGGGCGGCCATGCCGCCGGTCACGAAGAAGGTGGCGCGCACGTGCTGCCGCTTGAGCACGTCCAGCACCTCCGGCGTCCAGACCGGGTCGGGTCCGTCGTCGAAGGTGAGGGCGATGGTGCGGTCCGGGGTGCGGTACGAGCGGGGCCTGTCACCGGTGGTGTCGACGACCGGGCCGCCCTCCAGCACCGCCTCCGGCACCTTGTCCGCCGAGACCGGCGGGTGGACCCGGTGGTCGGCCTCGAAGTCGCCGCGTACGTAGCCGCCGAGCAGCAGGACGCAGACGAGCACCACGAGGGCGAGCAGGGGTATGACGAGGCGGGGGCGCAGGGCGGTCACTGGCCGCCCTGCGGCTGCTGGTCGACGGGGCCGTCGGAGGCGCCCGGGGCGGGGGAGGCGGAACCGCTGGGCTGCCCCGACGGGGAGCCGGACGGCGCCGGTTCGGTCGCCGTCGCCCCGGTGGTCGGGGTCGCTCCGGTGGTCGGGCTGCCCGCCGTCGCCCGCGGGGTGGCGGCGGCGCCGCCCTTGGCCGGGCGCTTGGTCGGGGAGGCGCTGGGGCTGGGGGAGGACGGGGAGCCGGCCGTCCCGGACGGGGACGGCGCGGCCGCCGCCCCCGCCCGGAGGAAGCCCGCCGTCACCGGGGGTGCTGCGGCCTGGTCGGCCGGTACGTCGAGTTCCCCCGTCCCCGAGGAGCCCGCGTCGTCCGGCGCTGTGCTCGGCACCCCCGGCAGCGGCAGCAGCGTCTTCGGCGCGATCGGCGTCGCGCCGGAGAGGCTGAGTGCCAGCGCCGCCGTGTAGACGGAGCATGCCGCGCCGACCAGCCAGCCGGCCCTGCGTACTGCACGGGCCCGTCTCCCGCTGGAATCGACGAACACGGGGCCGGGCAGCGCTATCAGCTCGGTCTCCGGCTCGGGGGGCCCGGCCTCGGACCCGGCATCGTCTGCGGGCGTTTCTGACCATACGTCGCGGTGGTGCTTGGAGAGCATGCCGCAACGTAACGCGACGCAAGCAGTCCTATGGGACGTATTTCGGACTTGACCATTTCCGTGGGTGAAGTGGTCGAATTCGGCCGCGGGTGGCTGTGGCCCCCGCTGCGGCGTCAGCCGCGGCCGATGTACGGCATCGTCGTCGCCATCACCGTCGCGAACTGCACGTTCGACTCCAGCGGCAGCGCGGCCATGTGCGCGACGGTGCGGGCCACGTCGGCGACGTCCATCCGGGGCTCGGTCATCAGCCGCCCGTCCGCCTGCAGGGTGCCGGCCGCCATCCGCTCCGTCATCTCCGTGGCCGCGTTGCCGATGTCGATCTGCCCGCAGGCGATCCGGTACGGACGGCCGTCCAGCGACAGGGACTTCGTCAGCCCGGTGACGGCGTGCTTGGTCGCCGTGTACGCCACGCTCAGCGGCCGCGGCGCGTGCGCGGAGATCGACCCGTTGTTGATGATCCGGCCGCCCTGCGGCCGCTGCGCGCGCATCGTCCGGAAGGCGGCCTGCGCGCACAGGAACGCGCCGGTGAGGTTGACGTCGACGACGGCACGCCACTGGTCGTACGTCAGCTCGTCCACCGGCACGGCGGGCGCCCCCATCCCCGCGTTGTTGAACAGCAGGTCGACCCGGCCGAAGCGGTCGCCCGCGGCGGCGAACAGCGCGTCCACCGCCTCCGGGCGGGTGACGTCCGTCGGGATGACCGCCACCGCCGCGTCCGGCAGCCCGTCGGCGGTCCCGCGCAGCGCCTCCTCCCGCCGGCCGGCCAGGGCCACGGCCCAGCCCGAGGCCGCCAGTTCGCGTGCCACCGCCCGCCCGATGCCCGACCCGGCCCCGGTGACCACCGCGACCCGGTGCGCGGTGCCCGTTCCATTTCCCGCGATCTCAGTCATGGCTCCGCAGGGTATGCGGTGCCACGATGAAACCATGTCACCCTACGCCGACCCCCTGTCGCACAAGGAGATCGAGGACCGCCTCGCCGAGCTGCCCGGCTGGTCCCTCTCCGAGGACGGCGCGAGCCTGCTGCGCACGTACCGGCTGCCGCACATCCCGGCGGCGGTCTTCGTGATGCACATCGCGCAGATCCAGGACGAGCTGAACCACCACAGCGACCTGACGCTGGGTTACCAGACGGTCGCCGTCTCCGTCACCACGCACGCGGCGGGCGGCCGGCTCACGGAGCGGGACTTCGGTCTGGCCCAACGCATCGAAGCCATCGCCCCGGCCCACGGGGCCGCGTAGAGGCAGGCCCGCGCGGGCGGGGGCGCGGGCGCGAGCGCCTCGCGGCGTGCGGGCCGGTGGGTGGTGTGCTTCCCGCCTGCCCATTCCTTCCCGGCGCGAGGCGGGGCGGTGGTGGCGTGCGGCCGGGGTCCGGGTGTGGCGGGGGGCCGTATCGGCGGGGGTGCGCCCACGTGGTGTCCTGGTGGATGCCCTCATGACGGCCGGTCAAGCCGAGCGCGGACACTTTGCGGCGTGCGGGCCGGTGGGTGGTGTTGCCGGCGCGAGGCGGGGCGGCGGTGGCGGTGCGAGGGCCGGGGTCCGGGTGTGACAGGGGGCCGTAGCGGCGGGCGTGCGCCCGGTTCGTGACAGCCGCAGGCCTTGACGGGCCGTCACCCCGTTGGCGGGGGTGCGACCTGCGCGTGCCGTGTCCCCGGTCGGGGTGATCTTGACGGGCTGCCGGGGCGGGGGCGGGGCGCCACCGGCCGCACACCCTCTGCCGTCCGGGAGCTTCCCGGACGGGGGGCTTCGCGTCGCGGGGGCGAGATGTCCCGGTTAGGGTGGCCGTTCCGGGTCGCGGAGCTGACGCAGCGTCAACAACGAGACAGGGGCACCGTGGGCCGAACGGGGGGTTCCGGGAGTCCGTGTGCGCGACCGGGGCCACGCAACCCACGGCCAGGGAGGGACACGTGACGCACCCGCAGGCCCGCAGCCGCCATGACCGCACGCTGCGCGCCGCGGCGGCGCTGCTCGACCGCCGCCGCTTCCTGACCGTCACGGGGGCCGCCGCGGCCCTCGCGTTCAGCACGAACCTGCCCGTCGCCGGTGCCGCGCAGGCGGCCGAGGCGCCGCCCGGGACGCTGGCCGGGGACCCGTTCACGCTGGGTGTCGCGTCGGGCGACCCCACGCCTTCGGGCGTGGTGCTGTGGACCCGGCTCGCACCGCGCCCGTACGAGCCGGCGCCGGGCGACGGACTGCCCGAGGCCCGCGTGCCCGTCCGGTGGGAGATCGCGCGGGACGACCGGTTCGCGCGGGTCGTCCGCCGCGGTACCGCCCTGGCGCACCCGGAGTTCGGCCACACCGTGCACGTCGACGTCCAGGGCCTCCAGCCGGACCGGGTGTACTACTACCGCTTCCGCGCGGGCCCCTGGATCAGCCCCCCGGGCCGTACCCGCACCGCCCCCGCGCCGGGCGCCCTCCCGTACGAGATGCGGCTGGCCGCGGTGAGCTGCCAGGCCTACCACGACGGGTACTTCACCGCGTTCGGTCACCTCGCGAACGAGGACGTCGACGCCGTCTTCCACCTGGGCGACTACCTCTACGAGTACGCCGTCAGCGCCACCGGCGGCGCCCGCGCCCTCACCGACCGCACCCTGCCGGAGTGGTTCGCCAAGGAGACGGTGACGCTGGAGGACTACCGCCTGCGCTACGCCCTCTACAAGTCCGACCCCGACCTGCAGGCCGCGCACGCCGCCTTCCCCTGGTTCGTGACCTGGGACGACCACGAGACCGAGAACAACTACGCGGGCGGCAGCGACGAGCACGGCGGCTCCGCCGACGCGTTCCTGGTCCGCCGCGCCGCCGCCTACCGGGCCTACTGGGAGAACCAGCCGCTGCGCCTCCCGCAGTTCCCCCGGGGCCCGGACATGACGCTCTACCGCCGCTTCCACTACGGACGGCTCGCGCAGTTCGACATCCTCGACACCCGCCAGTACCGCACCGACCAGGCGTACCGGGGCCGCTGGCACGACCCCGGGCCGCAGTCGCAGGACCCGGCGCGCACGATGACCGGGGCGACCCAGGAGCGCTGGCTGCTGGACGGCTTCGCCCGCTCGCACGCCGTCTGGAACGTGATCCCGCAGCAGGTGGTGTTCTCCCGGCGGAGGAACGCCGCCGCCGCCTCCCCGCTCAGCATGGACGCCTGGGACGGCTACCCGGCCTCCCGGGACCGCGTGCTGGCCGGGGCGGGAGCCGCCGGCATCGAGAACCTGCTGGTGCTCACCGGCGACGTGCACGTCCACTACGCGATGGACATCAAGGCCGACTGGGACGACCCCACCTCGCGCACCGTCGGCACAGAGCTGGTCACCAGCTCGATCAGCAGCGGCCGCAACGGCTCCCCGCGCCCGTCCAACTGGTCGTCGCTCCTGGCCGCCAACCCGCACCTGCGGTTCTACGACGGGCGCCGCGGCTACGTGACCGTCCGGCTGGACGCCGAGGAGGCGCGGGCCGACTTCAAGACCGTCGACTCCGTGACCACCCCGGGCGCCGACCTGACCACCGCGGCGTCCTTCGTGACCGAGGCCGGGGACCCCGGTCTGCGGGAGACCTGAGGGGCTCAGTCCTCACCGGGGTAGCGGACGCCGATGCGGTCCCGGACCGTGTCGAGCGTCCGCATGACGGCGAGGCTGCCCTCCAGCGGTACGAGCGGGGACTCCCGTTCGCCCGCGCGCAGGCAACGCATGACCTCGGCCGCCTCGTGCTGCAGCCCGCGCAGTCCGTCGTCCGGGGCGCCGAACTCCTCCGGCTCGCGGCCCTCGCGGTGCAGCACGAAGCGGTCCGGGTGGAAGAAGCCGGCCGGAACCTCGATCCGTCCCGCGGAGCCGGTGACCACCGCGGTCTGGGCGGTGTCGGCGGTGAGGGAGCAGCTGAGGACCGCCATGGCGCCGCTGTCGTACCCGAGCAGCATGCCGGTGTTGTCGTCCACGCCGTGCTCGGTCAGGTGGGCCCAGGCCTGGACCTCGTCGGGCTCACCGAGCAGCAGGTGGGCGAAGGACACCGGGTAGACGCCCAGGTCCAGCAGGGCGCCGCCGCCGAGGGCCGGGTCGAGCAGCCGGTGGCCGGGCTCGAAGGGACCGGCGAGGCCGAAGTCCGCGTGCACACTGCGGACCTCGCCGACCGCCCCGTCCGCGACCAGTGCGGTCAGCCGCCGCACCACGGGGTTGCAGTAGGTCCACATGGCCTCCATCAGGAAGAGCCCGCGGGCTTTGGCGAGGTCGGCCAGCTCGCGCGCCTCGACCGCGTTGACGGTGAACGGCTTCTCGCACAGCACCGACCGTCCGGCCCGCAGGCACAGCCCGGCCGCGACGCGGTGCGCCGAGTGCGGGGTGGCGACGTACACCACGTCGACGCCGTCGTCGTCGGCGAGTTCGGTCCAGCTGCCGTACGCGCGCGGGATGTCGAAGCGGTCCGCGAAGGCGCGCGCGGAGGCGAGGCTGCGCGAGCCGACCGCCACGATCTCCGCGTCGTCCTTCATCTCCCGCAGGTCCTCGGCGAAGGACGCTGCGATGCCGCCGGTGGCCAGGATGCCCCAGCGCACTTTCCTACCGGAACCGACCGATTCCGTCATGAATCTGCCCCCACCTGGCCTCGACCACCTCGTGATTGCTGAGAGCATAGAGAACGATTCACACACCACGGAGAGAGACCCATGCCGGAAGCCGGCGCGACCCCGCCCGACCAGATATCCACACCGGGGCCGTCCATCCCGGTACGACGCGCCGGAGACGTCCCAGGAGCTCGCACCAGCCTGATGGTGACGTTCCTGCTCGGCGCGCTCAGCGCGCTCCCCGCGCTCTCCATGGACATGTACCTGCCGGCCCTGCCGCAGGTCACCGAGGACCTGCGCAGCCCGGCGGTCACGGTGCAGCTCACGCTCACCGCGTGCCTGCTCGGCCTCGCCCTCGGGCAGATGGTCGTCGGCCCCATGAGCGACCGCTGGGGGCGCCGCCGCCCGCTGCTGGCCGGAATGGCGCTCTACGTCCTCGCCACCGCCGTCTGCGCCTTCGCGCCCACCACGGAACTGCTGATCGGCTTCCGGCTGCTGCAGGGCCTCACCGGCGCGGCGGGCATCGTGATCGCCCGCGCGATCGTCCGTGACCTGTACGACGGTGTCGCGATGGCGCGCTTCTTCTCCACCCTGATGCTGATCTCCGGGGTCGCGCCGATCGTCGCGCCGCTCATCGGCGGGCAGGTGCTGCGGATCACCGACTGGCGCGGGGTCTTCGTCGTGCTGACCGTGGTGGGCGTGCTGCTCACCCTCGTGGTGTGGCGCTGCCTGCCCGAGACGCTGCGTCCCGCGGACCGGCACGGCGGCGGGTTCGGCGCCACGCTGGGGGCGATGCGCGGGCTGCTGGCCGACCGGGCCTTCACCGGCTACATGCTCACCGGCGGCTTCACCTTCGCCGCGCTGTTCGCCTACGTCTCGGCGTCCTCGTTCGTCGTCCAGGAGATCTACGGCGCCTCGCCGCAGACCTACAGCCTGCTCTTCGGCCTCAACTCCGTCGGCCTGGTGGCGCTGGGCCAGGTCAACGGCAAGATCCTGGTCGGGCGGGTCAGCATGGACAAGGTCACCGGGGTGGGGCTGGCGGTGATCACGGTGGCCGCGGCCGTGCTGCTGGCGCTGACCGCGGGGTGGCTCGGGCCGGTGGGGCTGGTGCCGGTGGCCGCGGGGCTCTTCGTGCTGATGGCGGCGATGAGCCTGGTCCTGCCCAACACCAACGCGCTCGCGCTGATGCGCACCCGGCACGCCGCCGGCTCGGCCTCCGCGCTGCTCGGCACGACCTCCTTCCTGGTGGGCGCCGTCGCCTCGCCGCTCGTCGGGATCGCGGGCGAGCACACGGCGGTGCCGATGGCCCTGGTACAGCTGGGAAGCGTCCTGGCGGCCTGGGTCTGCTTCGCCGGGCTGTGCCGACCGTGGCGGCGTACTGTGGATGCACGGTGACACCTGCCGTCATTGCCGCGCCGAGTCAGGAGGCAGCGATGTCCGAGCCGATCGACGAGAGCAGGTGGGCCTGGAAGACTGCGGACAGTTGTCTGCACACCGGGTCCGAACACATGATCGATCCGGAGGACCTGGTCATGGCCTCCGGCCGTGAGCCGACGCCGGCCCTCATCGAGAAGGCCCGCAAGTTGCTGGAGGAGCATGGCCCCGCAGCTGTCGAGAGGTACCTCCCGTGAGGCGCAGCTGCGCGGCGACGAGCTGAGTCTGCTCGTCGAGGACATCACCCCATATCTCGAACCCGTGCCCCCCTCCGTGCACCCGTGGTGCGCGGGGGCGGTGGTCCTGGCGGGCCGCGGCGGGACGGTCGCACTCCACGAGGCCGTGGGCTGGGCGGTGCGCTACGCGTCCTACGACGAGGGCGCCGACCGCGGAGTGGAGCTGCCACGCGAGCGATGGGTCCCGATGCGGCCGGACACGGTCTTCGACCTGGCCTCGCTGACCAAACTCTTCACCGCCGTCGTCGCGGTGGGCCGGCTGGAACTCGGCCGGGAGGTCGCGGCCTACGTGCCGGAGTTCGCCGCCGCGGGCAAGCAGCGCATCACCGTGGGACAACTCCTCGACCACACCTCCGGACTCCGTCCCGAACTGCCGTTCCACGACCACGCCGACGCCGAGGCCCGGGCGAAGCTGCTCTGGGAGGAGGCCCCGGTCGTCGCGCCCGGCACCGAGCGGATCTACTCCGACCTCAACCTCATCGCACTGCAGCACGTCCTGGAGCGGACCACCGGAGAGGCCCTCGACGCCCTCGTACGGGAGGACGTGACCGACCCGCTCGGGATGTACGACACCCGCTACAACCCGCCCGCCTCCTGGGTCCCGCGGATCGCCGCCACCGAGGACCAGCGCAGGCCGTGGGCGCGGCTGGACCGCGGCCCGCTCCGCGGGACGGTCCACGACGAGAACGCCCACGTCATGGGTGGTGTGGCCGGCCACGCGGGGCTGTTCTCCACCGCCTGGGACCTCGCCCTGTTCTGCCGTGCGCTGCTGGACGGCGGCGGCCCCTACCCCGGCTTCGAGCTGGACCGGCCCTGGTTCATGGGCGCCCTCGCGGGGCGCGGGGCGGCGGGCCACACCGGGTTCACCGGCACCAGCCTGGTGATCGACCCCGCCACCGACGGCTTCCTGGTGCTGCTCGCCAACTCCGTGCACCCGTGCCGTACCTGGCGGGACGGCAGCGTGCCCCGGGCGGCCGCGGGCACGCGGTTCGCGAAGGCGCTCGGCGTGGCCTGAGCCCCGTGCCGTGAGCCCCGTGGGGCCGCAGGGACGTGCCGGGCACGGCGGGGGCAGCCGCCCGAAAGGTGCCGCATGCGGTTCATCGGGTAGTTTGGCAGCTGACGTGGGGTGGCGATCCCGGGCGGCCGCCGCGTCGGCCGGCCGGCCCCCACGGCGGAACGGAGGCGCAGGAGTCGATGGTCCCCGAGGTCAGGACGCGACCGGACCCGGCACCGGACGGGGGGCGGTGAGGGCATGCCGCCGGACCTCGCCGGTCTCGTCGCCGCGGACACCGGTCCGGCGCTGCTGGACTCCCCGCTGAGCCAGGTGGTGCGCGACACGGGCGCCTCCATGGGCCTGGTCTACCTGATGACCCCCGAGCAGGACCTGCTGCGGCTGACGGTGGTCGTCGGCGTCTCGCGCAAGATCGACACGATCTGGGGCCGGGTGGCGTCCGGCGCCTCCAGCCCCATCGCCGACGCGGTGCGTGAACGACGCATGGTGCTGCTGTGCGGCCACGAGGACACCGCCCGGCTGTACCCCCGGCTCGCCCTGGTCCTGCCGTACGACTTCCCGCTCGCCGCGGCCCCGATCACCAGCGGCTCCACCATCTGGGGCGCGCTGTGCCTGGTGTGGCCGGGCGGGCATCCTGGGCGGATCACCCGGCGGGCCCGGGAGGCGTACCGCGGGGCCTGCGACCGCATGGGCCGCCTCCTGCGCAGGGCCGCCGAGGACGGCGAGCCGGTGCTGCCCCCCGCCGAGCCGCGGGTGCTGCCCGCGCTCCGCACCCGCACCCACAGCCCGGCCGAGGCCCTGGCCGCCGCCGACCTCGTGGAACGGCTCCCGGAGGGCTCCTTGGCCCTGGACCTTGACGGCCGGATCACCTTCGTCACGGAGACCGCCGCCGCCCTGCTCGGGGCGGAGGTGCCCGACCTCCTGGGCACCGAGCCCTGGGAGCTGTTGTCCTGGCTGGACGACCCGGTCTTCGAGGACCGCTTCCGCAGCGCGATGATCAGCCGCCGTCCCGGCTCGGCCACGGCGCTGCGCCCACCGGACCGCTGGCTCACCTTCGAGCTCTACCCGGACGGCACCGGCGTGAGCCTCCGCGTCACGCCCGCCCCCACGCCCGAGGCCGCGGACACCCCCGCGGCGCAGCTGCCCGCGGGCCCCACACCGGACCGGGCCATCGCCCTGTACCACCTGCTGCACATGTCGGCCACGCTCACCGAGGCCGTCGGCACGCAGGACGTCATCGACCTGGTCGTCGAGCAGATGCTGTCCGTCTTCGGCGTGCAGGCCGTGGCCCTGCTGACCACCGAGGAGGGACGACTGCGGATCATCGGGCACCGGGGCTACCACGAGGACTTCATGGAGTCCGTCGACGCCCAGCCGATGGACGTCGACAACCCGGCCGTGCGCGTCCTCAAGACCGGGGTCCCGAGCTTCTTCGCCAACGTCGACGAGTTCCTGCGGATCTACCCCGGCACGGTCGTCCGGGACCGCAAGGCCGCCTGGGCCTTCCTGCCCCTGATCACCTCGGGCCGGCCCGTCGGCTCCATGGCCCTGGCCTACGACCGCCCGCACCCCTTCTCGTCCGGCGAGCGCAGCGTCCTCATCTCGATCGCCGGCCTGGTCGCGCAAGCCCTGGACCGGGCGCGGCTGTACGACGCCGAGCACAACCTCGCCATCAGCCTGCAGGCACGGCTGCTGCCCCGCGCCCTGCCGGACGTCCCCGGCCTGGAGGTGGCCGCCCGCTACATGCCGGCCACCCGCGGCATCGACATCGGCGGCGACTTCTACGACGTGATCCGGCTCGACACGACCACCTGCGCCGTGACGATCGGCGACGTCCAGGGTCACAACGTGAACGCCGCCGCGCTCATGGGGGAGGTCCGCACCGCCGTCCGCGCCACCGCGGGCGCCTCCCCCAGCGAGGTGCTGGCCCGCTCCAACCGGCTGCTCGTCGACCTCGACCCCGGCCTGCTCGCCAGCTGCCTCTACGCCCAGCTGGACCTGGAACGGCACACCGCCTGCGTGGCCACCGCCGGACACCCGCCGCCGGTGCTGCGGCACCCGGACGGCACCACGGAGGTGCTGCCGCTGCCGCCCGGCCCGCTGCTGGGCGTCGACCCCGACGCCTGCTACCCGACGACGGAGATCGCGCTGCCGCCCGGCGCGGTGCTCGCGCTGTACACCGACGGTCTGGTGGAGACCCCGGGCGTCGACATCGACGTGTCCGCCGCCGACCTCGCGGCGCACCTCGCCCGGGCCGGCCCGGACGCCTCGATGGACGCCCTGGCCGACAGCCTCCTCGGGCACGCCCAGCGGTCCGGCCCGCGCAACGACGACATCGCCCTGCTGCTCACCCACGTGACGGGACGGCCGGCCGGGCCCGCGGTGTGACGACCCCTCAGGGAGCCGTCCCGCCCCACGCCGGACGGCCCGTGCGCGTCGCCTTCCTCGCGAAATGGTTCCGCGAACAGGGCGCCCCGGCTGCTAGCATCGGGGCATGATCGCGAACCCGTACCACCGGCAGATGATGGCCCCCGCCCGGGGCCGCTGACACCGGACGCGTCCGCGTCTTCCGAGGCCCCCACCGGGGCCTCGATCCTTTTGCGCGTCGGAGCCCCGCCACCGTCCTTCCCGGAGGTTCCGATGACCGCGCCCCAGGCTTCCCGTTTCTACGTCACCACCACCATCCCGTACGTCAACGCCCGCCCCCACCTCGGCTTCGCGCTCGAACTGGTGCAGGCGGACGTGCTGGCACGGCACCACCGCCGACGCGGGGAACCGGTGCGCTTCCTCAGCGGCACCGACGACAACTCGCTGAAGAACGTGCTGGCCGCCGAGGCCGAGGGCATCCCCGTCCAGGACCTCGTGGACCGCAACGCGGCCGCCTTCGCGGCCCTGGACGGCCCGCTCGCGCTCTCCCTGGACGACTTCATCCGCACCAGCCGCGACCCCCGCCACCGCGCGGGCGTGGAGCGGCTCTGGCGGCGCTGCGCCGACGCGGGCGACCTCTACCGCGAGCACTACGAGGGCCTGTACTGCGTGGGCTGCGAGCAGTTCTACACCCCGGACGACCTGGTGGGCGGCCGCTGCGCCGAGCACGGCACCGAGCCGCAGACGGTCGCGGAGGAGAACTGGTTCTTCCGGCTGTCCCGGTACACCGACGAGCTGCGCGGGCTGATCGAGGACGGGCGGCTGCGCATCGAGCCGGCCGCGCGCCGCAACGAGGTGCTCGCCCTGCTCGCGCGCGGGCTGCGCGACTTCTCCGTCTCCCGGTCCCAGACCCGGGCCCGCGGCTGGGGCATCCCGGTGCCCGGCGACGCCGGGCAGGTGATCTACGTCTGGTGGGACGCGCTCGGCAACTACGTCACCAGCCTCGGCTACGGCGGCCCCGACGGGGAGCGCGACGCGGCGTACGGCCGGTGGTGGGCGGGCGACGGGCGGCGCGTGCACCTGGTGGGCAAGGGCGTGCTGCGCTTCCACGCGGTGTACTGGCCCGCGATGCTGCTGTCGGCGGGGCTGCCGCTGCCGACGGACATCCTCGTCCACGACTACCTGACGGTGGAGGGGCGGAAGATCAGCAAGTCGGCGGGCACCACCGTCGACCCGGAGGAACTGACCGCCGAGCACGGCACCGACGCGGTGCGCTGGTGGCTGCTGCGCGAGGTGCCGCGGGTCGGCGACGCCGACTTCACGCGCGAACGGCTGGTCGCCCGCGCCGACGCGGACCTCGCCGGCGGGCTCGGCAACCTGGTGCACCGGGTGGTGACGATGGTCCACCGGTTCCGTGACGGCGTCGTCCCGGAGGCGGGCGGGCCCGGAGAGCCGGGCACGGAGGCCTTGCTGACGGCATGTCGGGAAACGCCGGACGCCGTCGCGGCGGCGCTGCACGACGTGGACTTCCGGCGTGCCACGGCCGCCGTCTGGCGGATCGTCGACGAGGCCAACCGCTGCATCGACGAGACCCGGCCCTGGGAGCTGGCCCGCGCCGAACGCCGGCACCGCAACGCCTCCGCCGGCCGCCGCCTGGACGCGGTGCTGGCCGCCCTCGTGCACGCCTGCCGTGCACTCGCCGGTGAGCTGGAGCCCTTCCTGCCGGGTGCCGCGGCCCTGATCGCGCAGCGCTGCACGGCCGGGGACGACGGCCGCCTCCCGTCCCCCGCACCGCTGTTCCTGCACTCCGGTGCCCGGGAGGCCATGGCTGCGCCCCGGTCGTAGGTCCCGCGGCCGGGCGCGCTCCGGCCGTGACCGCCTACGACGCCTGCCTGGCCGCGTCAGCGCGGAACCCCGGAGGACCGCCGGGGCCCGGGCGGAACTCGGCCGGGCCGGGGGCGCCACAGCGGGGCCTAGCCGACCAGCCGCTTGCGCCAGTCCAGAGGAATCACCATGACGGTGCCCTCCGGGTCGCCGTCCCACTGCGACGGCAGCCCGGCCGCCGTGAGCGCCGCGACGACTTCCCGGCCGACCGCCGCCGCCGTCCCGGACGAGCCGTCGAAACCCCCGTAAAGGAGGGGAAGTCCACGTCCGGCGGCCGCCGAGGCCGTGCACTCGGGGTGGAAGTAGACGAATCCGCGGGCATCCGGCGCGCCCGCCCCGCCGATCCCGGAGTCACCGGACGGATGGGGTCCTTCGAAGTTCTCCCGTGCCGTGATGCCCGAGGCCTCCAGTGCCGCGAACGCCCTCGTCAGCCGTTCCGGGTCGGTCTCGCCCTCCCAGCGGGCCTGTTCCCCCACGCGCTCCAGCCACATGCGGTCGGCCAGGTGGCGCGCCTGTTCGGGGGAGACGGGTCGCCGCCGCCCGGAGACGAGGTACTGCTCGGCGACCTCCGCCAGTTCGGCCCGCGTGGCGTACCCGGCGACCAGCACCTCGCGGACCCGTGCCTCCAGGCGGGCCCGCTCGTGGCCGTCGAGGTCCAGGGGACGGACCCGTTTGGGGGCCCGGAACTTCAGGCGGGTCCAGGCCGGCCCGTCGTCCCAGCCCTTCTCCCCGCGGGCCCAGCCGGTGATCGCGGCCACCACAGGTTCCGGGGTGTCGAGGAACGCCTGGTAGTGGCGGTCGTGCCCGCCGTCGCGGTGCTCCAGTTGGTAGTAGCTCTCCGCGGCGGCGTGCCACACCTGCAGGTAGACGTCCGGAAGGTCCGGTATCCGCTGGACGATCAGGAACAGCTCGCCCCTGGCCCCGATCCCGCCCACCAGTTCGGCGAGTTCGTGGGTGGAGACCCGGACGTGCCGCCGTCCGTTCTCCCCGAGCACGGTGATGGGAAGCATGCGTCCACCCTGGCACGGACCACCCCTGGGGGCCACGGTCCGCGCGCGGCCGAGCAGGCGAGTTGCCGGGCCCCGGTTCAGGGCGTGGCGGGTTTCCCCGAGGGCTCGGACTCCTCCCGCCCGTCCGCCCGGCCGGGGCCGGTCGCCGTGGACGGCAGGGCACGCCAGGGCAGGAGCAGGGCGCTGGCCAGGCACAGCACGCCCGCGACGACGATCGCCACGCGCACGCCCCCCACGGCGGCGATGGCGCCGCCGGCCAGCATGGACAGGGGCTGGGCCGTCTTGGAGCTCACCGACCACGCGGTCACCACCCGGGTCATGACGCCGTCGTCCGTGGCGGCCATGCGGTACGTGATGAACGACGGGTTGAAGACCCCGGCGGCCAGCAGCAGGAAGGTGTCGGCGGTGACCAGGACGACGGGCCCGAGGGGACCGGGCGGCGCCCAGGCGAGCAGCAGGAGCCAGGGGGTGCGCAGCACCCCGAACAGCAGCAGCACCCGGTGCGGGCCGAGCCTGCCGGTCAGCGGGGCGGTGAGGCGGGAGCCCAGGACACCGCCGAGGCACGGCAGCCCCAGCGCCAGGCCGTACTGCCACGGGGTGAAGTGGAGTTCGCGGAGCATCAGGACGGCCAGCAGCGGGTTGCTCATCATGATGGACCCGCCGAAGAGCATGGCGTTCCAGAAGAGCGGCCGCAGTCCGCGGTGCCCCAGGACGTAGGTCCAGCCGGCCACCAGGTCCCGGCCGCGGCCGTGCGACCCGGCCCGGGCCGGGGGCTCCGGTTCGGGGCGGCGGATCCGGCGGACGCCCAGCGCGGACAGCAGGAAGGAGACCGCGTCCACGGCCAGGGTGACCGTCGCCCCGAAGGCGGTGACGAGCAGTCCGCCGACCGGCGGCCCCGCGCTCAGGCTGAGCCAGTCGGTGGTCTCCAGCCGCGAGGCCGCCCGGAGACGGTCCCCCGGCGGGACGAGGCCCTTGAGGTGCGCGGTGCTCGCCGCGCCGAACACGATGGCCGAGGCCGCCTGGACGATGCCCACCAGGCACAACTGCGCGAAGGTGAGCACGCCGAGGGCCGCCGCGACCGGGACGCTGAGCAGCACGAGGAAGCGGAGCAGATCGGCGGTGACCATGACCGGCCGTTTGCGGCGGTGCTCGACGCGGCCGCCCAGGGGGAGGGTGATGGCGGCGCCCGCGAGCGCCGACAGCGCCGCGAGGAGGGAGACCTGGAAGGTCGTGACGTCCAGCGCCAGGACGGCCACCAGCGGCAGGGCCCCGGAGCCGACCGCGCTTCCCGCCGCGCTCACCGCGTAGGCGCCCCACAGGCGGCCGAAGTCACGTCGTGCGTCCGTCACTTGCTCATCCGGCGAGGCCATGACGGCGGAGCCTAGCGCCGGTGTCAGTCGCGGACGATCACCTGGGCGTGGTCACTCGCGCCGAGTTCCCGGAGGGTGCGGTGGATCCTGCGCAGAGCGCCGTCCCTGTCCACGTCGTCGTCGACCTTCAGGTCGAGGTGGCAGCTGCCCATGCCGGTCCCGGCGCCCGTGATCTCGCCGTCGGCCTCGAACGCGGCCTCCAGCGCCTCCTCGACCTCGTCGCGGTCGAGGGGCAGGGCCGTGAGCACGATCTCCACGAACACCGCGCGACCTCCTGCGAACCGGGTGCCGGTGCACCCTGACGGCGACCGCGCCGGCCCGCTCCGGGCGACCCTTACCCTTGACCCTTGTGTCCTCTCTGCAAGCCGCCCTCGCCGGTCTCCTCGACGGGCTCCCGCCCGGCCGTGCCACCCAGGCCGTCGACCGGCTGATCGCCACCTACCGGGGGCGTACGCCCAGCAGCACCCCGATCCTCCGCGACCGCTCCGACGTCGCCGCGTACGCGGCGTACCGCATGCCGGCCACCCACGCCGCGGTCGGCGCGGCGCTGGCGGAGTTCCGGGCCCGCGCGGGGGAGTGGGCCCCGGCGAGCCACCTGGACGTGGGCGGCGGGACCGGCGCCGCGACCTGGGCGGTCGCCGACGCCTGGGAGGACGGGACGCACACCAGCACCGTCCTCGACTGGTCGGACGCGGCGCTCTCGCTCGGCCGTGAGCTGGCCGCCGGGGCGGAGCACGCCGCCGTGCGGGACGCGCGCTGGCACAAGGCGCCGCTCGGCACCGGGGCACGGCTGCCCGAGGCGGACCTGATCACGCTGTCGTACGTCATCGGCGAGCTCACGGAGGCCGACCGCGACGCGGTCGTCGACGAGGCGGCGCGCGCCGCGGCCGGCGCCGTGCTCGTCGTCGAACCGGGCACCCCGGACGGTTACGCCCGGGTCCTCGCGGCGCGCGAGCGGCTCATCGCGGCCGGCTTCCACGTCCTCGCCCCCTGCCCCCACGACGGCACCTGCCCGGTGCAGGCCCCGGACTGGTGCCACTTCGCGGCCCGGGTCGCCCGCACCTCGCTGCACCGGCAGGTCAAGGGGGGCTCCCTGCCGTACGAGGACGAGAAGTTCAGCTACGTCGCGGCCGCCCGCTTCCCCGCGGCGGGCGACGGTTCACCGGACCGTGTGGTGCGGCATCCGCAGATCCGCAAGGGACAGGTCCTCATCGACCTGTGCACGGTCGAGGACGGCCTGCGCCGCGACACCGTCAGCAAGCGGCACGGCGCGCTGTACCGTGCCGCCCGCGACGTCGCCTGGGGCGACGCGTGGCCGCCTCCCGCGGCGGAACCGGAGTAGTCCCGGGTCCGCGGGGCGACCGCCTGCCGCCGACGACGTGCGGCACCGCGCAGGGCCGCACCCCGCCGCGCGCTCACCGCTCGCCCAGCACCGCCATGGCCGCGTTGTGGCCCGGGACGCCGCTGACCCCGCCGCCGCGCACCGCGCCCGCCCCGCACAGCAGCACGTTCGCCTGCGCGGTCCCCACGCCCCAGGCGCCGCCGCCCGACTCCGCGTAGGGGAACGCCAGGTCGCGGTGGAAGATGTGCCCGCCGGGCAGGCCGACCTCCCGCTCCAGGTCGAGCGGGGACTTCGCCTCGATGCAGGGCCGCCCGTCCGCGTCCACCGCCAGGCAGTCCGCCAGCGGTTCCGCGAGCACCGCGTCCAACTGCGCCAGGGTGGCCTTGAGGAGGGTCTGCTTGGCCTGCGCGGGGTCGTCGGCGAAGAGCCGCGCCGGGGCGTGCAGCCCGAAGAGGGTGAGGGTGTGCACGCCTTGGGCGGCCAGGTCGGGGGCGAGGATCGACGGGTCCGTCAGCGAGTGGCAGTAGATCTCGGACGGCGGCGCCGTGGGCACCGCGCCCTCGGCCGCCTCGCGGTAGGCCCGGTCCAGCTGGGTGTACGACTCGGCGATGTGGAAGGTGCCGGCGAAGGCGTCGCGCGGGTCGACCGCGGTGTCGCGCAGCCGCGGCAGCCGCCGCAGCAGCATGTTCACCTTGAGCTGCGCGCCTTCGGGCTTCTGCGGGGCCGCCTCGCCCAGCAGCCCGGCCAGCGCGTACGGGGAGGCGTTGACCAGCACGTGCCCCGCGCCCACGCTGCCGCCCTCGAACGACACCTCGGCCCGCGTGCCGTCGGTTGCGACGGCCGTGACCTCGGTGCCGGTCAGGATCTCCGCCCCGGCCGCCCGGGCCGCGTCCGCCAGGGCGTCGGTGAGGGCGCCCATGCCGCCGACGGGCACGTCCCAGTCACCCGTGCCGCCGCCGATGACGTGGTAGAGGAAGCAGCGGTTCTGCAGCAGGGAGGGGTCGTGCGCGTGGGTGAAGGTGCCGATCAGGGCGTCGGTCAGCACCACGCCGCGCACCAGGTCGTCCTCGAAGGCGGCCTCGACGGTCTCGCCCAGCGGCCGCTCGAACAGCGCCGACCAGGCCTCCGGGTCGTCCACGGTCCGCTCCAGCTCGGCCCGGGACGGCAGCGGCGCGGTCAGCGTCGGGAAGACGCGCTCGGCGACCCGCTGCGTCATGCCGTAGAAGCGCTGCCAGGCCTCGAAGTCGCGGTCGGAGCCGGTCAGCCGGACGAAGCTCTCACGGGTCGCGGACGGCGACTCGGCGTCGACGAGGAGCCCGCCGTCGCCGTACGGGGTGTAGGAGGAGATGCGGCGGCGCCGGACGGCGAAGCGCAGCCCCAGGTCGTCGACGATCTTCCGGGGCAGCAGGCTCACCAGGTACGAGTACCGGGACAGCCGTGCGTCCAGACCGGTGAACGCCCGCGTGGAGACGGCGGCGCCGCCGGTGCCCGGGAGCCGCTCCAGCAGGAGCACGGAGCGGCCCGCGCGAGCGAGGTACGCGGCGGCGACCAGGCCGTTGTGGCCGCCGCCGACGATCACGACGTCGTACGAGGGGTGAAGGGGCAGCTGCGACATGGGCCCTTTCGTATCACGCTCAGTCGCGCAGCTCCATGGTGCAGCACTTCACGCTGCCCCCGGCCTTGTGCAGTTCGGACATGTCCACCGGCACCGGCTCGAAGCCGCGCTCGCGCAGCCGCCGCAGCAGCCCGGTGGCCCCGGAAGGGACCAGGACGTTCAGGCCGTCGCTGACGCAGTTGAGCCCGAAGGCCGTGGCGTCCTGGCGGGTGGCGGTCAGCGCGTCGGGGAAGAGCCGGCGCAGCACCGCGCGGCTGCCGGGGGAGAAGGCGTCCGGGTAGTACATGATCTCGTCGCCGGCGAGCACGCACAGCGCCGTGTCGAGGTGGTAGAAGTGCGGGTCGGTGAGCTCCAGGCCGATGACGGGGCGGCCGAAGAACTCCTGGAGCTCGGCGTGCGACAGCGGGCTGCTGCGGAAGCCCTTCCCGGCCAGCAGCCAGCTGTCGGTGACGGCGAAGTCCCCCTCGCCCTCGTTGACGTGGTGCGGGTCGTGCACCTCTCCGTAACCGCGGTTCAGGAACCACTCGCGGTGCGCGGGCGCCTCCGCGGCCCGCTCGGCGTTGGCGAAACGGGCGCCGAAGACCCGGCCGTCGACCACGGTGGCGCCGTTGGCGGCGAAGACCATGTCCGGCAGGCCCGGCAGCGGCTGCAGGATCTCGACGGTGTGCCCCAGCGAGCGGTAGCGGTCACGGAGGTCCTCCCACTGGAGCAGGGCGAGCGCGGGGTCGACCGGCTTCGTGGGGTCCATCCAGGGGTTGATGGAGTACGTGACGCGGAAGTACGTGGGAGGACACATCAGATACCGGCGGTACGAGGCGGTGCGCGCTGCGCTCAATGAAGGCTCCTCGCGGTGTGGTTGAGGCCGTAGTGACATGGTGGACCCACAGCGGACACCCCGCACCGGATTGCGGACGCAAACACCCCCCGGCGGAGCCCTCCCAGAAGCACGAGGAGGCCGTCTGCCGGGTTGTCCAAAGTTCCCCTTATGATTCGGGGGTGTTCGATTCCAGGCACATCAAGACCTTCCACACCGTGGTCACGGCCGGCTCCTACTCGGCCGCTGCGGTGGCGCTGGGCTACACCCAGCCCGCGGTCACCCAGCAGATGAAGGCCCTGGAGCGCTCGGTGGGCACCGCGCTCTTCGTCCGCGTCGGGCGGCGCATGCGGCTGACCGAGGCGGGTGAGGCGCTGGCGCGGCACGCCGAGACGATCCTCGACAGCATCACCGTGGCCTGGGAGCAGATAGGCGCGGTGACCCGGCTGGAGACCGGCCGGGTGAGGCTGTGCGCCTTCCCCAGCGCCAACGCCACCTTGATCCCCGAGGCGCTGGCCCTGCTCGCGGCCGAGCACCCCGGGATACGGGTCGAGCTGCTGGGGGACGAACCGCCCGACTCGCTGGAGCGGGTCACCCGCGGCGAGTGCGACATCACCCTCGCCTTCACCTACCCGGGGCTGCACGAGGCGGTGCCGGACGACCTGGTCGAGATCCCGCTGCTGGAGGACCAGCTCATGGTCCTGATGCCGGCCGGGCACCGGCTGGCCAGGTCCCGCTCGGTCAGGCTCGGCGACCTGGCCGACGAACGCTGGATCGCCGGCTGCATGCGCTGCCGGGTCAACTTCCTCCACGAGTGCGCCGAGCTGGGCTTCGCCCCCGACATCGCCTTCGCCACCGACGACAACCTCGTGGTCCAGTCGCTGGTCGCGGAGGGGCTGGGGGTCGCGATGATGCCCGGGCTGGCGCTGTCCTTCATGCGGCTGGACCGGGTCACCGGCCGGCCGCTGGACCCCGTCTCCCGCCGCCGGGTCGCGGCGTACGTGCCGCGCGACCATCTGCGGATCCCGGCCGCGGCCCTGGTGCTCGACGCGCTCAAGGCGGTCGCCGAGCGGCGCAGCGGCTGCTGACCCGCACCCCATCCATAAGGAGGGGCAAAGCGGGGTGAAGGAACTGTCAGTGGACGCGCGGGCCCGTGCGCACGGACGCTGCGGACATGACCTCCGCGACCGTTCCGGCGCTCTCCGCGCCCACCGCCCGGCTGGCCCGCCTCGTCGACGAGGTGCGCGAGACGGTCGGCCGCGGCCTGCCGCCCGGCCCGACGGCCCACCTGGTGGGCGAGCGGCTCGCGCCGCACCTCGGCGCCGCCGACCTGCTGGCCGAGCGGCACCGCGAGGGCGACCCGGACCGCTACCGGCAGCACATCCTGCACGCCGAGGAGGACGGCAGCTTCTCGATCGTCGCCCTGGTCTGGCTGCCAGGGCAACGGACGTCCATCCACGACCACGTCTCCTGGTGCGTCACGGGGGTGCACCAGGGCCAGGAGCACGAGCGCCGCTACCGGCTGGTCCCCGACGGCACCGGCTCCCGCCTCGTCCCGACCCAGGACGTCGTCAACGCCCAAGGCGAGGTCTGCGGCTTCGCGCCGCCCGGCGACATCCACCAGGTGTGGAACGGCGGGACCGGCAAGGCCATCTCGCTGCACATCTACGGTGCCGACATCTCCCGCCTGGGCTCCAGCGTGCGGCGGGTCTACCGGCTGCCGGTCGGCGAACGGTGAACCTCCGCACCGCGACGCGCACCCCCGTGCCCGTCCCCCGTGGGGCGGCGCCGACCGCCCGCCCCGCCGCGTCCCCCGCCGGAGGCGGCGCGGGCCGCCGCCGGGCCGCCGCGACCGTGCTGCCCGGCCTGCTGGTCACCGCCCTCGGCGCCGTCCTGGCGACCGCACTGCACCGGCTGCTGCCCGCCGTGCCGGTGCCCACCACCGCCGTCCTCCTCGGCATCGCCGCCGCGAACCTGCCGGGCCTGCGCGCGACCCTGCGCGGCCGGGCCCGGCCGGGGCTCACCTTCGCCGGGAAACGGCTGATGCGCATCGGCATCGTGATCCTGGGACTGCAGCTGGGCCTCGACGACGTGGTCGGCCTCGGCTGGGCCACGGCCGGCATGGTGGTGTGCGTCGTGGCCGCCACCTTCTGGGGCACCCTCTGGCTCGGCCGCCGCATGGGCCTGCGCGGCGACCAGCCGCTGCTCATCGCCACCGGCTACTCCATCTGCGGTGCCTCCGCCATCGGCGCGGTGAGCCAGGTCAGCGGCAGTGACGAGGAGGACGTGGCCGCGTCCGTCGCCCTGGTCACGCTCTGCGGCACCCTCGCCATCGGCGTGCTGCCGCTGCTGCACCACCCGCTCGGCCTGGACGACGTGCAGTTCGGCCGCTGGGCCGGGGCCGGCGTGCACGACGTCGGACAGGTCGTCGCGACGGCCCAGACCGCGGGCCCGGCGGCACTCGGTGAGGCGGTGCTCGTCAAGCTGATGCGCGTCGCGCTCCTGGCACCCCTGGTCGCCGCCGTCGCCTACGCCCTGCGCCGGCGGCACGCCATGTCGGGTGCCGCGGGGCCGGACGCCGCCGCCTCCGCGCGTCGGACCCCGCTGCTGCCCCTGTTCGTCGTGGGCTTCCTCGTCATGATCGCCGTGCGCAGCACCGGAGTCCTGCCGACCGGCGTGCTCGACGGAGCACAGCAACTGCAGCAACTGCTGCTGGCCATGGCCATGGTGGGGCTCGGCAGCATGGTGCACCTGCGCGCCCTGGCGCGAACCGGGCCGCGTGTGGCCGCCGTCGGCCTGATCTCCTGGACCCTCATCGCCACCGTCTCCTACGCCGGTGTGCTCCTCACCAGTTGACGACCCCGGCCGGCGGCCCGACGACGAGCGCGGTACCGGCCTGCTGGATGGTGCCGTCCAGGGCGGAGCCGACACCCGTCTTCCCGGCAGGGACGGTGGCCATGAGGGCGCCGACGGCAAAGCCGGTGCCATGCGCCCGGCACCCCGCCCGGGCCCGCCTCTAAGGTGAGCGCATGCCGACACCGCAGACCGACCCCGACGACGCCCTGCTCCCGGACACCCGCCGGGCCCTGCTGCACCGCGTCGCGGTCGCCCAGTCCAGCAGCCGCACCCCCTCCCTCGTGGGGGCCGTCGTCCGGGACGGCGAGGCCGTGTGGACCGGGGCGCGCTCCTGCGTGGACGGGCACGCCCCGGACGAGGACACCCAGTACCGGATCGGCTCCCTCACCAAGACCTTCGTGGCCGTCCTGGTGATGCGGCTGCGCGACGCGGGACGCCTCGGGCTGGACGACCCTATCGAGAAGCACATCGGCGGCACCCCCGCCGACGGGGTCACCGTGCGCCAACTCCTCACCCACACCGCCGGACTGGCCGCGGAGACCCCCGGCCCCTGGTGGGAGCGCACGCCCGGCGCGCTGCGGCCGGAGACGGCCGACCTCCTCGGCGGGACGCCGCGGCTGCACCCCGCCGGCGAACGCCACCACTACTCCAACCCCGGGTACGCCCTGCTCGGCGCCGTCGTCGAGGCGCTCCACGACGGCCGGCCCTGGGACGAGGTGCTGACCGCCGAGGTCCTGGAACCGCTGGGGATGACCCGTACGACGCGCCGCCCGCAGGCCCCGCACGCCGGCGGCTGGGCCGTCCACCCGTACGCCGAGCTGATGATGGCCGAGGCCGTGCAGGACACCGGCCTGATGGCCCCCGCGGGCGAACTGTGGTCGACCGCCGACGACCTGTGCCGCTGGGCCGCCTTCCTCGCCGCGGGCGACGAGCGCGTCCTGGTGCCCGCGACGCTGGAGCAGATGCGCCGGCCGGCCGCGCCGGGCGGCGACCAGGGCCTCGGCGTGCAGCTGATGAATACCCCGGACGGCCGGGTTCTGGTGGGGCACGGCGGCTCGATGCCCGGCTTCGTGGCCGGGCTGTGGTGCGACACGGAGGAGGGACTCGGCGCGGTCGTCCTCGCCAACTCCACCACCGGCGCCCCGACCACGACGATCGCCGCCGACCTGCTGCGCATCGTCGCCGAGCGCGAGCCCCGCATCCCCGAGCCCTGGCGGCCCGACTCCGACCCCGAACCGGAGCTGCTCGCCCTCACCGGCCCCTGGTACTGGGGCACCGCCCCGCACGTCCTGCGCCTGCGCACCGGCCGCGACCTGGAACTCACCGCCCTGTCCGGCACCGCCCGCGGCGCCCGCTTCCGCGCGGAACCGGACGGCACCTGGACCGGCCTGGACGGCTACTACGACGGCGAGACCCTGCGCGCGGTGCGCGCCCCCGACGGCACCGTCGGCCATCTCGACCTCGGCTCCTTCGTCTTCACCCGCGCCCCCTACGACCCGGCGGCCCCGGTCCCGGGCGGAGTCGACCCCTCGGGCTGGACCTCCCCCCTCGGCTAGGCCGCGTCCACACATGAGCTCCCCCAGCTCCGCTGGGGGAGCCGCTGGGCAGGCGGGACTTTGACGACGCGGCCTGCGCGGGACGGGTGCCCGAACGGCGGGGACCAGCCGGGTCGTCGCGGGTCAGGGGGTCAGGCGGTCAGCGGGAACTCGCGGCCCAGCGCGGCGAAGACCGCCGAGTTGTGGGCGAAGGCCCGCCGGCACTCCTCCACGACACGCTGCTTCTCGAGCTCGTCGACCGGCAGGGCGTCCAGCAGGCTCCGGTACTCGCGCTTGAACGCCGCGGGGTTGCCGATCGCGTCGAAGACGTAGAAGCGCACGCCGTCGCCCTTGCGGGAGAAGCCCCAGGTCTTCTCCGCGATGCCGCGGATGACCTGGCCGCCCGAGAGGTCGCCGAGGTAGCGGGTGTAGTGGTGGGCGACGTAGCCCGCCGGCCACGCGCGGGCGGTCTCGGCGACGCGGCGGGCGTACGCGAGGGTCTCCGGCAGCGCGCCGGCGCGGTCGCGCCAGCCGGGGGCGAGCAGGTGGTCCAGGTCGCGTTCCAGGGCGGCGACGCGCATCAGCTCCGGACGCAGGAAGGGCCCGGCCACGGGGTCGCCGGCCAGTTGCGCGGCGGCGTCCTCCAGCGCCCGGTAGACAAACCAGAGCTGCTCGGTGTAGCGCGCGTACGCCGCGACCCCCAGGCGGCCGCCGAGCAGGTCGCCGATGAACGTCGAGGTCTCGGCCTCGGTGTGCCGGTCGTGGCTGGCGGAGCGGATGACGGCCGAGAACGGTGCGGTCGCGGAGCCGTGGGCTGGCGTCAAGGGAATCCTCCTGCGTCGGGCCTGCAGGAATCGTCGCAACTTAGGGGACCCTAAGTCAACGAGTTGCCGACAACCTGTCGGGAAACCAGGCTAGCGCGGATCCGCCCTCCGGGGCGGACGACGCGTCGTCCCGTGGGTGACGGTGGTCACGGAGGGGAGGCCGGTGCCGGTCGCCGCCCCGGGTGCCGTGGGCAGCGGGGACAAGCGGGGACAAGGGAAACGTGCCCGGATCCGCCCGGGACGGGGGACGCCCTGCAGGGGGACCCCGCGCGCGGCCGGAATGCGGACGGGGAGCAGGATGGTTTCCACCATCCGTGGATTCCGCTTACGGCCTTTCCCTCGTTACGTAGGGTGGAGCAAGGGTTCACGGGGCGAGGAAAGGGGCTCGATGGTCACCAAGGGCAGGTTGTCCGACTGGCTGCGCCGCAAGGCGGGGGAGCGCGGTGCCGGAGTGGACGGGGCCGCGGTCCGCGCGGCCGCCGGTGGCCGGAACGGGGACGACCTGCGCCGGGACGAGCTCCTCCTGGAAGCCGCGGACGCCGGCCTGCCGCTGGCGCCGGCCGCCCACCCGTCGCCCGTGTCCGGTTACCGCTGTTCCTGCGACCGGATCGGCTGCCCCACCCCGGGCACGCACCCCGTCTCCTTCGCCTGGCAGACCCAGGCCACCACGGACGCGGAGCAGGTCAGGCGCTGGCTGCGCGCGCACCCCCTGGCCAACTTCATCACCGCCACCGGCATCGCCCACGACGTCCTGGACGTACCCGCCGAGGCGGGCCGGATCGCCCTGGAGCGGCTGGCCGCCGAGGGTTCCGCGGCCGGGCCCGTCGCGGTCTCCGACGGGCGGATGCTGTTCTTCACCGCCACCCGTGCCACGGCCGACGAGGACGAGTGGTGGCCGTGCGAGCTGGACTGCCATCCAGAGACCCTCGACGAGCACCCGGGCCTGCGCTGGCACCACCGCGCCAGTTACGTGCTGCTCCCGCCCTCGCGTCTGCCCTCCGGCGCCACCGTCGCGTGGGTCGCCGGCCACGGCCCCGAGCAGGTGCTGCCCGACCCGCTGCCGCTGCTCGGGGTGCTGACCGACGCCTGCGCCCAGGTCGAGCCCGAGCCCGAGACGGCCGGCTGGCTGCACTGACCCCGGCCCGGGGGCCGTGAAGCGGTCGGAGCCCGGCGGCCTCAGCCCTCGTCACCGACCGGAACCGCTGCGGACGGCTTGACGGACGGCGCGCTGACCCTGCCGGGACGCAGGAAGAGGAACATCGTGGGCGCGAGGTACAGCGCCCAGACCGCCACCTGCAGCCAGGTCGGGTCCGGCTGGAAGTTGAACACGCCCTTGAGCAGCGTCCCGTACCACGAGTCCGGCGGGATCTGGTCGCTGACGTCGAAGGCCTCGGTCCCCAGCCCCGGCAGCCAGCCGGCCTCCTGCAGGTCGTGGAAGCCGTACGCGAGCACGCCCGCCGCGACCACCACCAGCATGGCGCCGGTCCAGGTGAAGAACTTGGCCAGGTTGATGCGCAGCGCGCCCCGGTAGAACAGCCAGCCCAGCACCACCGAGGTCAGCAGGCCCAGCACCGCGCCCACCAGCGGGCGCACGCCGTCGTCGGTGGCCTGCACGGCGGTCCAGATGAACAGGGAGGTCTCCAGCCCCTCACGCCCCACGGCGAGGAAGGAGGTGATCACCAGTGCCCCGGTGCCCATGGCGATCGCGGCGTCCAGCTTGCCGTGGAGTTCGGCCTTCAGGTGCCGCGCGGTGCGCCGCATCCAGAAGACCATCCAGGTCACCAGGCCGACCGCGACGATCGACAGCGAACCGCCCAGCGCCTCCTGCGCCTCGAAGGTCAGCTCGGAGGAGCCGAACTGCAGGGCGGCGCCGAAGGCCATGCTCACCAGGACCGCGGTGCCGACGCCGAGCCAGACCGGCGGCAGCTTGTCCTTGCGGTCGGTCTTCACCAGGTACGCGACCAGGATGCAGACCACCAGGCTGGCCTCCAGGCCCTCACGGAGCCCGATCAGGTAGTTGGCGAACACCGCCGGTCACTTCCTCTCAGTCGTTCTGGAAGAGCTCGCGGCCCCACCAGTCGTCCTTGTCCCGGACGCCCGGCGGTACGGCGTAGACGGCCGAACCCACGTGCTGGATGTACTCGTTGAGGGAGTCGAGCTTCGCGAGCCGCATCTGCAGCGGCACGAAGCCGTCCCGGACGTCGCGCTGGTACGCGATGAAGAACAGCCCGGCGTCCAGGCGGCCCAGGCCGTCGGTGCCGTCGGTGAAGGAGTAGCCGCGGCGCAGGATCGTCACACCGCTGTTGTCCGGGTGCGCCAGCCGGACGTGCGCGTCCGGGAGCATCGCCTTGAAGTCCGGGGCGTCGTGCTCGCGCTGCCTGCCGATCGGAGCGCCCTCGCCCTTCGTCCGGCCGAAGATCTGCTCCTGCTCCTGCAGCGGGGTGCGGTCCCAGGTCTCGATGTGCATCCGGATGCGACGGGCGACGAGGTACGAGCCGCCGGCCATCCAGGACGGGCCGTCCTTGGCGGACACCCACACGTGCTCGTCCTGGGTGCCCCTGTCGGAACCCGCGACGTTGTGCGTGCCGTCCTTGAAGCCCATCAGGTTGCGCGGGGTCTGCTCCTCGGGAGTGGTCGAGGAGGTCTTGCCGAAGCCGAGCTGCGACCAGCGCATCGCGACCTTGCCGAAGCCGATCCGGGCCAGGTTGCGGATGGCGTGCACGGCCACCTGCGGGTCGTCCGCGCAGGCCTGGACGCACAGGTCGCCGCCGCTGCGGTTCGGGTCGAGGGCGTCACCGGGGAACTTGGGCAGGTCCACCAGCGCCCCGGGGCGGTGCGCCTTCAGCCCGAAGCGGTCCGCGCCGTCCTTCGTCGTGAACAGCGAGGGGCCGAAGCCGATGGTGAGGGTGAGCCGGGAGGGCTGCAGGCCCAGCGCCTCACCGGTGTCGTCCGGCGGGGCCTCGGCGAGGCCTCCGACCGCACCCTCGCCGACCGGCCGGCCCTGCGTCATCTTCCGGGCGGCGTCGGTCCATTCCTTCAGGAGCGCGACCAGTTCCCCGCGGTCCTCGGTCTTGACGTCGAAGGACGCGAAGTGGAGCCGGTCCTGCACCGGGGTCGTGATGCCGGCCTGGTTCTCCCCGTGGAAGGCGATCGCGCTGCCCGCGGCGCCCGCGGGCTGCACGTCGTCCCCGGAGCGGACCGCGGCCACGGCGCCGCCGGCCGCGGCGGCCGCGACGACGACACCCGCACCGGTCCAGCCGAGCACCTTACGACGCGACGTGACACTCTCATCGGACATGGTCCACAGCCCCCGGGGTTACTTGGCGACGGCCGAGGCGAGCTTCGACAGGGGCTCGGCGAGCGCGTTGACCGCGTCCGAGAGCTCCTTGCGCTGGTCCTTGCCGACGGTGTCGTAGGAGACGAACTCCGTGGTGCTGCCGCCCTTGCGGTACTTGTCGAGCAGCGCCGTCAGGGCCGGGAACTGCTTGTCGAGGTCGGCGGTGAGCGCCGCGTCGTTCTCGGCGGCGACCGGCTTCAGCAGTTCGTAGGCCTTCATCGCGCCCTCGACGTTGGCCTGGAAGTCCGACAGGTCGGTGTGGGAGTAGCGGTCCTCCTCACCGGTGATCTTGCCGGTGGCGACCTCGTCCAGCAGTTCCTTGGCGCCGTTGGCCATGCTGGTGGCGGTGATGTCGGCCTTGCCGACGCGGGTCTGCCAGTCCTTCAGGTCGGTGACGAGCTGGTCGGCCAGGGCGCCCTCCTCGGCCCCGGCCTTCTTGTCCTGCCACAGGGACTTCTCCAGCCGGTGCCAGCCGGTCCACTTCTGGCCGTCCTCCAGGCCGTCCTCGCGGGTGTCGGTCAGCGGGTCGATGTCGCCGAAGGACTCGGCGACCGGCTCGGTGCGCTCCCAGCCGACCCGGGAGGGCGCGAAGAGCGACTTGGCCTTCTCCACGTCGCCCGCCTTCACGGCGTCGGCGAACCGCTGGACCACGGGGATCGTCTGGTCGGCCTGCTCCTGGGCGTACTTGCGGTACGCGGCCACGGCGGCGTCCAGGCGCGGGTCGCCCTTGGCGGCGCCCTTGCCGGTGACGGTGATCTTCTGGCGGATGCCGTCGCCCTTCATGCCGGGCTTGCAGGCGATCTGGTACGTACCGGCCTTGATCTCGGCGGTGATGGTGGCCTTGGTACCGGGGCCGATGTTCTCCCGCTCGGTCACGATCTGGTCGCTGGGCGTGTAGACGTAGACCTCGGTGACCTTGGAGCCCTTGTTCTCGACGGCCAGCTGCACGTGCCCGGCCGGGAAAGTCGTCCTGGAGACCTCGCACTTGGTGTCCGACGCGGTCACCGTGACGGCGTCGGACGCCTTGCCGTCCGCCTTCTCCGCGCACCCGGTGACAGCGGTGACGGCGACCACCATGCCGGCGGCGGCTACTGCGGACATGCGGACGGCGGACATGCGGTCTCCAGGCGGCTCGGGAAGCTATGACTTAGGCAAGCCTTTCCTGGGAAAGGCTTGCCTAACCTATCCGAGGCCTATCGCGACATGGCCGCATTCCGGTAAAGGAATCCCCATGAGGAGGTCAAGGCAGCGTCAGGACCTCCGCGCCTGTGTCCGTCACCACAAGGGTGTGCTCGAACTGCGCGGTGCGCTTGCGGTCCTTGGTGACGACCGTCCAGCCGTCGTCCCAGATCTCGTACTCGTGGGTGCCCAGGGTCAGCATCGGCTCGATGGTGAAGGTCATGCCCGGCTTCATGATCGTGGTCGCACGCGGGTCGTCGTAGTGCGGGACGATCAGGCCGGAGTGGAAGGCGGTGTTGATGCCGTGGCCCGTGAAGTCGCGCACGACGCCGTAATTGAATCGCTTGGCATAGGACTCGATGACCCGGCCGATCACATTGATCTGCCGTCCGGGCTTCACCGACTTGATGGCGCGGTTCAGGGATTCCCGGGTGCGCTCCACCAACAGCCTTGATTCTTCGGCGACTTCGCCGACGAGGTACGTGGCGTTGGTGTCCCCGTGCACCCCGTGGATGTAGGCGGTGACGTCCAGGTTGACGATGTCGCCGTCGCGCAGCCCGGTCGAGTCGGGGATGCCGTGGCAGATGACCTCGTTGATGGAGGAGCACAGGGACTTGGGGAAGCCCCGGTACCCGAGGTCCGAGGGGTAGGCCTGGTGGTCGCACATGTACTCGTGCGCGATCCGGTCCAGCTCGTCGGTGGTGACACCCGGCGCGATCGCCTTCGCCGCCTCCTCCATGGCCCGCGCGGCGATCCGCGAGGCGATCCGCATCTTCTCGATCGTCTCCGCCGACTGCACCTCCGGGCCGTCGTACGGCCGTGGCGCGGGCCTGCCCACGTACTCCGGACGCGGGATCGAGGCGGGCACGGGACGGGTGGGGGAGAGCTTGCCGGGAACCAGGACAGACATGTCAGCGAGTGTATCGGCGGCCGGTCGGGCAGCATGGCGGCAGGACGTCGTACGAGGAGGGACGATGGCGCTGTTCAGGCGAGTCCGCAAGCCCGCGGGGAAGCCCGGCGAGTGGTTCTACTGCATCGAGCACCACAAGGTCGAGGAGGGGCCGGAGTGCCCCGCCAAGGACCGGATGGGGCCGTACCCGAGCCGCGCGGACGCGGAGCGGGCGATGGAGACGGCCGCCGAGCGGAACCTGCAGTGGGAGAACGACCCGCGGTGGAAGGACCGCTCGCGGGAGGACGGGGAGGAGTGAGCCCGCCGGGGGCCGCCGGGTGCACGATGGAAGGGTGAAGCTCGGGCTGGCCGGCGACACCATGCTCGGCCGCACGGTGGCCGCGCGGCTGGCCGAGGCCCCTCCGGAGGCGCTGTTCTCCGAGGAGGTCGTGGCCGTCGCGCGGGAGGCGGACCTCTTCGTCCTCAACCTGGAGTGCGCGATCTCCGACCGCGGTGAGCCCTGGCCCGACCCCTTCAAGCCCTTCTTCTTCCGAGCCCCGCCCGTCGCCGTGCGCGCCCTGACGCACCTGGGCGTGAGCTGCGTCAACCTGGCCAACAACCACGCCCTGGACTACGGCCGGACGGCGTTGCTGGACACGCTGGAGCACCTGGCCGCCGCCGGGATCGCCGCCGTCGGGGCCGGACCGGACGAGAGCGCGGCGCGCGCCCCGGCGGTGCTGGGCGGCCCCGGGGGCGCGGCGGGCCGCCCGAGCCTGGGCGTCGTCGGTGTCACCGACCATCCGGCGGAGTACGCCGCGGGACCGGACCGCCCCGGGGTGGCCTACGCGGACCTGCGCGAGGGCGTCCCGCGCTGGCTCGCCGACGGCGTCGCGAGCCTGGGCGCGCGGACGGCGGCGGTGCTCGTCACCCCGCACTGGGGGCCCAACATGACCACCGGCCCGGCCCGCTACATCCGGGACGCCGCCGGGGCCCTGCGCACGGCGGGCGCCACGCTCGTCGCGGGCAGTTCCGCGCACGTCTTCCACGGCGTGACGGACGGGGTGCTCTACGACCTCGGCGACTTCGTCGACGACTACGCGATCGATCCGCGGCTGCGCAACGACCGCGGCCTGTTCTTCCTCGTCACCTTCGACCCCGCCGGTCACCGCCCCGTCCGGCTGGAGGCGGTGCCGATCGCCCTCGACTTCTGCTTCACCCGGCTGGCCGACCGCGGTGAACGGGCCTGGATCGCCCGGCGGTTCCGGCGCGCCTGCGCCGGGTTCGGGCACCGGGTCACGGAGGAGGGCGGGCGGCTGGTGGTCCGCTGGGACGGCGAAGCTACCGACCCGTAGCACAGACGGCCCCCTCCTGTCCGAGATTCCGAACGGATTGAGGTCCAGACCAACGACGCTCCGTTTCCAAGGGCACGTGGACCGGATCCGACCGACGGCCGGTCGGAGGAAAGGGGCCCCCATGTCCAGGAAACGCACGATGAGCACCAAGCAGAAGATCGCGCTCATGACCGGCGCGGCCACCCTGGCCGGCGGCTTCGCCGTGGTGACCATGAGCATGGGTCATGCGTCGGTGGTGTGCGACGGGCTCGACCAGGCGCTGCGCAACAACGAGAGCTTCATCGCGGCCCAACGCGCCAACCCCGACTCCCAGTCGGCGGCCCGGATCGCCAACCGCGAGGCCGTGATCAAGCAGATCAACGTGCAGCGGGAGGCCTCCGGATGCGGTGCCGCGCAGGCGGCGCCCGCGGCGCCCGCCGCCCCGGCCGGACAGGGTCAGGGCCAGAACCAGCAGGGCCAGAACCAGAACCAGGGGCAGAACCAAGGCCAGAACCAGGGTCAGGCCGCGCCGCCGGCCGGCGGCGCGGTCGGCCAGGTCGTCTGCGCGGGCTCGACGGTCACCCTCTCCGGCGAGGGCGGCGCGCCCGCCGCCTCCAGCAACCAGTTCCCGCTGGGCACCAAGCTCAAGGTGACCAACCTGGACAACAACAAGTCGACCACGGTGTCGGTGACCTCGACCTCCGGGAGTTGTGCGCTGCTGAACAACGCGGCCTTCGAACAGGTCCGGGAGCCCGGCAAGTTCCTGATCAGGAAGGCGCGCATCGAACGCGTCGGCTGACCGGGGAACCCCGCGGCCGGTCCGGGCCGCTGTCGTACCAGGAAAGCGGCAGTGGCCCGGACCTCTTGACGGGAGCACGACACTTCGCTTCAATCCGCGATGACAGGTCCAGACCAACGGTCCAGACCACTCGCACAGCGCAGCCCCCCGCCGCCCCCCCCACTGGGAGGTCACGTGCTCTTCCGTCGTCATGTCCCCCGTACCGGATCGCGCAGATCCCGCATCCTGGCCGGCGTCACCGCCGCCTTCCTCGCCGCCGCGGGCAGTCTGATCGCCCTGCCCGGCACCGCCCACGCCGCCAACCTCGTCGCCAACCCGGGCTTCGAGAGCGGCAGCCTCTCCGGCTGGTCCTGCTCCGGCGGATCGGTCGTCGGCAGCCCCGTGCACAGCGGCACCAAGGCACTCGCCGGCGCCGTCAGCAGCAGCGACACCGCCCAGTGCACCCAGACCGTCTCCGTACAGCCCAACACCGCGTACTCGCTGACCGGTTGGGTGCGCGGCGCGTACGTCTACCTCGGGGTGACCGGCGGCGCGTCCACCTGGACCCCGTCCGCCGCCTCCTACACCCAGCTGACCGTCCCCTTCACCACCGGCGCCTCGCAGACCAGCGTCCAGATCTACGTGCACGGCTGGTACGCGCAGGGCACCTACAACGCCGACGACATCAGCCTCGACGGCCCCGGCGGCGGGGGCGGCGGTGACACCCAGGCGCCCACCGCGCCCAGCGGCCTCACCTCCACCGGCAAGACCTCCTCCAGCGTCTCGCTGTCGTGGAACGCCGCCACCGACAACACCGGCGTCACCAGCTACGACGTCTACCGCGGCAGCACCCTGGCCACCACCGTCACCGGCACCTCCGCCACCGTCACCGGCCTGGCCGCGAGCACCTCGTACACCTTCACCGTCAAGGCGCGCGACGCCGCGGGCAACACCTCGGCCGCCTCCAACGCCGTGACCGTCACCACCAACGCGGGCGGTGGCGGGGGCACCGGCTTCAAGCAGGCCGCGCCCTACCTCTACCTCGGCTGGGGCGACCCGCCGAGCCCGTCCACGGTGATGAGCGCCACCGGCATCAAGTGGTTCACGATGGCCTTCATCCTCTCCTCCGGCGGCTGCAACCCCGCCTGGGACGGCTCCCGGCCGCTGACCGGCGGCACCGACCAGTCCACCATCAACGCGATCCGCGCCGCGGGCGGCGACATCGTCCCGTCCATCGGCGGCTGGAGCGGCAACAAGCTCGGCCCCAACTGCTCCACGCCCGAGGCGCTCGCCGGCGCGTACCAGAAGGTGATCGACGCCTACGCCCTCAAGGCGATCGACGTCGACATCGAGAACACCGACGAGTTCGAGAGCGAGGTCGTCCAGGACCGCGTCCTGAACGCGCTCAAGATCGTCAAGCAGAACAACCCCGGCATCCGGACGATCGTCACCTTCGGCACGTCGACGACAGGCCCGAGCTACTGGGGCAACCGTCTCGTCGAGCGGGCCAACGCGCTCGGCGCCAACATCGACGTCTTCACCATCATGCCGTTCGACTTCGGCGGCGGCGCCGACATGTACGGCAACACCGTGAACGCCGCCGAGGGCCTGAAGGCCAAGCTGAAGTCCACCTTCGGCTGGGACGACGCCACCGCATACGCCCACCTCGGCATCTCCGGCATGAACGGGCTGAGCGACCAGCAGGAGAACACCACCCCGGCCATCTGGACCCAGATCCGCGACTGGGCCAACTCCCACCACATCGCCCGGCTCGCCTACTGGGCCGTCAACCGGGACCGCCCGTGCCCCGGCGGCGGCGTGACCAGCAACTGCTCCGGCATCAGCCAGAGCACCTGGCAGTTCACCTCGATCACCGCCGGCTTCACCGGCTGATCGGACCCCCGCCCCCCACGGGTCAGGCGGCGGAGGACACCGTGTCCTCCGCCGCCTTCCGCATGCCCACGGCGTGCTCGTTGGTCCGGGCGTCGTACGCCATCAGCGTCGGCAGGCAGGCGGCCAGCGCCCCGACCGCCGCCACGCACGCCAGCCCGCCGGTCCACACCGAGGTGCGCAGGCCCAGCAGCGCGGCCGAGCCACCGGCCCGCACCTGGCCGAACTGGGGGCCGATGGTGAAGGAGAGCAGTTCGATGCCGGCCAGCCGGCCGCGCAGCGCGTCGGGGATGGTCTGGTTCCAGATCGTGGCCCGGAACACCCCGCTGACCATGTCGAACGCACCCGCCAGCGCCAGGAAGGCCAGCACCAGCCATACGTTGCCCGACCAGCCCGCCGCCGCCATGCACAGACCGAAGCCCGCCGCGGCGAGCAGGATCGCCCGCCCGTGCCGGTGCACCCGTGACGCCCAGCCGCCGGTGAGGCTCATCAGCAGCGCCCCCGCCGGCAGGGCCGCGTACATCAGGCCCAGCGACCAGGGCGCGCCCAGGTCGTCCGCCATGAAGGGGAACACGGCGATCGGGAACGCCAGACCGGTCGCCGCGATGTCCACCACGTAGGTGCCCAGCAGTTCCTTGCGGCTCCAGGCGTAGCGCGCCCCCTCCGCGATCGAGCCCAGCGACGGGCGCTTCGCGTCGTGCGAGGGCGGGGACGGCCGCAGCCCGAGGCCGAGGACGACCGAGAAGGCGAAGGTGAGGGCGTCGACGGCGTACGCCCATCGCAGGCCCGCGTACGCGATCAGCACACCCGCGAGGGAGGGCGCCGCGATCGCCCCGATCTGCCAGCGCAGCGCGTTCAGCGAGGCGGCGGCGGTCAGTTGCCCGTGCGGGACGATGCGCTGCACGATCGCGTCCAGGGCCGGCCGCTGGAGCCCGCCCAGCGCGCTGGTCAGCGCGGCGACCACGTACAACGGCCAGAGCACCGGCCGCGGCAGCAGGGCGTTGACCAGCAGCACGGCCGACAGCACCCCGAGGGCCGCCTCCGTCCACAGGATGAGCTTGCGCCGGTCCAGGGCGTCCGCGAGCGCCCCGCCGTAGAGGCCGCAGACGATCAGCGGCACCAGTTCGACGGCGCCGAGGGCGCCGACCGCGAGGGTGGAGCCGGTCAGCTCCTTGACCTGGACCGGGACGGCCACGAAGGTCAGGAAGCTGCCGAAGGTCGTGATCAGGCCGGCGCACCACATCAGGCGGAAGTCGCGCGAGGTCCGCCATGGTGCGAGGTCGGGAAGGAGTCTGGACACGAGGACGCATGCTCCGCGCGCTGGCCTCCCGGCGCAACCGGGTTTCTCCCTCCGCCGGGCACGGGCGGGGCACCGGCGGCCCGGTCAGCGCATCAGCCCCGCGGCCGCCAGCCGCTGCCGGACCACCGCGACGGCGGTGTCGTCCAGCGGGACCTGCGGGGGCGCCGTGGCCGCGCAGCCGATGACGCCGCGCAGCCGCAGCGCCGCCTTGAAGGCACCCAGCGCCGAGGAACTCGCGCCCATCGCGGCGGAGTCCGCCCCCGCGTCCACGATGGCGTAGAGCCGCGCGAGCCGGTCCTGCTCCGCCGCGGCCTCGCGCCAGCGTCCCGCGACGGCGTGCGCGTGGAGCCGTACGTAGCCGTGCGGATCCACGTTGCCGAGGCCGGGGACGACGCCGTGCGCGCCCGCCAGGAGGGCGCCGTCCACCGCGAGTTCGGACCCGGTGAGCAGCGCGAAGTGGGAGTCCAGGCCGCGGCGGCGCAACTCGGTGAGCAGCCGGCGCATGGGGCCGTCGGCGCCGCTGCTGTCCTTCAGGCCGGCCAGGGTGCCCTCCTCCGCGAGGGCCAGCACGGTCGCGGCGGGCAGCTTGGTGTGCACCGCCGAGGGGATGTCGTACGCGAACAGGGGCAGCCCGCCCGCCCCGTCCCGCACCCGCCGGAAGTGGTCGGCGATCTCCACCGGATGCGTCGCCGCGTAGAAGGGCGCGGTCGCCACCAGGGCGTCGGCGCCCGCAGCGACGGCGGCCCGCGCGTGCTCCAGGACACGGGGGGTGGTCATGTCGACGACGCCGGCGAGCACGGGCACCCGGCCCCCGACGGCCTCCACGACCGCGGTGAGCGCGGTGCGCCGCTGCGTGTCGGTGAGGAAGGCCGTCTCGCCGCTGGACCCCAGGGCGAAGACCCCGTGCACCCCGGCGGAGAGCACATGCCCGACCAGGGCGCGCAGGCCCTCGGTGTCCACGTCCCCCGTCTGCGTGAGCGGGGTGCACAAAGGTGGTACGACCCCGCGCAGCGGGCGGAGCGGATCGGTCCCGGTTGCGGTCATGGACCGCTTCCTACCAGCTCGCGGGCGGTGGCGACACCAACTGCTCGGCGAGCCGCGCGAGTCGGGGCAGCCGGTCCCGCAGCCGCACCCGGCGTCCGGCCGCCGCGCTGACCAGGTGCTGCAGCACGTCCATGCCGACCTCGGAGGGCTCCGGCGGCACGGTCAGCGCCTCGTGCGCCAGCCCGCGCAGCTCCGGGTCGCCCGCGTCCATCGCCAGCACCGTCGCGCCGGAGCGCCGCGCGTCCTCCACGCGCTCCAGCAGCCCGGCCTCGGCCCGCTCGGGGGTGACGACCAGCACCGTCTCGCCCCTGCGCGCCGCCTCCAGGCGGGCCGTCCCGACCGCGAGGTGCGCAGGCGCGCCCGGCGGCACGCGGTGCCGCACCAGCGTCGGCGACAGCTCCGGCAGCCCGCTCCAGGCGGCCTCGTCGTCCAGATGGGCCGCCATGTGCCAGGGCTCGTACTCCCCGCTGCCGACCAGCAGCAGCCCGCCCGCGGGCCCCCGGCGGACGGACCCGCGCAGGGAGCCGGCGAAGGACCGGGTCAGCTCCGGCCACTCGCTCCCGGCCAGCAGTTCACGGACGACCTCGACCCGTACGGCATCCATGCACCGCATCCTCGCGGACCACGCACCGGCCCGGCCCCGCTTCGCGCCGTGCTCACCCGAACGGGGTCAGTCCGCGCCGTCCGCGGGCAGGGCCCTGGACACCCGCTCCCGGACGTCCGTGAAGTGCCGCCGCATGGCGGCCCTGGCCGCGCCCGCGTCCCCGGTGCGCAGCGCGCCGACGACGGCGCGGTGGTTGGCGACGACGCGCTCGACCGGGTCGTCGGCGGGCGCCAGGGCGGCGCCGACCTCGTGGTAGGCGCTCCGGAACAGGTCGACGAGCTGCAGCACGAGCTCGTTGCCGCAGGCGGCGTAGAGCAGCGCGTGGAAGGCCCGGTCCGCGTCGGGGTCGTCGACCATCCGGCCGGCGAGCGCGTCGAGTTCGTCCAGCCGCTGCGCCGGTATCGTCCCGGCGACCTCGCCTATCAGGCCGACCTCGAGCAGCTCGCGCACCGCGACGAGGTCGGCGAGGGCGCGCACCCGGGACCGCAGGTGGAAGGTGAGCGAGGGCATCAGCACCCGCAGCGGCGCCTCTCCGACGAACGTCCCCGTGCCGTGCCGGATCTCCACGATGCCGAGCGCCTGCAGCGCGCGCACCGCCTCGCGCACGCTGTTGCGGCTCGCACCGAGCAGGTCCATCAACTGCGGCTCGGTCGGCAGGGTGGCGCCGGGGGCGAGCCGCTGCTCGTGGATCAGCTCGATGATGCGGTCCTGGAGCCTCGGGCCGTGGCTCCTGCCGACGGTTCTGGTCACGGGCGGCCGCCTTTCCCTGTGCTGTCGTGCACTTTTGACGTTCCGTCAGCTGTCCCGTGCGGCCCGCACGGGACAAGGGACGTCCAGCGTCCACCCCGCGGCCGCGCATCGGGAGGCAACACCGATGTCATACCTCACATCCGTCGTCCCCCGAGCCAATACCGGCGTGTACGGGGGCTCTCACGCACCGCGGAGCGGGACGTGTCACAACGCCTGCGCGGGCCATGCACCGCCCTCACCTGGCAGGATCGCGGTATGACTGTTGACAGTGGCAATGAGACCCCCGCCCCCAAGGCCCCGGCGAAGGACCCCTGGGAGCTGCCGGACGTGTCCGGCCTCGTCGTCGGCGTCCTCGGCGGCACCGGCCCCCAGGGCCGCGGCCTGGCGTACCGGCTGGCCGAGGCCGGCCAGCAGGTGGTCATCGGCTCGCGCGCCGCGGACCGCGCCCAGGCCACGGCCGACCGACTCGGCCTCGGGGTGCAGGGCGCCGACAACGCGGAGACCGCCCGCCGCAGCGACGTCGTCATCGTCGCCGTGCCGTGGGAGGGCCACGGCGAGACCCTCCAGGCGCTGCGCGGCGAACTCGCCGGCAAGCTCGTCGTCGACTGCGTCAACCCGCTGGGCTTCGACAAGCAGGGCGCCTACGCCCTGAAGCCGGAGGAGGGCAGTGCCGCCGAGCAGGCCGCCGCGCTGCTGCCGGAGTCCCGCGTCACCGCCGCCTTCCACCACCTGTCCGCGGTGACCCTCGAGGACCCGGAGATCGACTCGATCGACACCGACGTCCTCGTGCTGGGCGACAGCCGTGCCGACACCGACCTGGTCCAGGCCCTGGCCGCGCGCATCCCCGGCATCCGCGGCGTCTTCGCCGGCCGGCTGCGGAACGCGCACCAGGTGGAGGCGCTGGTCGCCAACCTGATCTCGGTCAACCGCCGCTACAAGGCCCACGCCGGTCTGCGCCTGACCGACGTCTAGGCCCGTGGGGGCATGGGGGACAATGGGCGGGTTCGCGACCGACCCGACAGGAGCCGCCCCCCATGCCCCGCCTCGCCCTCTACGCGCTCGTCCTGTGCGCGCTCGCCGTGGCCGCCGCCGTCGTGTCCTTCGTGGAGGGCAGCTGGCTCGGTGTCTTCTGGATCCTGATCGCGGGCCTCACCAGCAACATGTGCTGGTACTACCTGCGCAAGGCGAAGGCCGAGCGGGAGTCCGCCGAGCAGCGGATCACTGGCTGAACGGGTCGCCCTTCCAGAACTGGAAGAAGGCGTAGCCCAGGCTCGACAGCCAGTCCGGGATCCCGAAGACCGCCATCACCGAGTCGACGAAGCCGAAGAACGCGGAGTTGACCTCGGGGATCCACAGCACACCGAAGACGGCCAGCAGCCCGAACTGCCCGAACGGCTCCAGCTGGCGCCGCGTCCGGTACGAAAGCCAGGGCTCGATCACGCCGTAGCCGTCCAGGCCCGGCACCGGCAGCAGGTTCAGGATCGCCGCCGTGACCTGCAGCATCGCCAGGAACGCCAGCGCGGACGCGAAGGGCGCGTGGGCCTGGTCCAGGGAGACGACGCCGAAGGTGAAGGGCAGCATCAGGGCGATCGCGAACAGCACGTTGGTCAGCGGGCCCGCGGCCGAGATGAGGCTGTGCTTCCAGCGGCCGCGGATCCTGCCCCGCTCGATGAAGACGGCGCCGCCGGGCAGGCCGATGCCGCCCAGGATCACGAAGATCACCGGCAGCACGATGCTCAGCAGCGCGTGCGTGTACTTCAGCGGGTTCAGGGTCAGGTAGCCCTTGGCCCCGATCGAGATGTCGCCGCCGTGCAGCGCGGTGCGCGCGTGCGCGTACTCGTGCAGGCACAGGGAGACGATCCAGCCGGACACGACGAACAGGAACACGGCGAAGCCGGTGCTGGTGGAGAACTCCGTCCACACCGCCCAGCCCGACACGGCCATGATCGCGGCCAGGCCCAGGAAGATCGGGCTGATCTGCCGTTCACTGCGGGTTGCTGCGGTGGTCATCGTGCGGGCTCCTGCGGAGGCGGTAACGACATCGGTCGTGGTGCTGGCCGCCCGATCATGCCATCCGGCCGCCGCCGGGCACACCCACGGCGGGATAACGCCCCGGCGACGCCGGACGTTCCTGCGGCCCGTCGGCGACGCCCGGGTCGCGACCGCGTTGCGATACGTCATCGATCGCACCCGCTCCGTCGCCGCTGGGGTCACGGCGGGCGCACCCTGAAGTCGTCCGGGGCCGGGGGGCCCGAGGACGGGGTCAGGACGGGGGAGCCATGACGTGGAAGAGGTTCGCCGTGCCGGCGCTGCTCGGCATCGCCGTGTGCGGCACGCTGACCGGGTGCAGCCCCGAGGGCGCGGGGGTCACGGGCATCGCCGTGAACGAGGACGGCAGGCCGCTGGGGGTGATGCTCGTCTGCCAGGGCCACATCGAGGGGGCGACGCTCTACGACTCCGACCACGCGGACGCCTCGGCCGACCTCGGCAGGTGGAGCCGCGCCAAGACGGCCACGGGGTTCACGGTCTGGTCGCTGGAGAGCGGCGGCAGGGGCTGGAGACCCGAGGTGCCCACGGCCCCCTTCGCGCCGCACCGCACGTACAGCCTGTACGGCTGGACCCGCGACGGCTCCTGGTCGACGGCGCACGTGAGCTTCACGGCGGCGCAGTTGGCGAGCCTCGAGCCCGGGCAGGTCCGCTGGTACAAGGGGAGGGGGACGCCGGGTACGGACCGGGACGGGAACGCCACGACGTCGATGGGGGAGTTTCGGGCGGAGGGGTGCGAAGAGATGTGACCGGTTCTTCGTCTGCGGCGCCGCGGTTGTTGCTGTTGCGGTTTCTCCCCCACCCTCCCGCCCGATCGCCCGGCGCGGTCAGTGCGGGCCTGCGCATCGTGTGCCTGGGTCGGTGCCGCGCCGGGGTACGCCCCCAGCCTTCGGCCGGGGGGACCCCCATGGGGGCACCCCGCCACACCCCCTCCGGTCGTGTGGGCGGCTGACGGCCGGTGGGGGTTCAGAGGGCGTTCCGGGGTTGCCGCAGGTGCCTACTTACCCCCCCCACCGGCCGTCAGCCGCCCCAACACACGGGAGGGGGTGTGGCGGGGTGCGCCCGGAAACGACGAGCGGCGGACCCGGCGCGGAATGATGTGGGGGTAAACCGCGAGCGTTGAGGACGTGCGCCGGCGCGGCCCCGACCCCACGCCAATGGAGCGCAGGCCCGCACTGACCGCGCCGGGCAATCGGGCGGGTGGTGGGGGATGCCCGCCGCAGGCGCAATCGAGCCGCACACAAACACCTGGGCAGCCCGGCGCAGCCGCCCGCAGGCGCAAACAACCCGCACGCAACCACCGGACCCACCAGAACGCACCCCGGGCGGCAATCACAACCCGGGGGCGGACTCGCTCGCCGCTCGGACAGAATGGGGGCGTGCGTTACGGCATTCTCGGGACGACCCAGGCTCACCGCGGCGACGGCACCGTCGTGCCGCTGGCCGGTACGCGGCTGAGGGCGCTGCTCGCCGCGCTGGCGCTGCGCCCCGGGCGGGTGCGGACCACCGAGGCGCTGATCGACGAGGTGTGGGAGGGCGAACCGCCCGCCGACGCGACCGGGGCGTTGCAGGCCCTGGTCGCCCGGTTGCGCCGGGCCGTGGGTCATGAGGCCGTGGGCTCGGTGGACGGCGGCTACCGCCTGGTCGCCGCGCCGGACGCCGTGGACCTGTACCGCTTCGAGCGGCTCGTGGAGGACGGCGGCCGGGCGCTCGCCGACGGCGACGCCGCCAAGGCCGCGGAGGCGCTGGACTCCGCGTTGGCGCTGTGGCGCGGCCCGGTGCTCGCCGACCTTCCGGACCGTGGGTCCGTCGCGCCCCGCTACGACGCGCTGCGGCTGGACGCCCGGCGGCTGCGGATCACCGCCGAGGTGGCGCTCGGCCGCGCCGAGCAGGTGCTGCCGGAGGCGGTGGAGCTGGCGGTGGCCCATCCGCTGAACGAGGCGGTGCAGGTGCTGCGGCTGCGTGCGCTGCGCGAGGCGGGCCGGGGGGCCGACGCGCTGGTGGCGTACGAGGAGGTGCGGCGCGAGCTCGCCGACACGTTGGGCACCGATCCTGGCCCGGAGCTGCGCGCCCTCCACGCCGAGCTGCTGAATCCTTCCGCCCCCGCCCCCGCCAGGGCCGCCGCGTCGGCGCCGCCCTCAGGGAGCCCGGCGCGGCTCGGCAACGCGCGGGCCCGGCTGACCAGTTTCGTCGGCCGCGAGGCGGACCTGTCCGCGATCGCCGCGGATCTGGCGGTGGCGCGGCTGGTCACCGTCACGGGCCCCGGCGGCACCGGCAAGACCCGCCTGTCGCAGGAGGCCGGCGACCTGGTCGCCGGGCGCTGGCCGGACGGCGTCTGGTTCGCGGAACTGGCTCCCGTGGAGGACCCGCGCACCGTGGCCGTCGCCGTGGTGAACGCGCTGGGCCTGCGCGAGACGCTGCTGCACGCGGCCTCGGCGACCGAGGCGGCGCTGGCCGCAGAGGCGAAGGGGGCCGCGGCCAAGGACCCGCTGCTGCAGCTCACCGAGTACTGCGCGGAGCGCCGCATGCTGCTGGTCCTGGACAACTGCGAGCACGTGATCGGCGCCGCCGCGGAGCTCGCGGAGCGGCTGCTCGCGCACTGCCCCGGTGTGGCGGTGCTGGCCACCAGCCGCGAACCGCTCGGTGTGCCCGGCGAGTTGATCCGGCCGCTGGACCCGCTGCCGCAGACCCCCGCCCTGCGGCTGCTCGCCGACCGCGGCGCGGCGGCCCGCCCCGGCTTCACCCCGGACGAGGACCCGGAGGCCTGCGCGGAGCTGTGCCGCAGGCTCGACGGATTGCCGCTCGCCATCGAACTGGCCGCGGCCCGGCTCCGGATGATGACGCCCCGCCAGCTCGCGGACCGGCTCGACGACCGCTTCCGCATCCTCACCGCGGGCAGCCGCACCGTGCTGCCCCGGCAGCAGACGCTGCGCGCGGTCGTCGACTGGAGCTGGGGCCTGCTCAGCGAGGCCGAACGGACCGTGCTGCGACGCTTCGCCGTGTTCGCCGGCGGCTGGGACCTGGCCGCCGCCGAGGCGGTGTGCGGCGAGGACGGCGGCGACGTGGACGCCCGTGACGTCGCCTCCGTCCTGGCCTCGCTCGTCGACAAGTCGCTGGTCGTCGCCGACCTCGCCGAGGACGGCGCGCGCTACCGGATGCTGGAGACGATCGGCGAGTACGCGGCCGAACGCCTCGACGAGGCCGGTGAGCGCGACACCGTGGGGCGCCGCCACACCACGTACTTCCGCGAGTACGTGCGCACCGCCGACCCCGAGCTGCGCGGGCCGTGCCAACTGCTCTGGCTGGACCGGCTGGAGCGCGAGCACGAGAACCTGCGGGCGGCGATCCGCCGGGCGGTGGACACCGGGGACGAGCAGGAGGCGCTCTGCCTGGTGCTGGCCTGCAGCTGGTTCTGGGAGATGCGCAACTACCGCAGCGAGATCGGCCACTGGCCGGCCGTGGTGGCCGCGATGAGCCCGGTGGACGCCTTCGCCGAGCCGCTGCGGCTCCCGCCGCTGGACCGCGGGCCGCTGGAGGACCCGCTGCCGATGACGCCGCGGCAACTCACCGAGGCGCGGCGCTGGGTGCGCACCGGCGAGGTGTTGGCGTACATGGGCGAGCACGACGTGTGGAACGATCCGAGGCTGGTCGGGCTGGGCGAGGCGATCATCGAGGCCTACCCGCCGGAGCTGCCGCAGTCCAGCATGCGTCCCGGGCTGTTCCGCGTGCTCGGCGCGATGCTGACCGGTCGCTTCGACCGCATGCCCGAGCTCATCGACGGCACGGTGGAGAGCTGCCGGCTGCACGGCCGGGTGTGGGAGCTGGCGTTCGCGCTGCAGTTCCGTGCCAAGGTGATGAACGACGTGGAGGGCCGGCTCGACGCCTCCATGGACGACATCCGCGAGGCCAGGGAGCTGTTCGGCCGGGTCGGCGACGACTGGGGCATGGCCGAGGCGCTGGCGGCGGAGGCCGAGGCGAGCGCCAACGCCGGCGACTGGGCGCGTGCCGCGGACAGCTGCCGCCTGGCCATCGAACTCGCCCGCAAGCTCGGCGCGTACCAGCACGTGCCGATCATGATGGTCCGCCTCGGCGACGCCCTCGCCAACGCCGGCGACCTGGAGGAGGGGGAACGGCTGATCCGCGCGGGAGTCGCCGAGGCCGCGTCCTTCCGGCCGGTGGGCGACGACGCGGGCTACTACGGCAGGGTGCTGCTCATCGCCCTGCTCGCCCGGCGCGGTGAACTGGACGAGGCCTTCGCGCTGCTCGACGCCATGCAGGCCGACCCGCCGCGCGGCATGCCCTCGTTCATCGTCGGACTGCTCGCCGCCATCCGCGGCTGGCTCACCGGCATGGCGGGCGACCCGTACGGGGGGCTGCGCCATCTCGCGGAGTCCGTCGCCTACATGGAGGGGCATCCGCTCAGCCCGGTCATCGGGCCGCGCATGGGCGTGCTGCTCTTCCCGCCGGGCGTCGCGCTCTTCACCGGGATCGCCGGGCTGCGCAGCGGCGACGACGTCCGCGGCCCCGCGCGCCGCGCCGCGGTCGTGCTGGGCGCGCACGACGCGCTGCGGCAGACCGCCTGCACCCCGTGGGAGCGGACGAGCATGGACGAGGACGCGGTGCGGCTGCGCGGGCACCTGGGCGAGGAGGACTTCGCGGCGGCCTACCGCGAGGGCCGGGGGCTCACCTTCCCCGAGGCGGTCGAGCTGCTGCGCGAGCCCGTCTGACGTGTCCTCAGCCCGCCTTCTTGCGGGGCGTCGTCTTCTTCGCCGCGGTCTTCTTCGCCGCCGCCTTCTTCGCGGGGGCCTTTCCGGCGGCCGTCTTCTTCGCCGGGGCCTTGCCGGAGGCGGTCTTCTTCGCTCCGCCCTTCTCCCCGCCGCGGGCGTCGATGCTGGCCTGGAGCGCGGCCATCAGGTCCACCACGTTGTCGGGGGCGGCGGCGACCTCGGCCATCTCGGGGACGGGTTCGCCCTCCAGCCGGGCGGCGACGAGCTCGTCCAGCGCGTGCTGGTACTCGTCGTGCATCGACTCCAGGTCGAAGTCCTCGGAAAGGGTGTCCATCAGGCTCTGCGCCATCTTCAGCTCCTGCGGCCGCACGGTGACCTTCTCCGGCGGCGCCAGCCCCTCCGCGGCGCGGAGCTCGTCGGGCCAGTACATCGTGTGCAGGACCAGCACGTCCTGGTGGACGCGCAGCAGCGCCAAGGACTCGCGGGTGCGCAGCGCGATCTTGGTGACGGCGGCCTTGCCGCTGCTGCTCAGGGCCTCGCGGAGCAGGACGTACGGCTTGGCGGCGGCGGTCTCCGCGCCGACGTAGTAGGCCCGCGACAGGGACAGCGGGTCGACCTCGTCGGCGTCGACGAAGGCGAGCACGTCGATCAGCTTCTTGCTGGGCAGGGGGAGGGCGGCCAGGTCCTCGTCGGTGAGCACCACCGTGCGGCCGGTCTCGTCCTCGTACCCCTTGGCGATCTCCGCGTAGGGGACCTCCTTGCCCTCCTTCTCGCAGTACCGCTTCATGCGGATGCGGCCGCCGTCCTCGGCGTGCACCTGGTGCAGGGAGACGCCGTGCTCCTCGGTGGCCGCGTAGAGCTTGACCGGAATGGAGACCAGCCCGAAGCCGATCGCACCTTTCCACATGGATCGCATACTTTCGTCCCTTTCCGGGGACTTTCCAGACTATGCCCGCCCCGTCAGCCTCGCCCGACCGGCAGACGGTCGAGGTGGACGGCCGCCGTGTGGTCCTCACCCACCTGGACAAGGTCGTCTTCCCGGTCACCGGTCACACCAAGGCACAGCTGCTGCAGTACTACGCCCGTGTCGCCCCGGTGCTGGTGCCGCACGCCGCCGGTCGCCTCGCCTCCTTCGTCCGCGCCCCCGAGGGCCCGCACGCCCAGCGCTGGTTCGCCAAACGCCCGCCCAGTGGCACGCCCGACTGGGTGACCACCGCCGGGGAGGCCGACGAGCCGCACATCGTCGTCGACTCCACCCCGGCCCTGGTCACCATGGCCAACCTCGGCGCCTGGGAGGTGCACGTCCCGCAGTGGACCGTGGCCGGCGGACGCGACGCCCACGACCGCCTCGTCCTCGACCTCGACCCCGGCGAGGGCGCCGACCTCGTCCTGTGCTGCCGGGTCGCCGAACGCCTGCGGCAGATGATGGAGGACGACGGGCTCGTCTCCTTCCCCGTGACCTCCGGCAGCAAGGGGCTCCACCTCTACGCGCCGCTGCGACCCGCCACCGAGGCCGCCGCCACGGGCTACGCCAAGGCACTCGCCGCCCGCATGCGCGACGAGCACCCCGGCCTCGTCGTGTTCTCGATGACGCGCAGCCTGCGCGCCGGGAAGGTCTTCATCGACTGGTCCCAGAACGCCTCCGCGAAGACCACCGCCTGCCCCTACACCCTGCGGCTGCGCGACCGCCCCGGCGTCGCGGCGCCCCTCACCTGGGACGAGGTCGCCTCCTGCCGGAAGGCGGAGGACCTCGCCTTCACCCCGGAGGAGGTCCTGCAGCGCACCGCCGACCACGGCGACCCGCTGGCCGCCCTGGACGACCCCGCCGGCCGCGGCACCCTGCCGTGACGGGCGCCCCCTCGTGACCGATCCCCTCCCGCTCCCCGTGCGCGTCGCCCTGGCCCGCCGCGTCGACACCGTACCCGCGGCCGACGCCCTCCCCGGCGGCTGCGCCTACGAGCCGAAGTTCGACGGCCACCGCATGGTCGTGCTCACCGACCCCGTACGCCTGCAGACCCGTTCCGGCCGGCTCGTGACCGCCACCTTCCCCGAGATCGCGGAGGCCGCCGGGGCCCTGCCGGCCGGCACCGTCCTCGACGGCGAGGTCGTCATCTGGCGGGACGGCCGCGTCGACTTCGGCGCCCTCCAGCGCCGCGCCCTGCGCGGGTCGCGCCGCCGTACCGACCTCCCCGCCAACTACGCGGCCTTCGACCTGCTCGCCACCGCCGGTACCGACCTGCGCGGCCGGCCGTACCACGAACGCCGCGCGGCCCTCGTCGCGCTGCTGGAACCGCTCGGGCCGCCGCTGCAGGCCGTGCCCATGACGACCGACCGCGACGAGGCCGTCCACTGGTACGCCTCGCTCGCCCCGGCCGGCATCGAGGGCCTCGTCGTCAAGGGCCGCGGTCAGCGCTACCGCCCCGACCGCCGCGACTGGCTCAAGCTCCGCCACGCCGTCCCGCAGGACGCCGAGGCCATCGGCTTCACCGGCACCCCCCGCGCCCCCCGCGCCCTCGTCCTCGACCTCGGCGACGGCCCCTTCGCCACCGCGCCGCTGGACGCCCCCCTCCGCACCCAGCTCGCCGCGCTCCTGGCCCCCCCACCGCCCCCGCCCGGCGCGACCCTCGACGACGGCACCCCCTACCGCCCCCTCCCCGCACCGCTCCCCGTCGAGATCCTCCAGGGCGAGGGCCGCCACGCCCTCACCACGGTGCTCCGCCTGCGGCCCGACGCCTGACCGCGGGGAGGAGCGCACCACCCCACCCCGGAAAGGCCGTTGAGCAGCGGTCGGTGCGGGAATACCATGGCGCGTCGCCGCTCGGCCGTCGCGGGCGACTCCCCCTTCGGCTCCCAGGAGACCCCTTCCGGCATGCGTGCGTTCCTCCAGGCCGTCCGGCTGCTCGTGCTGCTGCTCGGCTTCTACGTCATGGCCGTCGGCCTGCTCGCGTCGATCGTCGCCGCGGACGTCGTCCTCACCGACGTCGCGCTGCGACAGGGCTACGTGACCTTCCTGTTCCTGGGCATCAGCGTCGCCTTCGCCTCACCGCTGGTGTCGGGCCTGTTCGCCTCCGTCCGCGGCGTCAACCGTCACCGGCCGGCCGGGGTGCGGGTGACCGCGGACGAGCAACCGGAGCTGTGGGCGCGTGTGCGCCGGGTGGCCGACGCCATGGAGACGGCGGCCCCCGTCGAGCTCTGGCTCGTGGCGGAGCCGGTGGCGGCCGTCTGGCAGAGCTCCTGGGTGCTCGGCCTGGTCGCCGGGCGCCGGCGGATGGTGCTCGGCATCCCGTACCTGACGGGGCTGACGGAACGCCAGATCGACGCGGTCATCGCCCACGAACTCGGCCACTTCGCCCGGCGCGACACCCTCCTGGCGGGGCTGGCCGCCCGCAACCGCGCGGGCCTGATGCGGGTCCTGGAGCGGTACGCCGAGGACGGCAACGGCATCGGCCACGCGATGGGCTCGATGTTCGCCGGCTACGCCCGCTTCTGCCTGCGGACGACGCAGGCCCAGGCACGCCTCGGGGAACTGGCCGCGGACCGCGCCGCCGCGCGGATCGCCGGACGGGACACCACCGCCGCCGCCCTGCGACGCATCCCCCTGCTCGACGCCGCGCACACCCGCTACGTCCGGGAGTACGCCGGCATCGGCTCCGCGCTCGGTCTGCTCCCTCCGGCCGAGGAGGTGCACCCCGGCTTCGGCGCGTTCCTGGACAGCGGCACCTGGCGGGAGGAGGAGCGGCGGCTGATCGCCGACCCGCCCCGGGAGAAGACCTCGCCCTACGACTCGCACCCCCCGATGCGCGAGCGGGTCGCGGCGATCGAGGCGCTGCCCGCGGACGCCGCCGGGACCGTCCCCGGCGAGCCGTCACCGGCGGGCGCCGGCCTGCTCGGGGATCCCGTGGCGACCGGTGCCCGCACCGTGCTGGCGCTCCCCGGGGCCGCCGGGCTGCGGCAGCTGCCCTGGCGGGACCTGGCCGCCGAGGTGGGGACGGCGGAGCTCGGCGCCGAGACGACGCCGGTGCTCCGGGCCGCCCGCGCCGTCCTGCGCACCCCCGCGGACCTCGGGATGCTGCTGGACGCCCTCGACGCCGGGCGCTGGCCGGAGGTCGTCGACTGCATGCCGCGCCCCGGTCACGGGGGCCACATGCTCCTCGACGACTCCCTGCGGGCGCGTGCCCGCGCCGATGCCGCGGACGGGCTGTACTCCCTGGCGCTGGCGGCCCTGGTCGAGGACGGCCGGGCCCGCTGGGAACTGGACTGGGAACGCGGCAGGCACCTGGAGTTCGACGAGGGCGTCCACGCCGCCCTGGACCGTGCCGTGGACGCGGCCGTGTCCCCGCAGGACGGAGCGGAACCGGACAGCTCGGGCCTGCGGGAACTCCTCGGACTGCCCGTGGACCGGGCACCGGCTCAGACCTGAGACGTTGCGGCCGGCACCTCACGGGTGCGGGTCCAGCGCAGCAGGGTGTCCGCGTCCCAGGTGTTCACCACCCGCTGCGGAGGGACGCCGCACTCCTCGGCGCGGGCACAGCCGTGGATCTGCCAGTCCAGCTGGCCGGGGGCGTGGGCATCGCTGTCGATGCTGAAGAGGACCCCGGCCTCCACGGCCTTGCGCAGCAGCCGCCGCGGCGGGTCGAGCCGGTCCGGGCGGCTGTTGATCTCCACGGCCACCCCGAAGCGCTCGCAGGCGGCGAAGACCAGGTCCGCGTCGAACTCCGACTCCGGGCGCAGCTTGCCGGCCACCAGCCGTCCCGTGCAGTGCCCCAGCACGTCCACCAGCGGATTGCTGATCGCGGAGATCATCCGCCGGGTCATCTCGTCCCGGTCCATCCTCAGCTTGGAGTGGACGGACGCGACGACGACGTCCAGCCGGTCCAGCAGCTCCGCGTTCTGGTCGAGGGCGCCGTCCGCGAGGATGTCGCACTCGATGCCGGTCAGCAGCCGGAAGGAGCCGGGGAGACGGGCGCCGACCTCGGCCACCACCTCCAGCTGGGCGCGCAGCCGCTCGGCGGTGAGCCCCCGGGCGACGGTCAGCCGCGGGGAGTGGTCGGTGAGCGCCGCCCACTCGTGGCCCAGCTCCACCGCGGTGCGGGCCATCGTCTCGATCGGGCTGCCGCCGTCGGACCAGTCCGAGTGCAGATGGCAGTCGCCGCGCAGCGCGGCCCGCATCCGCTGCCCCGCGTCGCCCTCCGGCCGGTTGACCGCGCCCGCGGCGCCCTCCGCCAGCCGGGTCAGGTAGGCGGGCCGGTCGCCCGCCAGCGCCTCCCGGACGACGGCGGCGGTCTTCGGGCCGAGCCCCTTGACCTCCTCCAGGCCACCCGGCCGTTCCGCGCGCCGCCGGAGTTCCTCCGGCGGCATCGCGGAGACCGCGGCGGAGGCCCCGCGGAAGGCACGGACCCGGTACGTCGGGGCGCCGTCCCGCTCCAGCAGGAAGGCGATCCGGTCCAGCGCCTCGACGGGGTCCATGCCTCCAGGATCAGGTCTTGTTGCGGAACCTCGCCACCGCCAGCGGCGCACTGATCACCGTGATGCCCACGGCCCACATCAGCGTCATCATCGCCGAGTGCGCGACCGCACCGCCGTTGATCAGGTTGCGGGAGGCGTCGGCGAGGTTGGACAGCGGGTTGTAGCGGGTGAAGGCCTCCAGCCAGCCCGGCATGGTCGTGGGCTTGGCGAAGATCGAGCTCCCGAACTGCAGCGGCAGGACGACGATCATGGCGAGTCCCTGGACGGACTGGGGGGTCCGGGCGACCAGACCCAGGAGGATGAAGACCCACATCAGCGAGGCCCCGAAGGTCAGCGACAGCACCACCGCGCCCACCAGCCCGAACACACCGTTGTCCACGTGCAGTCCGAGGATGAAGCCCATCACGAGGAGGATCACCGTGGCGACCAGCGCCCGGCCGATCTCCACCACGATCTTCGCGATCAGCACGGAGGAGCGGGCGATGGGCATCGTGCGGAAGCGGTCCATCACCCCGGTCTTGAAGTCCGAGTTGACGCCCGTGCCGACGGCCATGGCGATGTTCATGCCCATCATGGCCATCAGGCCGGGCACCATGTAGTTGACGTACTTCTCCTGGCTGCCCTCGAGCGCGCCGCCGAAGACGTACACGAACAGCAGCGTGAAGACGATCGGCATCAGCAGCGCGTCGAACATCGACTCCGGGTCCTGCCGGATCTGCAGGACGTTGCGCCGCACGAGGGCGCCGATGTGCCGGAGGTTGGCGCGCAGCCCGATCCGCGGATCGGCGGTGGCGGCCTTGGTGTTCCCCGCGGGGACGGTGACGGCGGTCATGCCGCGAGCTCCTCTCGGTCCCGGGTGCCGCTGCCGCGCGTGACGGCCAGGAACACCTCGTCCAGACTGGGCAGATGGGTGTCGATGCCGGCGATGGCGAAGCCGTGCGCGCCGAGCGCGGCCACGACGTCCGTCAGCTGCTCGTCGCTGAGGATGGGCACGTTGAGCACCCCGCCCGCGTGGTCCGGCACGGCCTGCGTCCCCGTGCCGAGCGCCGTCGCCATCGCGTCCAGCTCCCCGGGGTCCACCGGCCTCACCTGCAGGGTCCGGCCGCCGACCTTCGCCTTCAGTTCCTCGACCCGGCCGCCGGCGATCACACGGCCGCGGTCGATGACCGTCAGCTCGTGCGCGAGCTTCTCGGCCTCCTCCATGTACTGCGTGGTCAGCAGCACGGTCGAGCCGTCCGCGACCATGTTCTGCACCTCGTCCCACACCTCGTTGCGGGTGCGGGGGTCCAGGCCGGTGGTCGGCTCGTCCAGGTACAGCACCGCCGGGCGGCCGATCATCGACGCCGCCAGGTCCAGGCGGCGGCGCATGCCGCCGGAGTACTCCTTGGCGGGCTTGCGGGCGGCGTCCGTCAGCGAGAACCGCTCCAGCAGCTCGTCCGCCCTGCTCCGGGCGTCCCGCCGGGACAGGTCCAGCAGCCTGCCGATCATGTAGAGGTTCTCGCGGCCCGACAGGGACTCGTCGACCGACGCGTACTGCCCGGTCAGCCCGATCACCCGGCGCAGCTGCCGGGGCTGCGCCACCACGTCGTAACCGGCCACCATCGCCGTGCCGGCGTCCGGACGGATCAGCGTGGACAGGATCCGCACCAGCGTCGTCTTCCCGGCGCCGTTCGGCCCCAGCACGCCGAGCACGGTCCCCTGCCGCACGTCCAGGTCCACCCCGTCGAGGGCCTTCGTCTCCCCGTAGCGCTTCACGAGCCCCCGCACCCTGACGGCGGCGTCCGCGCTCTTGGCATCTCGTTGTGTCATGCCGCCACGGTCGCGCGCCTCACCGACACGGCGCCGACATATCGCTGACAGCCTCACCGACACGGTGCCGACGCGCCCCCGGCCGCCCACGCGACGCCACCGGAGAACGCCCGAGGGGGGACGCGCACCGCGCGTCCCCCCTCGGGCATCGGCCCCTCAGGCCTACGTGGTGACCGACACCAGCCGCTGCCCCTGGGACGTGACGACGTCGAACCGTGAGATGGAGTCCGGCTGCATCCCCGCCGACCCGTCCAGCGTGAGCGGGTTGGGCTGGTCGGAGGTGCCGTAGCCGGCCGTCGGGACGCTCCAGGTGCCGACCGTCTGCTGGGAGCCGTCCTTGCCGACGACGACCAGGCGGCAGGTCAGCGGGCCCTGGACCCCGGCGAGGGTGAGGCCGACCTCGCTGCCCCACTTCTTCTCGTTGACACCGACCGTCGCCTTGACGCCCGTGGAGTTGTCGGTGCCCTTGAACTGCTCCGCGTAGACCCTGGCCTGGGCGTCGTCGGAGCCGCCACCGGAGGCGAGCACCGCGACGGTGGGGCCCGCCACGATCAGCGCCACCGAGGCGGCGAGCGCGAACATCCTGCGCCGGGCGCGGGTCTTGCGATCGTCCGACACCTTGCCGAGGAGACGTCCGAGCACCTTGTCGCCGCTGGGCGGGAGGGGCACTCCGGCGCCGGCGGGAGCGAGTTCGGCGAGCACCGGCACGAGGCCGCTCAGCTCGTCGAGTTGCTGTCCGCACTGGTGGCAGATGGCGAGATGTTCCTCGAAGCGCGCCATGTCGGCGTCGTCGAGCACGCCGAGGACGTACGCCCCGACGTCGACGTGCGGGTCGTGGGGGGTACCTGCCCCGGAGCCGTAACCGTAGACCGTCACGAGGTGGTCACACCCCTTTCCTCAAGAGCGATTTTCAGGGAGCGGAGGGCGTAGAAGACGCGCGAGCGCACGGTGCCGGGCGGTACCCCCAGCGCCGCCGCGGCCTCGTTGACCGTCCGGCCCTTGAAGTACGTTTCGATCAGCACCTGGCGGTGGGCCTCGGTGAGATCATCCAGTGCGTCGGAGATCGTCATCAGCCTCAGGGAGCGTTCGAGTTCGTCCTCGGCCGGGAGTTGGTCGAGGGCGGCCGGGGAGGCCTCCGGGGGCCGTGCCTGACGGCTGCGGTGGCCGTCGATCACGATCCGCCGGGCGACCGTCACCAACCAGGGCCGCAGGGAACGGGCGCCCGGGTCGAGCCGGGACGCGCTCTTCCACGCGCGCAGCAGGGTCTCCTGCACGACGTCCTCGGCCAGGTAGCGGTCACCGCCGACCAGCCGAAGAACGTATGCGAAGAGCGCACCCGCGTGTTCGCGGTAGAGCGCCCGCATGAGGTCCTCTTCGGGGACCCCACCTGAGCGATGGTCGGCCACGAGCGCATCCTGCCCTACTGATCGCTGGGGGTCGAGTCCTCTCAATGCCTGCTGTCCCATCAGTACCCGTCTGACCCGTTCTCGGAGGAGGCGCTCTTCGGCTGCGCGGGCGCCCCGGCCTTCTCGCCGTCCGGGGTGGCCGCGTACCAGGTGCGGTTCGCGCCCTGGCCCTTGGTGTCGCCCGGGTTCTTGTCGCCCGCGAAGTGGTAGAGCGGCATTCCGTTGAGCGTGAGCTGCATCGTGCCGTCGGGGCGCTTCACGCTGCCGACCAGGTTCTGGTCCACGCCCTGCACCTGGGTGTCCGAGACCGCGGCGGCCGGCAGCCACTGGGTCGCGCACTCGCCGGTGCAGGTCGAGGTCGGCGGGTTGGGCTTGTCCTGCTCGAAGCGGTACAGCACCCAGCCCTTCTCGTCGGTGACCAGCTTGCCGAGCTGGGCGTTGTCGACGGTCCGGAGGCCGGGCGCCGGCGCGGGCTGCGACGCCTGGATCGCGCCCACCGGGGGACTGGCATTGTCGACGCCCGCGTTGCAGGCGGTGGCGACGATCAGCGCGGCGGAGGCGAATGCCCCCGCCCCCACCGATCGGCGCAACTTCGGAACGTTCATGCCACGGCCCCCGGCACTTTCTCGTCGGTGCTCCACCCCTGGTGGGCGGTTGCCCACTCATACGGGGGTGAGGGCCGGTGTACTCAACGTCCTCAGAAAAAACTTCCGCCCCGGGGAGGGGGTGCCCGGGGCGGAAGCCGGCGGTGGGTCGCACCGCCTCAGGGGGAAGTCGCGCGTGGCGCCGCGACAGGTCGTCGGAGGGTCAGTGGAAGCTGTGCTCCGGAGCCGGGTAGGCACCGCCCACGACGTCCTCGGCGAAGGCCTTGGCCGCACCGCCGAGGGTCTCGCGCAGCGCTGCGTACTGCTTGACGAAGCGCGGCACCCGGCCGGAGGTCATCCCGGCGAAGTCCGTCCAGACCAGCACCTGGGCGTCGCACTCCACGCCCGCGCCGATGCCGACCGTCGGGATGTGCAGGATCCGGGTGACCTCCGCGGCCAGCTCGGCCGGGACCAGCTCCAGCACGACGGCGAAGGCGCCGGCGTTCTGCACGGCCTTGGCGTCGCGCAGCAGCTGCTGGGCGGCCTCCTCGCCGCGGCCCTGGACCGGGTAGCCACCGAAGGCGTTGACCGACTGCGGGGTGAGGCCGATGTGGGCCATCACGGGGATGCCGGCCTGGACGAGCAGGTCGATCTGCTGGGCGGAGCGCTCGCCGCCCTCCAGCTTCACGGCGCCCACCCCGGCCTCCTTGACCAGCCGGGTCGCGCTGCGCAGCGCCTGCGTCGGACCCTCCTGGTACGAGCCGAACGGCAGGTCGCCGATGACCATCGCGCGCTTGGTGCCGCGCACCACGGCCGCGGACAGCATCGTCATCTCGTCCAGCGTGACCGGGACGGTGCTCTCGTAGCCGAGGTGACAGTTGCCCATCGAGTCGCCGACCAGCAGCACGGGGATGCCGGCCTCGTCGAAGACCGAGGCGGTCATGGCGTCGTAGGCGGTGAGCATGGGCCACTTCTCGCCGCGCTCCTTGGCGGCGGCGATGTCCCGGACGGTGATCCGCCGTGTCCCCTTGCCGCCGTACAGCGCCTTGCTGCTGTCGGGAGCGGGCTGGGCGGGCGTCTGGGCAGCCGGAACGGCATGCGTCATTGCAACTGCTCCTTGTGTCATCTCGAGGCGCCCTGACGGCGTCCCCGGACCGATTCCATGCTGACACGCGCCGCCGTCCGCGCAAAGGGGGGCGTCCGTCACTCCCCCTTTTGCCGAGGTTTTACAATACGAGACGGTCCCGTATCGGAAATCGGGTCTACGTTGACGGCATGCCCGCCGACACAGCCCAGCCGCAGAGCCCCAGCGTCCCGGAGGCGGTCCACCGCCGCCGCTGGGGGATCCTGACCGTCCTGCTGTTCAGCCTCCTCGTGGTGGTCCTGGACAACTCGATCCTCAACGTCGCGATGAAGACCATCGCCGAGCCCGCCCCGACCGGCCTGGGTGCCACCCAGAGTCAGCTGGAGTGGGCGATCAACTCCTACACACTGGTCTTCGCCGGTCTGCTGTTCACCGCGGGCCTGCTCGGCGACCGCCTCGGCCGCAAGAAGGTGCTCCTGTTCGGCATGGCCGTCTTCGGCGTCGGATCGGTGCTCTCGGCCTTCGCCGGCTCCTCCGGCGAGCTGATCACCTTCCGCGCGGTCATGGGCTTCGGCGGCGCCTTCGTGATGCCCGCGACGCTCGCCATCATCATCAACGTCTTCGAGCGCGAGGAGCAGCCCAAGGCGATCGGCATCTGGACCGGTGCGGTGGGCCTGGCGATAGCCATCGGCCCGGTCACCGGCGGACTGCTCCTCGACCACTTCTGGTGGGGCTCGGTCTTCCTGGTGAACGTGCCGATCATCGCCGTCGCCCTGCTCGCGATGGTGCTCATCGTCCCGGACTCCCGCGACCCACGGCCGGGCCGCCTCGACCCCGTCGGCGTGCTGCTGTCCATCGTCGGCCTGGTGCTGCTGGTGTACGGCATCATCAAGGGCGGCCAGCTCGCCGACTTCACCGCCCCCACGCCCCTGGCGGCCATCATCGGCGGCCTCGTGGTCCTCGGCGCCTTCGTCTGGCACGAGGCCCGCAGCAGCCACCCCGCCTTCGACGTCTCCTACTTCCGCAACCCGACCTTCTCGGCCTCGGTCTCCGCGATCGGCCTGGTCTTCTTCGCGCTCATGGGCGTGACCTTCTTCATGGTCTTCTACACCCAGAGCGTGCGCGGCTACAGCGCCCTGGACTCCGGCCTGCTGCTGCTCCCGCTCGCCGTCGCCCAGCTCGTCTTCGCGCCCCGTGCCCGGCTGGTCGTCGACCGGATCGGCGCCCGCCTCACCTGCGCCGCCGGGCTCGCGCTGATAGCGCTCAGCTTCCTCGGCTTCCAGCTGCTCGACGCCGACACCCCGATCTGGCAGCTGGAGGTGCTGTTCTTCCTCATGGGCACGGCCATGGCCCACGTGATGCCGCCCGCGACCGTCGCCATCATGTCCTCCCTGCCGCGTGAGAAGGCCGGCTCCGGCTCCGCCGTCAACAACACCTTCCGGCAGGTCGGCGGCGCGCTCGGCGTTGCGGTGCTGGGCTCGCTGATGTCGACGGTCTACCGTGACGGCATCGCGGACCACCTGACCGGCCTCCCCGCCGACGTGCAGCACCGGGCCGGCGAGTCCATCGAGGCCACGCGCGCCGTGGCCGAGGGCATGGGTCCCGCGGGCAAGGCGCTGCTCGCCCCGGCCACCGACGCCTTCCTCGACGCCATGCACGTCACCGCCTACGTCGCGAGCGGTGTCGCGCTGCTCGGCATGCTCGTCGTCGTGGTCTTCCTGCCCGGCAGGACCGCCGGGGGGCGTCCCGCGGGCGGAGAGGAACGCGAGGTCAGCCCGGTGGGGGCGGAGCGGTGACCGGCACCCGGGCGGCGACGGAACCCGGCGGCGGCACGGTCCCCGGGCCCGCCGGGCGCCTCCCGCGCGGCCGTCCGCGCAGCGCCGCCGCCGACACCGCGATCATCGAGGCCGTCCTCAGCATGCTGGAGGAGGGCGCCACGATCGGGGAGCTGTCGATGGAGCGCATCGCCCGCGCCGCCGGCGTCGGCAAGGCCACCGTCTACCGGCGCTGGGCGGGCAAGAACGCGCTGATGCTCGACGTCATGAAGTCCGTCGACGAGCAGACCCCGCGGCTCGCCGGCCGCTCGGTCCGCGACGACCTGGTCACCTGCGTCGAATTCATACGGCGCAGGGCCCTGGTCAAGCGCTCCTCCGCCCTGCTGCGCAACGTCCTCGCCCAGGTGCAGAACGAGCCGGAACTGTGGGCCGCCTACCACGACACCGTCATCGCGGCCCGGCGCGCCCAGGTCCGCGAGGTCCTGGGCCGGGGCATCCGCAGCGGCGAACTCCGCGACGACATCGACCCGGAACTCCTCGGGGACCTCTTCATCGGCCCCATGCTGTCGCGTTCGATGCTGCGGCCGGACGCGGCACTGCCGGAGGGGCTGTCGGAGCTGATCGTCGACTCGGTGCTGCAGGGCGTCCGCGCCGGGCGCTGAACGCCTGGGGGAACAAGGGGGAATGTCCTGGTTCTGTCACAGGGTGCCCTTTCGCCGGGCGGCGGGGGAACCTGTGGCCCGGCGAGTCCCGTCCTCCGGGCGTCGATCGCCTATGGTCGACTGAGCACCTGGCAAGACAGTGAGGACTCCCCCCATGGCTCAGGCGTACGACGCGGACGTGACCACCGACGGCGGCACCAGGCCGCAGGGTTCGGGTGCGAACGGACGTTTCGGACGCTTCCGGCGGTTCTGGTCCTTCGGCGACGGCATGTGGCGGCGGGGGATCGTCACGGCCGTACTGGCCCTCGCCATCGCCGTGGTGATGGCCTTTCACGGCGCGGTGCCCAACCGGATCGGCAACGTGGGCAGCCTGCTGGAGACCTTCCTGCCCTGGCTCGGGCTCGCGCTCCCGGTGCTGCTGGTGGTCGGCGTGCTGCGGCGCTCGGCGACCGCGCTGATCGCCGTCCTGCTGCCGATCGTGGTGTGGCTGCACTTCTTCGGCGGGCTCCTCACGGACAAGGACGCCGGTGGGGGCGACCTCACCGTGCTGACCCACAACGTCAACGCCGACAACCCCGACCCCGCCCGCACCGCGCAGGACCTCATCGGCTCCGGTGCCGACCTCGTCGCGCTGGAGGAGATCCCCGCCGGGAAGGTCTCCGTCTACAAGTCCGGGCTCAAGGCCCGCTACCCGTACAGCGCCGTGGTGGGCACCGTCGGGCTGTGGAGCAGGTACCCGCTCGGCCAGGTGCGGCCGGTGGACATCCGGCTCGGCTGGACCCGCGCCCTGCGCGCCACCGCCACCACGCCGCACGGGAAGGTCGCGGTCTACGTCGCGCACCTGCCCTCGGTGCGGGTCAAGTTCAACGCGGGCTTCACCGCCGGCGAGCGCGACCGCAGCGCCGACGCGCTCGGGGAGGCCGTCGCGGACGAGAAGCTGCCCGACGTCATCCTCATGGGCGACCTCAACGGCACGATGAACGACCGCGCGCTCGCCAACATCACCTCCCAGATGCGGTCCACGCAGGGCGCCGCGGGCGACGGCTTCGGCTTCAGCTGGCCGGCCGGCTTCCCGACCGCCCGCATCGACCAGATCCTCGTCAGGGGCCTGGAGCCGACCGCCTCCTGGGTGCTGCCCGCGACGGGCAGCGATCACCGCCCGGTGGCGGCGAAGGTAGCACTCCCGTAACGAGTTCTTCGCCCACGGGAAGAACGGGCCGGGCAGACTTTGTTCCGCAGTTAAACTAATAACTGCTCCCGACCCTGCCCCGGAAAGGCCTGTCATGCCTCTCGCCCTGCTCGCACTGGCGATCAGCGCATTCGGCATCGGTACGACGGAGTTCGTGATCATGGGCCTGCTGCCCGACGTCGCGGACGACCTGCAGACCTCCATCCCGACCGCCGGCTACCTCGTCTCCGGCTATGCCCTCGGGGTCGTCATCGGCGCCCCGCTCCTGGCCGCGGTCACCACGCGGATGCCGCGCAAGGCCCTGCTCCTGTCCCTCATGGCCCTGTTCACCGTCGGCAACACGCTCTCCGCCCTCGCCCCGGGCTTCGGCTGGCTGCTCGCCGGGCGCGTGCTGTCCGGACTCCCGCACGGTGCCTTCTTCGGCGTCGGCGCGGTCGTTGCCGCGGGCATGGTCGACCCTGCGCGCAAGGCCCGCGCCGTCTCCCTGATGATCGCCGGGCTCACCGTCGCGAACATCGTCGGCGTCCCCGCGGCGACCCTCCTCGGCCAGCACCTCGGCTGGCGCGCCACCTTCCTCGCCGTCGGCATCATCGGCCTCGCCGCCATCGCGGGCATCGCCCTGCTCGTGCCCCGCATCCCCCTCGCCCCGGGCGGCGGCCTGCGCCGGGAACTGTCGGCCTTCCGCAGCGGGCAGGTCTGGCTGGCGCTGGGCACCACGATCTTCGGCTTCGCCGCGGTCTTCGCGGTCTACAGCTACGTCACGCCGATGCTCACGCAGGTCGCCGGGTTCGGGGAGAGCAGCGTCACGCTGGTGCTCGCCCTCTTCGGCGTCGGCGCGACGATCGGCAACCTCCTCGGCGGCCGCCTCGCCGACCGCGCCCTGCGGCCCGCGCTGCTCGGCGGGCTCGGCGCGCTCGCGGTCGTCCTGCTGCTGTTCACGGTCACCGCGCACGCCCGCTGGAGCGCGGCGCTCACGGTCGTCCTGCTCGGGATCGCGGCGTTCGCGACGGGGTCGCCCATGATGATGCTCGTCATGGAGAAGGCCCGGCACGCCCCCGCGCTGGCCTCCTCCGCGAACCAGGCCGCGTTCAACCTGGCCAACGCGGGCGGTGCCTGGCTCGGCGGGGTCGTCCTCGCGCACGGCCTCGGCTACACCGCCCCGGCGGTGGCGGGCGCGGTGCTGGCGGTCACGGGGCTCGCGATCGCGACGGTCGCGGGCCTGTGGGAGCGGCGCGCGGGCTCCGATGCGGGGTCCTCTTTGTCCCGGGTCGTCGTGTCCGGGCAGCCGCCCGCGGTGCGGGAGCGCGTGCGCTGACCTGGCCCGGTGCCTCGTGTGCGGCGCCGTTGTGTGTCGCGGTTGGGGTTTCTCCCCCGCCCGCCCTCCCGATTGCCCGGCGCGGCCCCGACCCCACACCAACGATGCGTAGGCCCGCACCGACCGCGCCGGGCAATCGGGCGGGTGGTGGGGGATGCCCGCCGCAGGCGCAAACAACCCGCACACAACGACGGGCCGCAACCACAACCCCGGGCACTCGCTACGCGTGCTCGCGCCAGCGGTTCGTGATGGGGAGCCTCCGATCCTTCCCGAACCCCTTCGCGGAGATCTTCGTCCCCGGCGGATACTGCCTCCGCTTGTACTCCGCCGTGTCCACCATCCGCAGCACCTTCGCCACGAGCTCCCCGTCGAACCCGGCGGCGACGATCGCGTCGCGCCCCTTGTCCTGGTCGACGTACATCGCCAGCACCCGGTCCAGGACGTCGTAGTCCGGCAGGGAGTCCGTGTCGACCTGGCCCGGCCGCAGCTCCGCGCTGGGCGGCTTGGAGATGGAGTTCTCGGGGATGGGCGGGGTCTGGCCCCGCTCCGCCGCGGCCTGGTTGCGCCACTGCGCGAGGCGGAAGACGGTCGTCTTGTAGACGTCCTTGATGGGCCCGTACGCGCCGACCGAGTCGCCGTACAGCGTGGAGTAGCCGACCGCGAGCTCGCTCTTGTTGCCCGGGGCGAGGACGATGTGCCCCTCCTGGTTGGAGATGGCCATGAGCATCGTGCCGCGCAGCCGGGACTGCAGGTTCTCCTCCGCCAGTCCGGTCAGCCCCAGGGAGCCCATGTAGGCGTCGAACATCGGGGCGATCGGCACGGTGCGGAAGTTGAGCCCGGTCCGCCGGGCCAGTTCGGCGGCGTCGTCCTTGGAGTGGTCGGAGGAGTACCGCGACGGCATGGAGACGCCGTAGACGTTGGCGGCCCCGACCGCGTCGCAGGCGATGGCCGCGACCAGGGCGGAGTCGATGCCGCCGGAGAGGCCGATCAGCACGGAGCGGAAGCCGTTCTTGGCGACGTACGCCCGCAGGCCGACGACCAGCGCGGTGTAGACCTCCTCGTCGTCGCCCAGCCGCGGGGCCTCGCCGCCGTGCACCTCGGGCTCGTAGGCGGGGAGCGGCTCGGCGGAGAGGGTGATGTGCTCGATCTCCAGGCCGTCGTCGGCGATGCCGCCCGGCACCTTGGTGGCGTCCGCGGCGGGCAGGTCGAGGTCGACCAGGACGCAACCCTCCTCGAACTGCGGGGCGCGTGCGATCACCTCACCGTCCTCGGAGACGACGATCGAGTCGCCGTCGAAGACGAGCTCGTCCTGCCCGCCGATCATGGCGAGGTAGGCGAGGGTGCAGCCGGCCTCCTGGGCGCGCTTGCGCACCAGGTCCAGGCGGGTGTCGTCCTTGGCGACCTCGTAGGGGGAGGCGTTGACGGAGAGCAGCAGACCGGCGCCGGCGGTGCGGGTGGCGGGCACCCGGCCGCCGTCCTGCCACAGGTCCTCGCAGATGGCGAGGGCGACGTCGACCCCGTGCACCCGGATCACGGGGAGGGTGTCGCCGGGCACGAAGTAGCGGAACTCGTCGAAGACGCCGTAGTTCGGCAGGTGGTGCTTGGCGAACTTCAGCACGACCTTCCCGCCGTGCAGCACGGCGGCGGCGTTGCGCGGTGAGCCCGCGGGCTGGCCGTAGCGGGGCTGGGCCTTCTCGCTGCGGTCGAGGTAGCCGAGGACCACCGGCAGCTCTCCGAAGCCCTCGGCCGCCAGGCGCTCGGCGAGGGCCTCCAGGGCGGCACGGCTGGCTTCGACGAAGGAGGAGCGCAGGGCGAGGTCCTCCACGGGGTACCCGGTCAGCGCCATCTCCGGGAAGGCCACGAGGTGGGCTCCCTGTTCGGCCGCGTGCCGGGTCCAGCGCACGACCGACTCCGCGTTCCCGGCGAGGTCGCCGACGGTGGAGTCGATCTGATTCAGGGCGAGGCGAAGTTGAGGCACGCCGCCCAGTGTAATCGTCAAACCGACGCGATGTCGTGGGCGACGCCTGTGGGGTCGCGCACTCGGCCCGGGAAGCCGTGGCGGACGGGCCTTTCCGGGGTCGGCCCCCTGTGTCAAGATCGCAAGGGTGCATCACAATGGTGGCGAGGGGTGTCCGGCGGTCCCGGCCGCCGCCGAAACAGACCGGTAACCCCGTGACGTGATACTGGTCTGGCCCTCGCTCGAGCCGGCACGGACAACAGGCCCCCATGACCTGTGAGGTTGGATAGCTATGGATAAGCAGCAGGAGTTCGTGCTCCGTACCCTCGAAGAGCGCGACATCCGATTCGTGCGGCTGTGGTTCACCGACGTGCTGGGCTACCTCAAGTCGGTCGCCGTGGCGCCTGCCGAGCTGGAGCAGGCCTTCGACGAGGGCATCGGCTTCGACGGGTCGGCGATCGAGGGCTTCGCGCGGGTGTACGAGTCGGACATGATCGCCAAGCCCGATCCCGGCACCTTCCAGATCCTCCCGTGGCGCGCCGAGGCGCCCGGCACCGCCCGGATGTTCTGCGACATCCTCATGCCGGACGGCTCCCCGTCGTACGCCGACCCCCGCTTCGTCCTCAAGCGGTCCCTGGCCAAGGCCTCCGACCTCGGGTTCACGTTCTACACGCACCCCGAGATCGAGTTCTTCCTGCTGAAGAACCTGCCGCTGGACGGCAGCGTGCCGCTGCCCGCCGACAACTCCGGCTACTTCGACCACACCCCGCAGAACGTGGGCCAGGACTTCCGCCGCCAGGCCATCACGATGCTGGAGTCGATGGGCATCTCGGTGGAGTTCTCCCACCACGAGGGCGCCCCCGGCCAGCAGGAGATCGACCTGCGCTACGCGGACGCGCTGTCCACCGCCGACAACATCATGACCTTCCGCCTGGTCATGAAGCAGGTCGCGCTGGAGCAGGGCGTGAACGCCACGTTCATGCCCAAGCCCTTCAGCCAGCACCCCGGCTCCGGCATGCACACGCACCTGTCCCTCTTCGAGGGCGACCGCAACGCCTTCCACGAGTCCGGCGCCGAGTACCAGCTGTCGAAGGTCGGCCGCTCCTTCATCGCGGGCCTGCTGCGGCACGCCGACGAGATCTCCGCGGTGACCAACCAGTGGGTCAACTCGTACAAGCGCATCTGGGGCGGCGCCAACCGCACCGCGGGCGCCGGCGGCGAGGCCCCGTCGTACATCTGCTGGGGCCACAACAACCGGTCCGCGCTCATCCGCGTCCCGATGTACAAGCCCGGCAAGACCGGTTCCACCCGGGTCGAGGTCCGCTCCATCGACTCCGGTGCCAACCCGTACCTCACCTACGCCGTCCTGCTGGCCGCCGGCCTCAAGGGCATCGAGGAGGGCTACGAGCTCCCGCCCGGCGCCGACGACGACGTGTGGGCCCTCTCCGACGGCGAGCGCCGCGCCCTCGGCATCCAGCCCCTCCCGCAGAACCTCGGCGAGGCCATCTCCCTCATGGAGCGCAGCGAACTGGTCGCCGAGACGCTCGGGGAGCACGTCTTCGACTTCTTCCTGCGCAACAAGAAGCAGGAGTGGGAGGAGTACCGCTCCGAGGTCACGGCGTTCGAGCTCCGCAAGAACCTCCCGAACCTGTAGCCGCAGGCCAGCGGGCGGGGTTTCCCGAGGATGATGCGATCCGGGCCGGCAGCGCAATGCTGTCGGCCCGGAGCCGTCTCATTCGCTCTGGGCCGTCTGTGGGCCGTCCGGCGCCGGGTCCGCCACGGGATAGAGGGACTATCGCCGATCGGCCAGCAAGGGTCACGGTTCGACGCGTTGGCCTCGGGCCACCGTGGGGCCGTGCACACGAACCGGCGCTCCATCCCATGACCCGGAACAAAGGTGATCAGACATGATTCCGCGGATAGGCGACGAAGTGATCGTCTCCTGCGAGTCGGCGACCGCTCGGGTGGTCGATGTGATCCGCTACGTCACTCTGGAATGGCCGTGGAGAACGATCGACAATTCCTCCCATGTCAGGTGGAACGGGCAAGTCGCGCTCCCGTACGGCGCCTCCCACCAGGAATGGAGCCCATACCGTCTCGAACCGGTAGGTTCCACCCTTCGAGTAGGAGGATTCTGCGCCGTGTCCATCCCGCCCACCCGACTATACGTAGGGCACTACGAGGAGTACGACCCTCCACGCAACCTCGGCTGGGCTCCCGCACCCACCGCTGGACTCTATGTCGTCCCACCGGAAAGGTGGGACGTGCACATGGAGGACGAGGACATGGAGGACACGGGGTGCATGCTCTACCTGGGCGGAGCTGATCCCATTCGAGTGGAACCGGTCAAGGACTGAGGCGGGACGCACTGGGTTCCAGCACCACCTGGACCAGCATCACGCAGTCCAGGGAGACAGGTCATGACCCAAACTCAGCGACGTCGCGCCCGCAGTTCGCGTCGAGGAGCGCGTGCCACACGCGTGCCACGGGGACCATGCGGGGAACCACGGGGAACGGCGTTGACACCACCGCATTGCCGCAGTTCAGGACCTACCCGGGTGAGGTGTGGTCCGGAGCCTCAGCGTTTCAGACTGGGGCCACGTACTTCTCTACGTCTTGGCGATGTAGAGAAGCGCATGGGCGAAGCCCGGCCATGTGGTCGCGTCGGGCGGACCGATGTGTACACGCCGTGTGATGGCCGACCGGGCTTCGGGGCCGCCTCGCAGGAAGCCGTCGAGGTCGCCGGCTATGTCGTCCAGATCCTCGAGCACTTCGGGTGTCTCTCTGCGTATTGCGGCATGGATGACGACCTCACCTTGCCGAGGCTCAACAGCCAGCCCTAGGAGATCTGGGCCGATCAGCCGCAATGCAGCCTGCCCTGTCATGAGCAGGAGGTAGTTCCGGCGAAGCAGTGCACGTTCGTCTCGGTCACTCAGGTCGGGGTTGTAGTACTGCTGAGCCGGGTGCGCCATGTGCTCAGAGTAGCGAGGTGCTCCGGTGCGGCAGGCCGAGGCGACAGCAGCGACGTACAGCAACCACGACGACCCTGGCCATCCGTTATCGGGCTGGAGCAGCTCTCCGACGTGCCTGGCAGTCCTCAGCGACCGTCGAGAGGGGCATCAGCGCTCGTACAGCTCTGCTGCACACCTGGCGCGTGAGATCATCCGCGGATGGCAGACGCACAGCTACCCCCGGGTTGGACGCTTCAGCGGATCCGCGACGTGTCCGGCGACCAAGAGGCAGTTGTCCTGGACCCACACCGGGCAGTGAAGTGGGTCGCCTCCGACGCCCACGATGTGCTGCACCCAGAGATCGTTCTCGGGTTCCACAGCCTGTGCATCGTGAAGCCTGTCGATGATAACGACTGGTACATGGGCAGCCTGTACGACGACGGCAGCATCGACTGTTGGACAGCCTACGGCGATCTCTATGAGGCGCTACGCGGCCTGTAGGGGGATGCGGGCTGAGTGTCCAACTGCGCGACAAACCGCCATGAACGGCCGCGGATCAGGTTGGGTGCTGGGAAACCGACTCCACCATCGACCTAACCGCAGGCCACAGGGCTGCGTGCCCGGGTGACCTGAGCAGGAGTGGGAGGAGTACCGCTCCGAGCTCACGGCCTTCGAGCTCCGCAAGAACCTCCCGAACCTGTAGCCGCAGGCCAGCGGGATTTCCCGAGGACGATGCGATCCGGCCCGGCGTCGTCCCACGGCCTGCTCGGCACAGTACGAGCGGCCCGCACCTGGGAGGGACTGTGAACGCCGAACAAAGTGACCGCATTTGGCGCATGGCCATTGACGCGGCGCGGCGTGGGCACCTCGACAGCCTCCGCACGAGTGTCGAGACCAAGCTCTTCGATCGCAATCGCCCCGATCGTCGGGGTATGACGCTCCTGCACCACGCTGTTGCAGCCGAGATCGAACGGGCCTGGTCCGAGCGTAGGGGTCGGGCATACGTCGACTGCGTCGCTTACCTGCTCATCGCCGACGTGGACTTCACCGTTCGTGATGTGGAGGGCCGCACAGCCGAGGACATTGCTTCGATGAACGGCCACTGGCTGGCAGAGGGACTGCTCCGCGCGTGGGGGCGACTCCACGGCGCTGGACTGCCATCCGAGACCTCATAGAGGTACCCCGGGCCGTAACTGGCCCATCCGCAGGGACCCATCCGGGAAGCTCACCGCCGTCGATCCGTACGGGGGTAGCGCGGTCGGGCCGCGCACGGCACGGTGCGGCCATCGCGCTGTGTACGTCGGGGCAGCCGGGTGAGGAGGACACTGATGCCATGACCCTACCCAAAACGCATCATTGCTCTTCCTGCTCGGACGGTGGCGCGCAGGAAGAGGTCATCCACGAAGACCTCGTCGTCGGAGCACCGCTGTCCATGGAGGATCTCACCGAGGCGCAGCGCCTGGACCGGTTCGCCCGCAAGTACGCCCACGATGGTTGCCAGGTCAGAGAAGTCCGACGAGTCCCGCACGACTGCCTGAGCGGCTATGCGTGGTCCGTCCGCTTCGTCGAGAGTTCCTGACCACAGCGCGTCGGCGGCGCCCGCCGGGCTACCGGCGGCCACTGATGACACAGGCGTGCCGCGAGCGCCGCAGCCGGGCAGGGGGCGGGACGCCTCGCCCCCTGCCCGACTTCCGTGCGGTCGTGTCTCAGCTCGCCCGGTCCTGGCCCGTGGTCATGACCAGCCGGCCGGTCAGGAGATCAAGAACTTCTCCCAATCTCCGACGGAGGTGGAGCGTGCCCGGAGCATGCCGTAGCCGGAGCCCGTGTAGGCCAGCTCGGAGGTCACGTACTTGCCGTTGGCGAGGGACTTGAGGGTGCAGTAGTCGGTGCAGCGGACGTCGAACTTCTCCCACGCTCCGACGCTGCCCGAACGCGCCCGGAGCATGCCGGCGTCGGCGCCCGTGTAGTTCTGCTCGGCGCTCACCCAGCCCTTGGCGCTGTACGAATAGAGGGTGTAGAACCCGTTTCCCGGGCAGATGGAGAACTTCTCCCAGTCGCCGGCGGAGGTCGACCGAGCGCGGAGCATTCCGGAGACGTATCCGGTGTAGTCGACCTCGGCGGAGACGAAACGATTGCTGGCCTTGGACTTGAGCTTGATGTCCGCACAGTGGTCGTCGCCGAGATCCCAGTCGGGGAGGGCCGCGGCCTTGGCGACGGCCTGAGCGGGGGTGGGGGTGTGGATCGTGTCGGCTGTCGCGGACGGCGTCGCGGTCAGCACGACCGCCCCCACCGCCACAGCCATGCCGAACTTGCCGAAGATGCTCTTGAGGTTCACGTTCCTGCTTCCTGCGATCTTTCTCTGATCTTTGTGCGATGACCTGTCGCGGCCTGCCGAGAACCGGTGGCCGCTGATGGCCGAGCGCCGGACGCCTTGACCTCGGTGCGCACCGTACGGTCCGGCGTCCGGCGTATGGATGGGACGTTGCTGATGTCGGCATAAGCCAACCTTGTGGGCATTGACACCTCATCGACAGGCCGTTGAAGAACGATTGACGCGTCCGGGCGATCGGCGGGTCGAGCCCGCTGGATCCGAGGTGCGCGTCCTCCGCTCACGGCTGGGTCTGGACTCCGGGTACCTGAGCCGGCAGCTGCGGCGGCTGGAGTCGGACGGCCTGATGACCACGGACCCGGACCCGGATGACGGACGGGTGCGGAAGGTGCGTCTGACCGGGACCGGCGTTGCGGCGCGGGAGGTGCTGGATCGCGCGTCGGACGAACTCGCGGAGTCGATCCTCGATCCGCTGACCGACGGTCAGCGGGGGCGCCTGGTCGCGGTGATGACGGAGGTCGGGCGGCTGTTGCTGGCCTCCCAGGTGCGGATCGGGATCACGGACCCGCGCGAGCCTGACGCCCGTTACTGCCTGCGCTCCTACTTCGAGGAGTTGGGACGGCGGTTCGACACGGGCTTCGACCCCGCCCAGAGCCTCTCCGCGAGCGACGAGGAGATGACGCTGCCGGACGGATTGCTCCTGGTGGCGAGCGCGCAGGGCTCCCCGATGGGGTGCGGGGCGCTCAAGCTGCACCCCGAGACGCGGATCGCGGAGGTGAAGCGGATGTGGGCATCCCCGGACGTTCGCGGCCTCGGACTGGGCCGTCGCATCCTGGAGCGTCTCGCGGACGAGGCGGTCCTCCGCGGGATGCGGACGCTGCGACTGGAGACGAACCGCACGCTCGCGGAGGCCAGGCGCCTCTACGAGACCGCGGGATTCGTGGAGGTCGAGGCGTTCAGCACCGAGCCGTACGCGCACCACTGGTTCGAGCGGAACCCCGAACGCTGACACGACTGTTCCGCCCGGGCGTGACCACGGCCGCACCCGCACGCTGCCGGGGGCGGTGGCCTACTCGACCGCCGAGCCCCCGTTTCCGTGCCGCGCGAAGTGGTCCGTCAGCGCGTCGAGGACGGCCTGGACCGCCGGGGAGGTCCAGCGGCCGCGCCGGCGGACGAGCTGGACGGGCACGTCGGGGAGGCCGGGCCCGGGGACGGCGGTCAGGGTGCCCTCGCGCAGGGCGGTGCGGACGGTGGCGCGGGGGAGGACGCCGAGCCCGAGGCCCGCGGCCACGCAGGTGCGGGCGGCCTCGCTGCTGCCGAACCGGGTCAGCCGCGGCCGGGCGTCGCGGACGCCGAGGAGTTCGCGCGCGACGCGGTCGCTGTAGGAGCAGCCCTCCTCGTGGAGGAAGAAGGTCTCCCGGGCGAGTTCCGCCCAGGTGACGGGCCGGTCGAGCGCGGCCAGCGGGTGGCCGGGGGCGGCGATGAGGACCAGCGGTTCGGCGGCGAGCGGGCGGGCGGTCATGTCGGCAAGGGTGACCTGGTCCTCCAGCAGCAGGGCGACGTCGAGCCGCCCGGCCCGCAGTCCCTCCACGGCCGCGTCGCTGCCCGCCGGGTGGAGGTGGACGTCGATGCCGGGGTGGGTGCGCCGCAGGGCGGCGACGATCCGGGGCACGTGCGTCGAGCAGAGCGTGTCCCCGGCGCCGAGGACGACGGTCCCGCCGGACCGGGCGTCCCCGGCCGCCGTGCCGCGCAGGCGCGTCTCCGCTTCGAGGACGCCCTCGGCCTCCGTCATCAGGCGCCGTCCGGCCCCGGTGAGCTGTGCGCCGCGCGGCATGCGGTCGAAGAGCCGTACGCCCAGCTCCTTCTCCAGGGACTTGATCTGCGCCGTCACGGTGGACTGCGACAGGTGCAGTTCGGCGGCCGCGCCGGTGAAGTTCCCCGTCCCCGCCAGGGTGAGGAAGGTGGTGAGCAGTCGGGTGTCCACGGCTCGACCGTAACCGCTGCGATCGGTCGCATCAATCGTGGTGATGAAGAACCATCGTTTCTGGCAATGGCACCGGGTGTGACAGCGTGGACGGCATGACACCTGGGACCCGCACCGACGTGCTGCGCTACACCGCATTCAGTTCCGACCCCGCGGGCGGCAATCCGGCCGGCGTCGTCCTCGACGCGTCGGACCTCGACGAGGAACGGATGCTCGCCCTCGCCGCCGAGGTCGGCTACTCCGAGACGGCGTTCGTCACGGCCGCGGACCCCGCCCGCCGGCGGTTCACCCTGCGCTACTTCAGCCCCCTCGCCGAGGTCGACTTCTGCGGCCACGCGACCGTCGCGACCGCCGTTGCGCTGGCGGAGCGCATCGGCCCCGGTGAGCTGGTCTTCGACACCCCGGCGGGGGAGATCCCCGTACTGACGGCCGGTGACGAGGGGGCGGTGCACGCCACGCTCACCAGCGTGCCGACCCGCTCACGCCCGGCCGAGGACGCCGAGCTGGACGCGGCGCTCGCCGCGCTGGGCTGGGAGCGGGGCGAGCTGGACCCCGCGCTGCCGCCGCACGTGGCCTTCGGAGGGGTCCACCACCTGGTGCTGGCCGCCGCGGAGCGGGCCCGGCTGGCGGACCTGGCGTACGACTTCGACGCCCTGGCCGGCGTGATGCGCCGCCACGGGTGGACCACGGTGCACCTGGTGTGGCGGGAGGCCGCGGACCGCTTCCACGCCCGCGACCCCTTCCCGGTGGGCGGGGTCGTCGAGGACCCGGCGACCGGCGCGGCCGCGGCGGCGTTCGGCGGTTACCTGCGCGAGCTGGGCCTGGTGCCGGAGGCGGCCCGGGTGGTCGTGCGGCAGGGCGAGGACATGGGCCGCCCGAGCGAGCTGCTCGTGGGCGTCGACCCGCGGGACCCGCGCGTCCGGGTGACCGGCCGGGCGGTGCGCCTGGGCCCGCCGGCGGTCACGGGGGCTGTCTGATCCAGCCGATGGAGCGCTCGACGGCGCGCTGCCAGTTCTCGTACTCGGCGTCGCGGTGCCCCGGGTCCATGTCGGGCAGCCACTGCCCGGCACGGTGCCAGTTGTTCCGCAGCACCTTCAGGTCCGGCCAGTAGCCGGAGGCGAGACCGGCGGCGTAGGCGGCGCCCAGGGACACGGTCTCGGCGACCATGGGGCGGACCACGGGGACGTCGAGGACGTCGGCGATGAACTGCATCAGCAGGTTGTCCGCGGTCATGCCGCCGTCGACCTTGAGCTCCTTCAGCCCGAGTGAGGAGTCGGCGTTCATGGCGTCGACGACCTCGCGGGTCTGCCAGCCGGTGGCCTCCAGGACGGCCCGGGCGAGGTGCCCCTTGGTGATGTACGAGGTGAGGCCGACGATGACGCCCCGGGCGTCGCTGCGCCAGTGCGGGGCGAAGAGACCGGAGAAGGCGGGCACGATGTAGCAGCCGCCGTTGTCGGCGACGGTGAGGGCGAGGGTCTCGATCTCCGGGGCGCTGCTGATCAGCCCGAGGCGGTCGCGGAACCACTGCACCAGCGAGCCGGTGACGGCGATCGAGCCCTCCAGGGCGTAGACCGTCGGCTGGTCGTCGATCTTGTACGCGACGGTGGAGAGCAGCCCGTGCCGCGACCTGATCATCGTGGTCCCGGTGTTGAGCAGCAGGAAACTGCCGGTCCCGTAGGTGCACTTCGCCTCGCCGGGGGAGAAGCAGGTCTGGCCGAAGAGCGCCGCCTGCTGGTCGCCGAGGGCCGCGGTGATGCGGACCCCGGGCAGGACCGTCCGGGCCGCGCCGTAGTTCTCGGCGGAGGCGTGGATCTCCGGGAGCATCGCGCGGGGGACGCCGAAGAAGTCCAGCAGGTCCTGGTCCCAGGTCAGCGAGTGGATGTTCATCAGCATGGTGCGGCTGGCGTTGGTGGCGTCGGTGATGTGCAGACCACCGTCGACCCCGCCCGTCAGGTTCCAGATCAGCCAGGTCTCCATCGTCCCGAACAGCACCTCGCCGTCGCGGGCGCGCTGCTCCAGCCCGCGCACCTCGTCGAAGAGCCAGCGGATCCGCGGCGCGGAGAAGTAGGTGGAGGGCGGCAGGCAGCAGCGCTCCAGGAAGAAGTCGTCGCCGGGGTCCTTGCGCAGCCGCTCGACGAGCGGCGCGGTACGGGTGTCCTGCCAGACGATCGCCCGGCCCAGCGGTACGCCCGTGCTCCGGTCCCACAGCACGGTCGTCTCCCGCTGGTTGGCGATGCCGATCGCGGCGACCTCCTCCGCCGCGATCTCGGCGGAGGACAACGCCTGCGGCACGATGCGCTCGAGGTTGCGCCAGATCTCCAGGGCGTCGTGCTCGACCCAGCCGGGCCTGGGGAAGTGCTGCTGGTGCTCGCGCTGGGCCACCGACACCAGGCGCCCCCGGTGGTCGAACAGGATGCATCGGGTGGAGGTGGTGCCCTGGTCGATGGACATCACATACCGTTCAACCATGATCGGGGCCTGCTTTCCGATGCTTTCCGACGCGTTCGCTGTGCTCGGGGTGTCCGGTGCCCGGGCGGGCCTCACCAGCGGGCGGCGCCCAGGTCTCTGGAGATCGCCCGCGCGGCCTCGCGGAGCAGCGTGACCAGGGACGCCAGCGGGCGGCCCTTGCTGTCGCAGATCCGCTCGACCGGGCCGGACAGGCCGATCGCGCCCACGACGAGGCCGCCCGACCCGCGGATCGGCGCCGAGACCCCGGCCTCGCCCATCGACATCTCCTGCACCTCCGGCGCCCAGCCCTGCTCGCGGACGTCGGCGAGGGCCCGGGTGAGGTCCTCCGGGACGACCAGGGTGTGCCGGGTGTACGCCTCCAGTTCCTCCTTCAGCAGCGGCTCCAGCGGTGCCGCCCCGTACGCCAGCAGGATCTTGCCGAGCGAGGAGGCGTGCAGCGGCAGCAGGGCTCCGACGTCGAGCGTCTGCAGGCTGTCGTCGGGCCGGAAGACGTGGTGGACGACGAGCACCTGGCCCTCCAGCGGGGTGCCCAGGCGTACCGCCTCGCCGCTGCGGGCGGCCAGCGCGTCGGCCCAGTTGATCGACCGGGACCGCAGTTCGTTGACGTCCAGGTAGCTGGTGCCCAGGTGCAGCAGGGCCGCTCCGAGCTGGTACTTCCCGGTCGCCGGGTCCTGCTCGACGAAGTCCACGTGCTGGAGGGTGCGCAGGATGCCGTGGGCGGTGCCCTTCGCCAGCCCGAGCGAGCCGGCCACTTCGCCCAGCCCGAGCCGGCGGGGACCGCCGGCCAGGAGCCTGAGGATCGCCGCCGCCCGTTCGATGGACTGGAGCGGGCCGGCCATACGTCGATGCTATCCCCGGCGACCACGATGGGCATCAGCGCGTTTCCGCAGGTCGTTCGGCCTCTGAGGGCAGCGTTCGATAATGACGACCCCGATTCATTGACCCGGGATGTCCTGTCTCGGAAGCTTTCGTGCAGGTCCGGGAGTCCACCCGGCAGGACTCCCCCGGGAGGAGGACACCATGGCGGCACAGCCCGAGACGATGCCGCAGCGCGAGGACGTGCACGTCTGCGCGCTGTCGCACATCCCCGGCGCCCTGTCCGTCGTGCGCCGGAGGGTACGGGGCGTGCTGGCGGAGTGGGAGCTGCGCGCGGAGGTGGCCGAGGACGCGCTGCTGGTGATATCGGAGCTGACCACGAACGCGATCGTGCACGCCGACGGCCCCGCGTCCCTGCGCATCTGCTGGACCGAGGTCGAGGGGCGCAGCGCCCTGCACATCGAGGTGACCGACTCGGGCCCGTCGGCCCGACCATGCATGCCGGGGGGATCCACCGACCCGGACGAGCACGGCCGGGGCCTCGGCATCGTCAACGCCCTCTCCACACGGCACGGCATCCGTGCCGACTGCGCCGGTTTCACCCGCTGGGCGGACCTGGTCACCGCCTGAGCCGCCGCCGGCGGGACCGGACCGCCGCCCGGGCCCGGGGCGGGCGGCGGGTCGTTCCGCGCGGCGCGCCGGGGGCGGGCTTACGGTGCCGCTCATGGCACTGAGCATTCGCAACCAGATCGACGGCAAGGTCGCCTCGGTGGTCCCGGGCGAGGTGATGGCCGTGGTCACGGTGCGCCTCGACGGCGGGGGACCGGACTTCACGGCGGCCGTGACCGCCGAGGCCGTGCGGGAGCTCGGCATCATCCCGGGCGGCGGGGTGACCGTGCTGATCAAGGCGACGGAGGTCTCCCTCGCCACGGCCCCGGTGCAGGGCATCAGCATCCGCAACCGGGTCCCCGGGACCGTCACCGCCGTGACGCCGGGCGAGGCCATGGCGACCGTCCGGATCGGCTTCGCGGGCGGCCGCGAGCTGACCGCCGTGATCACCCGGGAGGCCCTCGACGAGCTGGGCGTCGCCGAGGGCGCCGCGGTCGTCGCGCTGGTCAAGGCGACCGACGTGTCACTGGCGACCTGAGCGGACGAGGGGCCCCGCGGCGAGCCCTAGCTAGGGCCTGTCGTCAAATTCCCGCCTGCCCCGCGCCGCTCCCCCAGCTGGCGCTGGGAGGTGCCCCCAGGCACGGCACGCTGCGTTGTCGAATCGTCCGAGTAACCCACTACGAGGACGACTCTCCGCCTTGCGATGCACCGCACTTGGGGGTACCTCCCAGCGGAGCTGGGGGAACCGCGGGGCCCGCCCTCCGGGCGGCCGACGTCAATCTGACGACAGGCCCTAGCCGAGGTACGCGGGGGCCAGTGCCGCCGTCATCATGCGGCGGGCCGTGCCGGTGCCGTCGGCGGGCACCGTCCACAGGTCCGCGCCGAAGTCCCCGGCGAGGGCGTAGACGACCGTGTGGTCGTCCCGCCAGACGACCTGGTCGTCGACGCTCCGCCGCTCCGCGAGCGGGGTCTCGCGCAGGGTGGCCAGGTCCAGGACGTACAGCCGCCAGGGCGCGTCGGGGGACAGGCCCTCGACGCGCTTCTTGAACACCAGCCGGGTGCCGTCGGGCGAGAGCGAGGGGCACTCGACGTTGCTGCGCAGCGTGCGGACGGAGCGGGCCGCGACGTCGCCGCGGACGAGGTAGGTGCGGCCGCCGGTGCCCAGGGTGGCGTAGAAGTGGGCGTCGTCGGAGAACGTCACGCCCCAGAAGTTGACGTCGGCGGCGTGGTACGGCCGGCCCTCCCTGGTGATCCGGAAGTCCTCGAGGTTCTCGACGAGGGTCCAGGTACGGGTGTCCAGGACGGAGGTACGGGTGGAGAAGTTCGTGCCCGCGTAGGAGTCGCCCCCGACGAACACCGTCCAGGCGACCATGCGCCCGCTGGGCGAGACCCGGGCCCGGGTGGGGATGCCCGCGAGGGGGAAGCGGCGCAGCTCGTGCAGCCGGGCGTCGAGCACGACGGCGCGGTAGCCGTCCTGGACGGCGCCCTTGACGGACTGCAGGCAGATGCCGGTGCCCGCGGCCGCGTAGAAGCGCAGGCACTTCACGGCGGAGGCGGTGCGTGCGGCCCCGGGGCGGCCGGCCGGGACCGTGGCGAGCTCGTCCCGGTGCGGGCCCCACGCCATGTTGCGGAACACCATGCGGGGCGCGTCCGGCGCCAGCGTCACCGCCCCCGCCGTGACCGCGGGGCCGCCCGCCTGCGGGCGGTCCTTCTCCGCCGCCCGGTCGGCGGCGCGCAGCACGGACACGGCGGCGACGGCGGCCAGCGCCGCCACGGCGGCGAGCAGCACGAACAGACGGCTGCGGGTGTTCATGGGGGGCCTTTCCTCGGGGGGTCACGTGCGCGGCGCCGGACGCAGGTACACGGCGCAGACCGCGCACGCCGTCAGCGCCAGCGCGGCGGCGGTGAGCGCCGTGCGGTCGCCCCAGGCGGTCCAGGCCGCGCCGAAGACCAGGGAGGCGACGAAGCGGGCTATGGCCTGCCCGGTCTGGACGAGGGCGAGCCCGGCGCCGCGCAGCTCGTCGGGGACGGCGGTGGAGGCGGCGGCCATCAGCACACCGTCCGTGGCGGCGTAGAAGGCGCCGTGCAGCAGCAGGACGGCGTACGCGGGGCCGTGCGAGAGCATCAGCCCGTACGCGGCGAGCAGCGCGAGGTGTCCCGCGAGGAACATCCGCCAGCGCCCCACACGGTCGGCCAGCCTGCCCAGCGGCATCGCGAGCAGCAGGAAGGCCGCCGCGGTGCCCAGGGGGAGCAGCGCGAACCAGCGGTCGGGGACCCCGAGCCGGTGCTGGAGCAGCAGGTAGACGAAGGAGTCGCTCACCGTCGACAGGCCCAGCAGCGTCGCGCACACCGTGAGCCGCCGCACGTCCCGGCGGCGCAGCAGCGCCACGGACGCCCGCAGCGAGGGCGCGGGCGCTTCGGCGGGGGCGGGGGCGGCCGTGGTGACCGGGGTCCCGCCGCGGAGGCGGCCCGGCACGAAGAGCAGCAGCACCAGCACCCCCACGGCGGCCACGCAGAAGCTCACCGTGAAGACGGCGTCGTACCCCTCGGCGGCCTGCCGCAGGATGAGGAACGCCACCAGCGGTCCCAGCAGCGCCCCGGCGGTGTCCATGGCGCGGTGCACGCCGAAGGCCCGCCCGCGCGTCCCGGGCGTGGAGGTCAGCGAGATCAGCGCGTCCCGCGGCGCGGTGCGCAGTCCCTTGCCGGTGCGGTCGACCGCGAGGACGGCACCGATCAGGGGCAGGCTGTGGACGAGGAGCAGTGCGGGCTTGCACAGCGCCGACAGGCCGTAGCCGACGGCCGCGACGGCCTTGTGCCTGCCGCCGCCCCGGTCGGCGAGGTGGCCGCCGGCCAGCCGCACGAGGGCGCTGAAGCCGTTGTAGACGCCGTCGAGCAGGCCGAAGCCGAGCGGGGAGAGCCCGAGTCCGGCGACCAGGTAGAGGGGGAGCACGGCGGTGACCATCTCCGACGAGACGTCGGTGATGAGGCTGACGGTGCCCAGGACGAGGACGGTGGGGGCGACGGCGGTGGCCCGGGGTCCGGGACGCGACGCGTCCCGGACCCCGGTGCCGGCTCCGCCGCGGCTGTCCGCGACGTACACCGGCCTCAGCTCGCCCAGATGCCGGTGATGTCCGAGGCGGAGGCGGCGTTGCCCGCGTGCCGTGCGTGGTGAGACCCGCCAGGTCCTCCAGCGTGCGGAGCACGTTGTAGTGGTTGTACGTCGTGGCGGACGACGAACCGGCCTTGACCGGCTGGCCGTAGAACACGGTCGGGATGCGGTTGCCGCTCAGCCGGTTGTCCTCGTCGAAGGTGACGACGAGCAGGCTGTTGTGGGTCTTCGCCCAGGTCGCGTAGGCGCCCAGCTTGTTCTTCAGCCAGGTGTCACCGGTGGAGACCGAGCAGTCGTGCATGTCGCTGCACAGGTTCGGCGTGACGAAGGAGACCTTCGGCAGGGTGGTGAAGTCCGTCGGGAACTGGGCGAAGGTCTTCGCCGTCGACGTCGGGACGTTGCTGAACGCGAACCACGGGTTGTGCTTGCGGGCGTAGTCGCCGCTGCTGCAGGTGGTGGAACCCTGGCTGGGCAGCGTCTCGTTGTAGCTGGCCCAGCTCTTGCCGGCGGCGATCAGCTCGGAGGCGAGGTTGGGCTTGGAGCTGAAGCCGGGGGTGTAGCAGCCGTCGTCGGTGACGCCCTGGTTGCCGCCCGAGAAGATCTGCAGGTAGTTGGGCTGGCTCGGGTGCGTGACGCCGTACGACTGCGTCAGGCTGGCGCCGCCGGCCTTGAGCGTGTTGTTGAGGTACGGCGCGCTGGAGCTGCCGATGACCTGGCTGTAGGCGTGGTTCTCGAGCATCACCACGACCACGTGGTCGGGGTTCGGCACGCTGCCGGCCGCGTGGGCGGTCTCGGCGCCGCCGAGTCCGGCCCACAGGCCGAGGGAGGCGGCGGCGACGCCGAGGGTGGAAGCGAGGGCGGTGACGGTGCGACGGGGACGGGGCAGGGACCAGCCGGACACGGCGGACCTCCGTGAAGGGGGGACGGGGAGTGGCGCCGCGCCAGGTTAGGAGGCGGTCGCGGACGTCCGAAGCGCCGCGGAAGTGAAGGTCCGGGGAACGGTGCGTACGTTCTGGATCTTGAGGTCAAGCGCAGGTAAAAGGGCCCGGGGAACGCAACTCGCGTTCCCCGGGCCCTTGCTGTCAGGACGTCACTTGACGTACGTGATGCCGTCCGTGGTGATCGCCGGACGTCCGGAGGTGCCGACGACGACGACCTTCAGCGTGTGCTTGGCGCTGGTGCTCCAGGTCTTGGACCAGATCGTCTGCCGGTAGGCGGTGGTGGAGGACTTCAGGTCCACCGTGGCCGCCTTGACCCCGTCGACGTAGACGTACGCCTGACCGGAGGTCGAGGCGCGGGAGACCACCCAGCCGACCGAGCGGCCGGTGAACGTCCAGGTCAGGCTGGCGTTCTTCGAGGAAGAGGTGAGCGACTTGCCGCCGAGGTAGCTGGTGCTGCTCTTCGCCGACCACTTCCCGACCTTCGTCGCCGAGGTCTCCTGCAGGATCGCCGCCGTGCGGCTCACCGAGGCGGTGGTGTAGTTGCCGGCCGCGTCGGTGGCCTTCAGGCCGTACGTGACCGCGGTGTTCGCCTTGCCCGTGGTGCTCCACGACGTGGTGGTCGGGCCGAAGGTGGCCGTGGTCGGGGCCGTCGCCGCGACGCTCTTGAGCGCGCCGTTGTCGGAGGCCTTCCAGCTCACGGAGACCGGCACGGAGGTGCTGGAGACGGTGGCGTTGCGGATCTTCACCGAGGGGGCGGTGGTGAACGTCGGCTTGGTCGTGTCGCCGAACACGGCGTACGAACTCGCGGACGTCGCCGTCTTGTTGTTGTTGTGCACCGCTCGCACGGTCACGGTGTGCTTGCCCGCGGCGACCGTGATCGGCGCGGAGGTGGCGGTGGCCTTGGCTGTGGCCGCGACCTTGCCGTCCACGAGCACCTCGAACCGCTTGATGACGGCGGTCGGGGTGGACTCCTTCCAGGCCACCGTCGCCGTGCCCTTGGTGTAGTACGAGGACCCGGAGAGCGTGGCGCCGCTGACGCCGTTCAGCGTCGGCGCGGCGACGCCGGCCGCGTAGGAGCGGATGGTGGCGAGCTTGTCGTACAGGTTCTGGCCGGGGCAGGCGGTGGCGAAGCCGTCGCGGTGCCCGGAGATCGGGTTGAACGTGTACGACTTCTTGAAGACCCACGGCGGGCTGTCCTCCGCGCCCTCGACCAGGGTCTGCGTCTTGCTGCCGGGGTTGGGGTTGATCCCGTACTGGCCGAGCTTCCACGCGGACAGCGCCGCGATCGAGCCGAGCATCTTGGAGGAGATCGGTGTGGCCGGGACACCCTTGATGACCTGGAAGGTGCCGATCGCGGCGATGCCCCAGCTGCGCGTGTTGAAGCCGTAGGTCTGCGCGCCGATGACCGGCAGGTCCAGGCCGCCGAAGCGGCCCTCGAAGATGGTGCCGCACTTGTCGACCAGGGCGTTGTAGCCGATGTCGCGCCAGTCCTGCGACAGGTGGTAGGCGTAGATCCACCGCACGATCGAGGCCGATTCGGTGCAGTCGTAGTCGGCGGCGGTGTCGGTGTGGTGGACGAAGACCACGTTCACCTTGTCCGCGTAGGGCGGGTCCCCGGCCTCGCGCTTGGACTCGTCGGCACCCCAGTCCTTGCGGAGCTTGACGGCCGGCATCGCCACGGTGGACGTGGGGGCGGTCGGCCGGGTCGAACTCGGCGACGGCGAGGTGGAGGCGGAGGCGGAGGTGCTCGCGGACGTGCTCGGGGAGGCACTGGTGGACGCCGAGGAGTCCGGTGCCGGGGCCGAGGTCGACGGAGCCGCCGTGTCGCTCGGTGAGGAGTCCGTCGGGTCGGGCGTCGCGGTGTCGGACGGCGAGTCCGTCACGGAGGGGTCGGCCGGCGGGGTCGTGGTCTCCTCGGCGTCCGCCGCGAAGGCGGCGGGCGCCATGGCGACGTCGGTGCCGCTCTTCTTGGCGTCGCCGACCAGCTCGAGCTGGAGGCCCTTCGGGAGGGTGCCCGACGCGCCGTTCGCCGATACGACCTTGAGCTCGACGCCGTTGGACAGGCCCACGTACAGCGGGGCCGAACCGCCCCGGGTGGCGCCCTCGGTCTTCGGGTCGGGAGCGTCGTCGTAGTGCGGGTCGACCGCGTGCCAGTCGGACCACTGGCCGCTCTTCACGGAACGGGTGCGCACCTGCACCGTGCCGTCCAGCTCCGTACGCGGGTCGTCCCACGTCACACCGAGCAGGCCGAAGGTGTCGGTGTCGCGCCGGGGCAGGGTGCGCTCCCCGCCCTTGCCCTTGAGGTCGACGGACTGGACCGCACTGGGCACCGGCCCCTTCGCGTCGGCCGACGGGGCGGTCCCCTCCGGACCGCTGGCCACGGACGCGGCGGTGATGACACCGGCCCCTCCGAGTACGACCGCCCCCACCGCGAGCCACGCACGCCCGCGCAGACGTATTCGCCGCATGTTCTCTTCCCCGCCCCGTCCCACTCATGGGTAGCCGTGGGTACCGTTGGTTGATTTCTTAAACCTCTGAAACAGCAAGCGCTTTATACCAGAAGGACCAGACCGCGCTCACACCGCCGGACGATCACCCCGAACCGGGCATACCGCCAGGTAACAGAGCCGGGGCAGGGCGGATACTCTCTCTAGGGCGGATCAGCCCAGCCGGGAGCACCGGGAAAGGCAGGCGGCGTGCTGGAAGGGCGACGGGACACCAGGTTCGGGCGGCTGCTGCGGCACGGCTTCAGTGACGCCGTGGCCGCCGAGGCGCTGCTGGGCGGCGAGCAGCTCGCCCCGGTGCGCAGCGACCCGGTCCTGCTCGACGCGCTGGGCGCCACGGCCGACCCCGACCAGGCGCTCGCCTCCCTCGTACGGCTCGTGGAGGCCCTCGATCCCGGGGAGCGGCGCACCCTCCTCGACACGCTCACCACGGCCAAGCCGCTGCGCGACCGGCTGCTCGGGGTGCTGGGCTCCTCCGTGGCCCTGGCCGACCACCTCACCCGGCATCCACGCGACTGGCACGCCCTGGTCACCTACGAGCACGCCGACCTGCACCCGGGGACCACGGAGTTCGAACGGGGGCTGGCCGGGGCCGACGACCCCGAGTCGCTGCGCGTCGCCTACCGGCGCTGCATGCTGGGCATCGCCGCCCGCGACGTGTGCGGCACCAGCGACCTGGTGCAGACCGCCGCGGAGCTCGCCGACCTCGCCACCGCGACGCTGCGCGCGGCCCTGGCCATGGCCGAGGAGGAGGCGCCGGGCGATGCCGCGCTGTGCCGGCTGGCGGTGATCGGCATGGGCAAGTGCGGCGGCCACGAGCTCAACTACATCTCCGACGTCGACGTCATCTTCGTGGCCGAGGCCCGCCCCGACGCCGAGGAGGCCAAGGCGCTGCAGGCCGCCACGCGGCTGGCCTCGCGCATGATGCGGATCTGCTCCGACACCACCGTCGAGGGCAGCATCTGGCAGGTCGACGCCAACCTGCGCCCCGAGGGCCGGCGCGGCCCGCTGGTGCGCACCCTGTCCAGCCATCTGGCCTACTACAAGCGCTGGGCCAAGACGTGGGAGTTCCAGGCGCTGCTCAAGGCCCGGCCGGTGGCCGGCGACCCGGCGCTCGGGCAGGAGTACGTCGAGGCGCTGTCGCCCATGGTGTGGCAGGCCGCGGAACGCGAGCACTTCGTCCAGGACGTGCAGGAGATGCGGCGCCGGGTCGTGGAGAACATCCCCGTCGCGCACCTCGACCGGGAGCTGAAGCTGGGCCCCGGCGGCCTGCGGGACGTGGAGTTCGCGGTGCAGCTGCTCCAGCTCGTGCACGGCCGCACCGACCCGTCGCTGCGCAGCGGCACCACCTTGACCGCGCTGTCCCAGCTCGCCGCCGGCGGCTACGTGGGGCGGGCGGACGCGGCGGCGCTCGACACCTCGTACCGCTTCCTGCGGACGATGGAGCACCGCATCCAGCTCCACAAGCTGCGCCGCACCCACCTGGTGCCCGAGGACGTGGCCGACCTGCGGCGGCTCGGCCGCTCCCTGGGCTTCCGGGCGGACCCGGTGGCGGAGCTGCAGCGGGAGTGGCGGCGGCACGCGCGGGAGGTGCGCCGCCTCCACGAGAAGCTCTTCTACCGGCCGCTGCTCGACGCGGTCGCCCAGCTCGCCCCCGGCGAGGTGGGCCTGACCCCGGACGCGGCCAAGCAGCGTCTGGAGGCGCTCGGCTACGCCGACCCCACCGCGGCCCTGCGCCACCTGGAGGCGCTGGCCTCGGGGGTCAGCCGCAAGGCCGCCATCCAGCGGACCCTGCTGCCGGTGCTGCTCGGCTGGTTCGCCGACTCCGCGGACCCCGACGCGGGTCTGCTCAATTTCCGCAAGGTCAGCGACGCCCTGGGCCGCACCCCCTGGTACCTGCGGCTGCTGCGGGACGAGGGCGCCGCCGCCGTCAACCTGGCGCGGGTGCTGTCCTCCGGGCGGCTCGCCCCCGACCTGCTCATGCGGGCCCCCGAGGCGGTCGCCCTGCTCGCCGACGACGAGGGGCTCCAGCCCCGCACGCGTGGTGCGCTGGACCAGGAGGTGCTGGCCGCGGTCCACCGCGCGGACTCCGCCGAGCAGGCCGTCGCCGCGGTACGCGGGGTCCGCCGCCGCGAGCTGTTCCGCACCGCGGCCGCGGACCTCGTCGGGGTCCACCGCGACGACCCCGACGCCATCGGCACCGCCCTCACCGACCTCAACGCCGCCGCCGTCACCGGGGCCCTGCAGGCCGCGGTCAACGCCGTCGAGGTGGCCGAGGGGGAGCCCCTGCCGACCCGGTTCGCCGTCATCGGGATGGGCCGCTTCGGCGGCCACGAACTGGGCTACGGCTCCGACGCCGACGTCCTGTTCGTCCACGAGCCGTACGAGGGCACCGACGAGCACCGGGCCGCCAAGGCCGCGCTCAAGGTCGCCAACGAGCTGCGCAGGCTGCTGCAGATCCCCACCACCGACCCGCCGCTGCTCATCGACGCCGACCTGCGCCCCGAGGGCAAGAGCGGACCGCTGGTGCGCACGCTCGGCTCGTACGCCGCCTACTACCGGCGCTGGTCGCTGGTCTGGGAGAGCCACGCCCTGCTGCGCGCCGAACCGGTCGCGGGCGACGAGGACCTGGGAGCCCGCTTCATCGGCCTCGTCGACCCGCTGCGCTACCCGGCCGAGGGGCTGCCGGAGGAGGCGGTCCGCGAGATCCGCCGGCTCAAGGCCCGTATGGAGTCCGAGCGGCTGCCGCGCGGCGCCGACCCGACGACCCACGCCAAGCTGGGGCGGGGCGGGCTCAGCGACGTCGAGTGGACCGTGCAGCTGCTGCAGCTCCAGCACGGCGCGCAGTTCCCCGGCCTGCGGACCACCCGTACCCGGCCGGCGCTGGCCGCGGCCGCGGCGGCGGGACTGGTCCTCGCCGAGGACGCGGAAGTCCTGGACGCCGCCTGGATCCTGGCGAGCCGGATGCGCAACGCCGTCATGCTCGTCCGGGCCCGCGCCGGGGACACCTTCCCCGGCGACGGCAAGGAACTCGCCGCGGTGGGCCGGTACCTCGGATATGAGCCTGGGCACGTGGGCGACATGGTCGAGGAGTACCGCCGGGCCACGCGCCGGGCCCGCGCGGTGGTCGAGCGCCTCTTCTACGCCACGTAGTCCGCGCCCGCCGCCCGCCTACGCCGTGGCGACGCGCACCTGGCGCGGCAACCGGTAGGCGAGGCCGCCGTAGACCGCCCAGGAGGCGGCGAAGCCGACGCCGAGGCAGAGGGTGCCGCCGGCGGCGTCGAGCCAGAAGTGGTTGGCGGTGGAGACGATGACGAGCAGCGTGACGACCGGGTAGAGCACGCCCAGCACCCGCACCCAGGTCCGCCGCGCGAGCATGGCGACGGTGATGCCGCACCACAGCGACCAGCCGATGTGCATCGACGGCATGGCCGCGTACTGGTTGGAGACGTGCGCCAGGTCGCCCGACGCCATCGACCCCCAGGTGTGGTGGATCTTCACGGTGTCGATGAAGCCGCCGCCCTCCATCAGCCGGGGCGGCGCCAGGGGGAAGAAGTAGTAGCCGAGCAGCGCGATGCCGGTCGTCACGAAGAGGACCAGCCGGGTCGGCGCGTAGCGCCCGGGGTGCCGGCGGAACAGCCAGACGAGCACGGCGAGGGTGACGATGAAGTGGAGCGTCGCGTAGTAATAGTTCATCGCGACGATGAGCCACGTTACCGAGTTCACGGCATGATTGACCGCGTGTTCGAAGGCGAGCCCGAGGGACCGTTCCAGGCCCCAGACGTGGCCCGCGTTCCGCATGGCGTCGTCCTGCTGCTCGGGCACGGCGTTGCGCACCAGTGAGTAGATCCAGTAGCTGACGGCGATCAGCAGGATCTCGAACCACAGCCGGGGCCGGCGTGGCGCCAGCAGTCTGTTGCCCGTCGTCGCTCCATCGGCGTCACGGGAATCGATGGAGCGCGGTGGTACGGCGTCACTGCGGTGGGCCATGGTCTTCGCGGTCGATTCCCCCATGGGGCGATAGTCTGCCATGCGGTCCGGTGCCGTCCGATCAACCCCCGGTGGGATTGCGTGCATCCCGCGTACGCCTCCCGGTCGACTGCTGTACGGGTACGGCTGCCCCGGCCTTGGGGCCTGATGCCGTCGAACCGCGGACGACCAGTTCGGGCAGGAAGACGAACTCGCTGTGCGGTGCCGGGGTACCGCCGACCTCCTCCAGCAGCGCGCGCACCGCGGCCTGGCCCATGGCCGTGACCGGCTGCCGGATGGTCGTGAGCGGCGGATCGGTGAAGGCGATGAGCGGGGAGTCGTCGAAGCCGACGACGGAGACGTCCCCGGGGACGGACAGCCCCTGCTGCCGGGCGGCGCGGACGGCGCCGAGCGCCATCATGTCGGAGGCGCACACCACGGCCGTGCAGCCGGACTCGATCAGGCCGGAGGCGGCAGCTTGACCACCCTCGAGGGTGAACAGCGAGTGCTGGATGCGCCCGGCCGCCTCGTCGGCGGCTATGCCGAGCACCTCCTCCATGCTGCGCAGGAAGCCCTCTATCTTGCGCTGCACGGGGACGAACCGCTTGGGACCGACGGCGAGGCCGATCCGCTCGTGGCCGAGCGCCGCCAGATGGGTGACGGCCAGACGCATGGCACCGCGGTCGTCGGGCGAGACGAACGGCGCCTTGATCTTGCCGGAGAAGCCGTTGATCAGGACGAACGGCACGCCCTGGCCGTGCAGCCGGTCGTAGCGCTCCACGTCGGCGGTGGAGTCGGCGTGCAGTCCGGAGACGAAGATGATCCCGGCGACACCGCGCTCGACGAGCATCTCGACGAGTTCGTCCTCGGTCGAGCCGCCCGGGGTCTGGGTGGCCAGCACCGGGGTGTACCCCTGCCGGGTCAGGGCCTGCCCGATGACCTGGGCGAAGGCCGGGAAGATCGGGTTCTCCAGCTCCGGGGTGATGAGCCCGACGAGGCCCGCGCTGCGCTGCCGCAGCCGCACCGGCCGTTCGTACCCCAGCAGGTCGAGGGCGGCCAGCACGGATTGACGGGTGGCGGCGGAGACCCCGGGCTTGCCGTTGAGGACACGGCTGACGGTCGCTTCGCTCACCCCCGCCTGGGCTGCGATGTCGGCAAGCCTTGCGGTCACAGGATTGGACTGTACCGGTCGCATCTCAGATCGCCCACCAGATGCACGAATCAGCCGGAAGACGGACGGATCCGCCGGTGAACGCCACGGGCTCGGAGGAGAGCACCGGCCGCCCCGGCACGGGGAGTTGGACCGGGGCCGGATTGGCGTTGACGGTGCACACCAGGCCGGGACGGGAGAAGGCCAGCACCCCCTCGGGAGCGTCCAGCCAGCGCATCGGCCCGTCGCCGAGGCCGGGCAGTTCACGGCGCAGCCGCAGGGCCGAGCGGTACAGCTCCAGGGTGGAGTCGGGGTCGCCGGTCTGCGCCTGGACGCTCAGTCCGCCCCAGCCGGCGGGCTGCGGCAGCCAGCTGCCGGCCGGGCCGAAGCCGTGGCTGGGGCCGTCGGCGGTCCACGGGATGGGTACCCGGCAGCCGTCGCGCAGCCCATCCTGGCCGTTGTCCCGGAAGAAGGAGGGGTCCTGGCGGACCTCGTCCGGCAGGTCGGTGACCTCGGGCAGACCCAGTTCCTCGCCCTGGTAGACGTACACGGAACCGGGCAGCGCGAGCATCAGCAGGGCCGCGGCGCGGGCCCGGCGCAGCCCGGCCGCACCGCCGCCGTAACGGGTGACGTGCCGGACCACGTCGTGGTTGGAGAGCACCCAGGTGGTGGGGGCGCCCACGGAGACGGTGGCGGCGAGGGACTCCTCGATCACCGCCCGCATCGCCCCGGCCTCCCAGGGGCACTGCAGGAAGTGGAAGTTGAAGGCCTGGTGCAGCTCGTCGGGACGGACGTACAGCGCCATGCGCCCGGCGTCGGGCGCCCAGGCCTCGGCGACGCCGATGCGCTCGGACGGCAGTTCCTGCGGCGCGGGGCCGGGGGAGTAGGAGTCGAGCAGCCGGCGCCAGGCGCGGTGGATCTCGTGCACCCCGTCCTGGTCGAAGAAGGGGAGCACCTGGGAGCCGATCATCTTGACCTGCTCCTTGTGGCCGATGTCGGGCAGCCCCGGCGCCTTGACCATGCCGTGGGCGACGTCGATGCGGAAGCCGTCCACGCCCAGGTCCAGCCAGAAGCGGAGGATGGCGTCGAACTCCTCGCGGACCTCGGGGTGCTCCCAGTTGAGGTCGGGCTGCTCGGGCGCGAAGAGGTGGAGGTACCAGTCGCCGTCCGCGACCCGGGTCCACGCGGGGCCGCCGAAGACCGACTCCCAGTCGTTGGGCGGCAGTTCGCCGTGCTCGCCCTTGCCGGGGCGGAAGTGGTAGCGCTCACGGGCCGGCCCCCCGCGCCGGTCCGTGAGCGCCGCCCGGAACCACGCGTGCCGGTCGGAGGTGTGGTTCGGGACGATGTCGACGATCACCCGCAGGCCCAGCTCGTGGGCGGTGCGGAGGAGCGCGTCGGCGTCCGCGAGGGAGCCGAAGAGGGGGTCGACGGTGCGGTAGTCGGCGACGTCGTAGCCGCCGTCCGCCTGGGGCGAGGCGTAGAAGGGGGTCAGCCAGACCGCGTCGGCGCCCAGTTCCGCCAGGTACGGCAGCCGGGCCCGGATGCCGGGCAGGTCGCCCACGCCGTCACCGTCGCCGTCGGCGAAGGAACGTACGTACACCTGGTAGATGACGGCGCTGCGCCACCAGCCGGGTGTGCCCCCCTCGGGGGCGGCCGGGGTCTCGTCGGTCGCGTCGTGGATGACGGGGGCGAGCTCTTGGGTCATGTCGGTCCCTCGGGAGTCGGCGCCGTTCCCTGCCGATGATTCCGATCCACCGCGTGATCGGCAATGCCTTTCAAGAATTTGCGGAAGATCGCGTAACGGCTTCCAGGAGCGCGAGGGTCCCACGTCACGTCTCCCGTCGGCAACTGTGAGGACACGCAGATGTAACGATCGGAAGATCTTGCAAGTCTTTGCAGCAAGGTCTTTCGTCGGGCTTTCATCCCTGTTACGTTCCTCGACAGCCCGGCGGCCGCAAAGGCGCAGTCGGCAGGGGGGACGCGGCGACGCGCCCCGCACCATCACGGGCTTTCATCCTGGAGGAGATCACATGCGGCGTGGCATAGCGGCCACCGCGCTGGTTGCGGCGCTCGGGCTTGCGGCGACGGCTTGCGGCGGCGACGACGGCGGCAGTGACAAGGCCGGCGGTCCGGTCACCATCACCTGGTGGGACACCTCGAACGCGACGAACGAGGCGCCGACCTACAAGGCCCTGATCGCGGACTTCGAGAAGGCGAACCCGAAGATCAAGGTCACCTACGTCAACGTGCCGTTCGACCAGGCCCAGAACAAGTTCCAGACGGCCGCCGGCAGCAAGGGCGCCCCGGACGTCGTCCGCGCCGAGGTCGGCTGGACCGCCTCCTGGGCGAAGTCCCAGTTCCTCGCGCCGCTGGACGGCACCCCGGCGCTGGCCGACCAGGGTGACATCAACCCGTCCCTGCTCAAGCAGGCGCAGTACGAGGGCAAGACCTACGGTGCCCCGATCGTCACCGACACCCTCGCGCTCATGTGGAACAAGGAGCTGCTGAAGAAGGCCGGCTTCGACAAGGCCCCCGCCACCTGGGACGAGCTGAAGGCGGTCGCCAAGGCCGTCAAGGCGAAGGACAAGGTCGACGGCTTCTGGCTCCGCGCCGACTCCTACTACGAGCTGCCCTTCCTCTTCGGCGAGGGCACCGACATGGTCGACGCCGCGGCGAAGAAGATCACGATCAACTCGCCCGAGGCCGTCAAGGCCGTCGACACGAGCAAGTCCGTGCTCGCCGCCCCGGGTGTCCACAAGCTCGACGTGACCGCCGACAGCTACGCCCACATGCAGGACGCGTTCGTCAACGGCAAGGTCGCCATGATCGTCCAGGGCCCCTGGGAGCTGACCAACATCTACAAGGGCGCGGCCTTCTCCGACAAGGCCAACCTGGGCATCTCCTCCGTCCCGGCCGGCTCCACCGGCAAGGCCGGCGCCCCCACCGGCGGCCACAACCTGGCCGTCTACGCCGGCTCGGACAAGGCCCACCAGGAAGCCGCCCAGAAGTTCGTCGGCTGGATGACCTCGGGTGAGACCCAGGCCAAGATCGCGCTGAAGAACGGCACCCTGCCGACCCGCACCTCCGCCTACACCGCCGAGGTCAAGGCCGCTCCCGGCGTCGCCGAGTTCCAGGACATCCTGGCCAACGTCGCCCGCCCGCGTCCGGAGCTGCCGGAGTACAGCTCCCTGTTCGCCGACTTCAACACCGGTCTGACGAACGTCCTGCAGGGCAAGACCGGCACCCAGCAGGGGCTGGACGCGACCGCCGACGCCTACAAGAAGCTCGTCAAGGACTTCCAGTAAGGCAGCCATGAGCCGTCCGGTCCGCCTCCCCCGAGCGGGGGGCGGACCGGGCGGCCCGCCCGCGTCCGCACGCATGCCCCCCGGCTGTGCGGGGCGGCCGTACCACCCTTAGCGAACCTCTCGAAAAGGTGCCGAAGATGACCGTCGCCGTCCAGGGCGGGACCCGGAAGACCAAGCGTGGCGAGGCGCCGCGCCCCGGTCCGCTCAGCCGCATCCGGCAGTCGTACAACCGCAACTGGTATGCCTGGGCCATGGTGGCGCCGGTGGTCGCCGTCATCGGCCTGCTGGTGCTCTACCCCCTGGTCCGCGGCATCTACCTGTCGCTGACCGACGCCAACAGCCAGAACGTCGGCCGGACGATCGGCGTCAACCACATCCCGGACTCCTTCTCCTGGGTGGGCTTGAAGAACTACACGGAGATCCTCTCCGGGGCGGACCACCAGTTCTGGCCGCACTTCACCTGGACCATCGTGTGGACGGCCGTCTGCGTCACCCTGCACTACGGCCTCGGCCTCGGCCTCGCCATGCTGCTGAACCGCAAGATCCGCGGCCGCACCTTCTACCGGCTGGTCCTGATCCTGCCCTGGGCCGTGCCCACCTTCGTCACCGTCTTCTCGTGGCGGCTGATCCTCGCCGACGACGGCGGCATCCTGAACACGGTCCTGCACTCGCTGCACCTGCCGACGCCCGCCTGGCTGAGCGACCCCTTCTGGCAGAAGACCGCGGCGATCATGGTCAACACCTGGGTCGGCGTCCCCTTCATGATGGTCTCGCTCCTCGGCGGCCTGCAGTCGATCCCCTCCGAGCTGTACGAAGCGGCCGAGATGGACGGCGCCACCCCCTGGCAGCGGTTCCGCTTCGTGACGCTCCCGGGCCTGCGCTCGGTGAGCAGCACGGTGATCCTGCTCGGCATCATCTGGACCTTCAACCAGTTCGTCGTCATCTTCCTGCTGTTCGGCGCGAGCGCGGGACAGGACGCCCAGATCCTGGTGACCTGGGCCTACCGGCTCGGCTTCGGACAGGACCCGCGTGACTACGCCGGGTCCGCCGCCTACGGCGTGATCATCCTGTCCATGCTCATCGTCTTCGCCTCCGTGTACCGGCGCTGGCTTGCCCGCTCCGAGAACGCGGCCGCCTGACGGCCGCCCCCGGCCAGGACATCGTCATGACGCAAGAGAGGGCAGCCACCCCCATGAGCACCACCGCAGACCTCCCCGCCACGGGGGCCGACCAGGGCGCGACCGCCGCCCCCGCCCGCGCGGCCGTACGCCGGCGCACCGGCCGCGGCGAGCGCAGCCGGGGCGCGTCCGTGCTGATCCACGGCGTGCTGATCACCGCGAGCCTCATCGCGGCCTTCCCCGTGCTGTGGATCGGCTGGGTCTCCTTCGGCCCCGACAAGACCGACTTCCTGCACCCGGCCGACATCGCCGGCAAGTTCAGCTTCGAGAACTACACCAAGGTCCTCGGCGACACGAACTTCCTGCAGTGGTTCCTGAACTCCATGATCGTCGCCCTCGGCACCTGCGTGCTGGGCGTGTTCATCGCCGCCAGCTCCGGCTACGCGGTCTCCCGGATGCGCTTCCCCGGCCACCGGCAGCTGATGTGGATCTTCCTGGTGACCCAGATGTTCCCGGTCGCCATCCTCATGGTGCCGCTGTACAACATCCTGGCCGACCTGGGTCTGCTGGACACGTACTGGGCGCTCATCCTGGTCTACTGCACCACCGCCGTCCCCTACTGCGCGTGGCTGCTCAAGGGCTACTTCGACACCATCCCGCAGGAGATCGACGAAGCCGGCCGGGTCGACGGCCTCACCCCCTTCGGCACCTTCTACCGGCTGGTCCTGCCGCTGGCCCGTCCGGGCCTGGCGGTGGCGGCCTTCTACACCTTCCTCACGGCGTGGGGAGAGGTCGCCTACGCCTCGGTCTTCATGCTCGGCGACGACAAGTACACCCTCGCCGTCGGGCTGACCACCTTCATCAGCGAGCACGACAACCAGTGGGACCTGATGGCCGCCACGTCCGTGCTCATCGCCGTCCCCGCGTCGGCCTTCTTCTACGTCGTCCAGCGGCACCTGGTCACCGGCCTCACCGCCGGCGCGGCCAAGTCCTGACCGTCGTCCGACCCGGGGCACCCGGCCCACCGGCCGGGTGCCCCGGCCTCGCCCCCTCGCCGCACGAGCAACCACTTTTCCAAGGGATCACCATGACCCAGTACCTGGCGGACTCCACCCGTCACCCCCACTCCTGCGACCAGCCCGTGGCCACCACGGACTGGTGGAGAGACGCGGTCATCTACCAGGTCTACCCCCGCAGCTTCGCCGACGGGAACGGCGACGGCATGGGCGACATCCCCGGCGTCCGCGAGCGACTCCCTTACCTGCGCGACCTCGGCGTCGACGCCGTCTGGCTGAGCCCCTTCTACGCCTCGCCGCAGGCCGACGCCGGTTACGACGTCGCCGACTACCGGGCCATCGACCCGATGTTCGGCACCCTCCACGACGCCGACGGCCTGATCCGCGACGCCCACCGGCTGGGTCTGCGGATCATCGTCGACCTGGTGCCCAACCACTCCTCCGACCAGCACGAGTGGTTCAAGCAGGCGCTGCGCGAGGGCCCCGGCTCCCCGCTGCGGGCGCGCTACCACTTCCGCCCCGGCAAGGGCGAGGACGGCGAACTGCCCCCCAACGACTGGGAGTCCATCTTCGGCGGGCCGGCCTGGACCCGTGCCGCCGACGGCGAGTGGTTCCTGCACCTGTTCGCGCCCGAGCAGCCCGACTTCAACTGGGAGCACCCGGCCGTCCAGGACGAGTTCCGCTCGATCCTGCGCTTCTGGCTCGACATGGGCGTCGACGGCTTCCGCATCGACGTCGCGCACGGCCTGGTCAAGGCCGACGGCCTGCCCGACATCGGCGCCCACGAGCAGCTCAAGCTCCTTGGCAACGATGTCCTGCCCTTCTTCGACCAGGACGGCGTCCACGAGGTCTACCGCTCGTGGCGGCGCATCCTCGACGAGTACGACGGCGAGCGCATCGCCGTCGCCGAGGCCTGGACCCCCACCGTCGAGCGCACCGCCAACTACGTCCGCGCCGACGAACTGCACCAGGCCTTCAACTTCCAGTACCTCGGCACGAAGTGGGACGCCGTCGAGCTGCGCGAGGTCATCGACCGCTCGCTCGACGCCATGCGCCCGGTCGCCGCGCCCACCACCTGGGTCCTGTCCAACCACGACGTGGTCCGCCACGCCACCCGGCTGTCCCCCGACGGGAAGGGCTACGACCTGCGCCGCGCCCGTGCCGCCTCCCTGCTGATGCTGGCCCTGCCCGGCTCCGCGTACGTCTACCAGGGCGAGGAACTGGGCCTGCCCGAGGTCACCGACCTGCCCGACGAGGCCCGTCAGGACCCGGCGTTCTTCCGCGCCGCCGGCCAGGACGGTTTCCGCGACGGTTGCCGGGTGCCGATCCCGTGGACCGCCGAGGGCCCCAGCCACGGCTTCGGCAGCGGTGGCAGCTGGCTGCCGCAGCCCGCGGAGTGGGCGGGGCTCAGCGTCGCCGTACAGACCGGCGACCCGGACTCCACCCTGGAGCTGTACCGCTCCGCCCTGCGGCTGCGCCGCGAGCGGGACGGCCTCGGCGCGGGCGAGTCGGTCCAGTGGCAGGACGCCCCGCAGGGCGTGCTGTCCTTCCGCCGGCCCGGCTTCGCGTGCACCGTCAACACCACCGGCGCTCCGGTGACGCTGCCCGCGCCGGGCCAGGTGCTGCTGGCCAGTTCCCCCGTGGAGGTCACGGCGGACGGGGTCGTCCTCCCGGCCGACACGACCGTCTGGTGGGCCGTTTGACGTGCGGCGCGGTCGCATAGGGTCGGGGACTGTGAACACCACCGCTCGACTTGCCGACATCGCGGCCCAGGCGGGGGTCAGCGAGGCCACCGCCAGCCGCGTGCTGAACGGGAAGGCGGGGGTCGCCCCCGCCACCCGGCAGAAGGTGCTGGCCGCACTGGACGTGCTCGGCTACGAGCGTCCGGTGCGGCTGCGCCAGCGCAGCGCCGGCCAGATCGGGCTGATCACCCCCGAGCTCAACAACCCGATCTTCCCCGCCTTCGCCCAGGTCATCGAGCAGAACCTGACCGGCTACGGCTACACCGCGGTGCTGTGCACCCAGCACCCCGGCGGCTCCACCGAGGACGAACTGGTGGAGGCGCTCGTGGAGCGCGGGGTGCGCGGCATCGTCTTCCTGTCCGGGCTGCACGCGGACGTCACCGCCGACCCCGAGCGCTACGCCCGCCTGCTCGGCCAGGGCGTGCCCTACGTGCTGGTCAACGGCTTCAACCCGGCGATCGCGGGGCCGTACATCTCGCCGGACGAGCGCGCCTCGGCGCGCATCGCCGTCCAGCACCTGGTGGAGCTCGGCCACCAGCGGATCGGCCTGGCCGTCGGGCCCAACCGCTTCGTGCCGGTGCACCGCAAGGTCGAGGGCTTCGTCGAGTCGCTGGGCAGCCTGCTCGGGCTCGGCGAGGAGCAGGCCGCGGAGTACGTCCAGCACACCCTCTTCTCCGTGGAGGGCGGCCACGCGGCCGCCGGGGCGCTGCTGGACAAGGGCTGCACGGGCATCGTCTGCGGCAGCGACCTGATGGCGCTCGGCGCGGTGCGCGCGGTGCGGGAGCGGGGGCTGACCGTCCCCGGGGACGTGTCGGTCGTCGGCTACGACGACTCGCCGCTGATCGCCTTCACCGACCCGCCGCTGACCACGGTCCGCCAGCCGGTCGAGGCGATGGGCGCGGCCGCGGTGAACGCGCTGCTGGAGGAGATCGGCGGCAACCCGGTGCAGCGCGCGGAGTTCGTCTTCCAGACGGAGCTGGTCGTCCGCGGCTCCACGGGCCAGGTGCCCGGCGCCGGCCGGCGTTCCTGATCGTCCCTCATCGTCTCTGATCGTCCCCGGCCGTTCCTGATGCGCGGCGGGTGTCGAGGCGGGCCCTGGACCTGCCCCGGGCGGGGCGCAGCGGGGTGGCTTCGTCGGTCCTGGGCCCGCCTCCGTCTCGGGGGCGACCGGTCCAGCCGGCCGGGCGCGTGGGACCCGCCGTCAGGGGCGGACCCCCGGCCGGCCGAACCGGGCTGAAGAGGAACGTAACAGCCGCTCCGGCCAGGGCGGAAGGCCCCTGCAGAAACTTTCTGCAAGATTCTGCAGGGACCTTTCGGAAGGGCGGGACCGCAGGTGGGAGGGGGTCAGGGTGCGATGCCCACGCCGTCCAGACGGCTCCACGCGCGCTCCTGGGCGGCGGACAGCGCCGGCCAGTGCCGTGCCCCCGGGCGGGGGTACACGCGGGAGGCGTAGGGGCGCGGGACGTATCCCGGTTCGAAGAAGCACCCCGTGCCGTAGGTGGCGTCGAACGCCGGGCAGGAGGCCGCCACCGAGGCCGGCGTGGGCTTGCGGCCGGTCCGCGCCCAGGTCGCCAGTGACCGCATCGCGGCGGCGTACTCGGCGTCGCTCAGCTCGCTGTGCTCGCTCTCCCGCGTGAAGTTCTGCACCAGCAGCCGCCCGCGGTGGGCGCCCTCCAGGGAGGCCCGGTAGGCCGCCTCGTGCTCGACGAAGGCGGTCGGGTCGTCGATGGCGTGGACGGTGAGCACGGGGATCGACACGGCGCCGGTGACGTCGCTGTCGTAGGACAGGTCCCGGCGGGCCGTGGGGTCGGCGGTGAAGCGCTCCACGCCCGCGTTGAGCGCCGCGTCGTCGTGAGAGCCGGTGTAGCGGACGGTGCCGTTGCCGAACGGGTTCCGGCCGCCGAGCCGGTTGTGCACGATGTCGCGGAAGGTGAAGGTCGCGAACCGCAGGTGCGATTCCAGCGTCCGCTCCGGGATCCCGGTCACCGCCAGGATGTCGTCGAGGTTGCGCTGCTGCAGGGCGGTGCGCTCCTGCGGGGGCGAGGCGTAGCCGGTGCACTCCTGCAGGCGCGAGCGCAGTCCGGTGGTGGTCATCGTCGAGTCGGCGCGCAGCCCCATCCACAGCGGGTACGGGGGCTCGGTGGGCCTGGGGTGGTTGCGGCAGTAGTACTGGTAGACCACGCGCAGGTCCACCCGGTAGTCGTAGCCGCGTGAACCGCCGCCCAGGACGCCGCTGGTCAGCAGGGCGCCGTCGTAGGGCGCATGCCGGCCGGTGCCGTAGACCTCGGCGACCTTGGCCGCCACGTCGCCGCCCCAGGACTGGCCGTGGACGAAGGTCAGGCGCGGCGTGCCGAAGCGCTCCACGAACAGCCGCCGCACGTTCTCGGTGTCCTTCGCCGCCATCCGCGTGCCGTAGCCGCCGCGGCGGTAGGACGAACCCGCCCAGGCGTAGCCCTCCTTCACCATGACCGACCAGCGCGCCAGGTCCCCGGTGCTGCGCTCGGGGTCGGAGGTGTCGCCGAGGTCGGGGCCGCCGTGGGCGTGGACGACCAGCGAGCCGTTCCAGTCGTGCGGGACCGCCATGGCGTAGAAGGCGCCGTTCGCGTCCTGGCCCCGGTAGCAGGTGGCTTCCGCCGCCAGCTCCGCCGGGCAGTCGGCGGGGGCGGGCCCGTCGGCCGCGGACGCCGGTACGGGCCCGGCCAGGGCGGTGGCGAGGAGGGCGGCGACGCCCGCGATCGTCACGGAGATGCGGTGTCGTGCGGATCCGGACCGGGGGCGGTGGGGGGAGTGCCCGGTGACCATCGTCTCGTCCTTCCGTCGTCGTCCGGCGCTTCGTTGCGCGGGCCCCGATGCTTGGGGACGGAGGCGGTGGGGGTCCAGAGCCGTGGCCTTTGCGTTCATAGTGTTCGGCGACCGGCTGCGGCGGACCGGGATGTGACGGGGCGTCATCCGCACTCCGTCGACGCGGAGGATGTCATGTTGGAAATCCTTGCGACATCTTGCTGTAAGCCGCGCGTAAGAGGTACGGTCCCGCTCACGGTCCGGCACTGCCGCCGGGCCACGGCTCATGGCGCGTGGGCTCCCAGAGGTACAACCGTCCGCACACGGATTCCGCAAGGAGAACACCCCGTGGCCCAGCACACCGGGCTGCCCGCGTCCGCGCGTTCACGCGCGCGCAGACGCGGAGCCGCAGCCGTCGCGGTGGCGGCCCTCGCCGCCGCCTTCGCCGTCCCCGCCTCGGCCCCCGCCGCCTCGGCGGCCGCCCCGCCCCCGCCGCCCTCCGACGCGGCGCTGGCCGCGCAGCCCGGGCGTCACGACCTCACACGGGAGCAGTTCTACTTCGTACTGCCGGACCGTTTCGCCAACGGCGACGCGTCCAACGACAGGGGCGGTCTGACCGGCACCCGGCTCAGCACCGGCTACGACCCCACCGACAAGGGCTTCTACCAGGGCGGCGACCTCAAGGGGCTCACCCAGCGGCTCGACTACATCAAGGGCCTCGGCACCACCGCGATATGGATGGCGCCGATCTTCAAGAACCGGCCCGTGCAGGGGACCGGTGAGAACGCGTCGGCCGGCTACCACGGCTACTGGATCACCGACTTCACCCAGGTCGACCCGCACTTCGGCAGCAACGCCGACCTCAAGGCGCTGATATCCAAGGCCCACGCCAAGGGCATGAAGGTCTTCTTCGACGTCATCACCAACCACACCGCCGACGTCGTCGACTACGACGAGAAGTCCTACGGCTACCTCTCCAAGGGCGCGTTCCCCTACCTGACGAAGGACGGCGTGCCCTTCGACGACGCCGACTACGCGAAGGGCGGCAAGGGCTTCCCCGCCGTCGACCGCGACTCCTTCCCCCGCACCCCCGTCGTCACCGCGAACAGCAAGGTCCCGGCCTGGCTGAACGACCCGACGATGTACCACAACCGGGGCGACTCCACCTTCGCCGGCGAGAGCTCCGACCAGGGTGACTTCTCCGGTCTGGACGACCTGTGGACCGAGCGTCCCGAGGTCGTGAGAGGCATGGAGGAGATCTACGAGAAGTGGGTCCGCGACTTCGCCGTCGACGGCTTCCGCATCGACACCGTCAAGCACGTCGACCTGCCGTTCTGGACCCGGTGGGCCACGGCGCTGGACGCCTACGCGGCCGAGCACGGCCGCAAGGACTTCTTCATGTTCGGCGAGGTCTACTCCGCCGACACCGCCATCACCTCCCCGTACGTCAGGCAGGGCCGCCTCGACTCGACGCTCGACTTCCCCTTCCAGGACGCCGCCCGTCAGTACGCCTCCCAGGGCGGCTCCGCGGCGAAGCTGGCCGGGGTCTTCGGTGACGACCACCGGTACACGACGGACAAGGCCAACGCGTACGAGCAGGTCACCTTCCTCGGCAACCACGACATGGGCCGCATCGGCACGTTCCTGAAGCAGGACAACCCGAAGGCCGACGACGCCGAACTCGTGCGGCGGGACCGGCTCGCCAACGAGCTGATGTTCCTCTCGCGCGGCAACCCGGTCGTCTACTACGGCGACGAGCAGGGCTTCACCGGCGCCGGCGGCGACAAGGACGCCCGCCAGACGATGTTCGCGTCCAAGGTCGCCGACTACCTCGACGACGACCAGCTGGGCACCGACCGCACCCACGCGAGCGACGCCTACGACACCGGCGCACCCCTCTACCAGGCGATCGCGAAGCTGGCCGCGCTCCGCAAGGCCCACCCGGCGCTCGCCGACGGCGTCCAGACCGAGCGCCACGTCGCCGACGGCGCCGGGATCTACGCCTTCTCCCGCACCGACGCGAAGACCCGCACCGAGTACGTCGTCGCCGTCAACAACGCGACCGAGGCGCGGACCGCCGACGTCCCCACGGGCTCCGCGAACACCGCCTTCACCGCCCTCTACGGCACCCAGGGCTCCGTCACCAGCGGCGCCGACCGGAAGATCGGCGTGACCGTTCCGGCGCTGTCCACCGTGGTCTACAAGGCGGCCAAGCCGCTCGGCGCCCCCGCCGCCCGGCCGTCCCTCACGCTGAAGGCCCCCGCCGCGGGTGCCACCGGCACCGTCGAGCTCTCCGCCGACGTCGACGGCGGGCAGCTCAACCGGGTCGTCTTCGCCGCGCAGACCGGCAACGGCCCGTGGAAGGTCCTCGGCTCCGCGGACCACGCGCCGTACAAGGTCACCCAGACGGTCGGTGACGAGGTGACGCCCGGCACCGCGCTGCGGTACAAGGCCGTCGTGATCGATTCCGCAGGCCGCACCGCGAGCGCCACCGCCGGGACCACCAGCGGCACCCCGGTTCCGCCGCAGCCCCCGGTGGCGAGCAGCCGCGACTACGCGATCGTCCACTACAAGCGGGCCGACAACAACTACACCGACTGGCGCCTGTACGCCTGGGGCGACATCGCCGACGGCGAGGGCACCACCTGGCCCGCCGGGCACGACTTCATCGGCCGCGACGCTTACGGCGCCTTCGCCTATGTGAAGCTCAAGCCGGGCGCGTCGAACGTCGGTTACCTCGTCATCGACAAGGACGGGAACAAGGACGTCGCCGCGGACCGGTTCATCGACGTCACGAAGACCGGTGAGATCTGGGTGGAGCAGGGCAAGGAGGCCGTGGCCACCCAGGCCCCCTCCGGCACCGAGCCCGGGCAGGACAGGACGAAGGCCGTCCTCCACTACCACCGGGCCGACAACGACTACACCGGCTGGGGCCTGCACACCTGGACCGGCGCCGCGAACCCGACCGACTGGACCGCCCCGTTGCAGCCGGTGCGGACCGACGCCTACGGCGCCGTCTTCGAGGTGCCGCTCGCCGCGGGCGCCACGTCGCTCAGCTACATCCTGCACAAGGGCGACACCAAGGACCTGCCCGCCGACCAGTCGCTCGACCTCGCCACCTACGGACACGAGGTGTGGCTCCTGAACGGAACCGAGAAGTACCTCCTGCCCTCCACGTCCGGCTCCTCCGCCGACCTCGACCTGTCCTCGGCCAAGGCCCAGTGGATCGACGCCGACACCGTCGCGTGGAAGACCGGCGACACCGCCGCCAGTCACCAGCTCGTCTACGCCCCGGACGGCGGCCTGGCGATCAAGGACGGCGCTCTGACCGGCGAGGGCCACTGGCTGCGCCTGCAGCGCGTCGCGGGCGGCCTGACCGACGCCCAGAAGGCCCGCTTCCCGCATTTGAAGGACTACGCGGCCTTCACGATCGACCCGCGCGACCGTGACCGGGTCCGCACCGCCCTCACCGGCCAGGTCGTCGCCACGCAGCGGCTGGCCAACGGGGCGTTGCTGTCCGCCACCGGCGTCCAGATCCAGGGCGTCCTGGACGACCTGTACGCCGCGAAGGCGACCAAGGCCGCGCTCGGCCCGGTCTTCTCCCACGGCAGGCCCACGCTCTCCGTATGGGCCCCGACCGCCCAGTCCGTCGCCCTGGACCTGGACGGGCGCACCGTCCCCATGCGGCGCGACGGCTCCACCGGCGTGTGGAGCGTGACCGGTGAGCGGAGCTGGACCGGCAAGCCGTACCGCTACGCCGTGAAGGTCTGGGCGCCCAGCGTCCAGAAGGTCGTCACCAACACCGTGACCGACCCCTACTCGGTCGCCCTGACCGCCGACTCGAAGCAGAGCCTGGTCGTCGACCTCGACGACAAGGCGCTCGCTCCGGGCGGCTGGTCGCACCTGGCCAAGCCCAAGGCCGTGGGCCTGAACAACGCGCAGATCCAGGAACTGCACATCCGGGACTTCTCCGTCGCGGACGCCACCGTCCCCGCGAAGGACAAGGGCAAGTACACCGCCTTCACCGACACGGGCTCCGCGGGGATGACGCACCTGAAGGCGCTTGCGAAGTCCGGGGTCTCCTACGTCCACCTGCTGCCGGCCTTCGACTTCGCCACCGTCGCGGAGAAGAGCGCCGACCAGGCCACCGTCGACTGCGACCTGGGCGCCTACCCGGCCGACTCCGACAAGCAGCAGGAGTGCGTGGCCGCGGTCGCCGCGAAGGACGCCTACAACTGGGGCTACGACCCCTTCCACTACACCGTCCCCGAGGGCTCCTACGCCACCGACCCGGACGGCACGGAGCGCACCGTCGAGTTCCGGAAGATGGTGCAGGGGCTCAACCAGGCGGGCCTGCGGGTCGTCATGGACGTGGTCTACAACCACACCGCCGCGAGCGGCCAGGACGACAAGTCCGTCCTCGACCGGATCGTCCCCGGCTACTACCAGCGCCTGCTGGACGACGGCACCGTCGCCAACTCCACCTGCTGCTCCAACACCGCGACCGAGAACGCGATGATGGGCAAGCTGGTCGTCGACTCGATCGTCACCTGGGCCAAGGAGTACAAGGTCGACGGCTTCCGCTTCGACCTGATGGGCCACCACCCCAGGGCGAACATCCTCGCCGTCCGCAAGGCGCTGGACACGCTGACCCCCGCGAAGGACGGCGTCGACGGCAAGAAGATCATCCTCTACGGCGAGGGCTGGAACTTCGGCGAGGTCGCCGACGACGCCCGCTTCGTGCAGGCCACCCAGAAGAACATGGCCGGCACCGGAGTCGCCACCTTCTCCGACCGGGCCCGCGACGCGGTCCGCGGCGGTGGCCCCTTCGACTCCGACCCCGGCGTCCAGGGCTTCGCCTCGGGCCTGTTCAACGAGCCCAACGGCTCCGCCGCCAACGGCAGCGAGGCCGAGCAGCGGGCCCGCCTGCTGCACTACCAGGACCTCATCAAGGTCGGCCTCACCGGCAACCTGAAGTCCTTCTCCTTCACCGACAGCAGCGGCAAGGAGGTCAGCGGCGCCGAGGTCGACTACAACGGCTCACCCGCCGGATACGCGGACGCCCCCGGCGACGCCCTCGCCTACGCCGACGCCCACGACAACGAGGCCCTGTACGACGCGCTCGCCTTCAAGCTGCCCCAGGGCACCTCGCCCGCCGACCGGGCACGCATGCAGGTCGTCGCCGAGGCCGTCCCGGCCCTCTCCCAGGGGCCGGCGCTCTACCAGGCGGGCTCGGACCTGCTGCGCTCCAAGTCGCTGGACCGCAACTCGTACGACTCCGGCGACTGGTTCAACGCCATCCACTGGGACTGCTCCTCGGGCAACGGTTTCGGCCGCGGCCTGCCCCCCAAGGCCGACAACGAGTCCAAGTGGTCCTTCGCTAAGCCGCTGCTGACCGCGGACACGCTCCGGGTCGGCTGCGCGCAGACCACCGCGGCCTCGGCCGCGTACCAGGACCTGCTGCGGATCCGCTCCACCGAGCCGGCCTTCGGGCTGACCACGGCGGCGCAGGTCCAGGAGCAGCTGTCCTTCCCGCTCTCGGGCGAGCAGGAGACCCCCGGCGTCATCACCCTGCAGCTGGGCCGGCTGGTGGTGGTCTTCAACGCGACCCCGAAGGCCCAGGACCAGCGCGTCGGCGCCCTGTCGGGGAAGGGCTACGCTCTCCACCCGGTGCAGGCCGCGGGCTCCGACGCCGTGGTGAAGCGGGTCTCCTACGACGTCGCGTCCGGCACCTTCACCGTGCCGGGCCGCACCGTCGCGGTGTTCGTCCGGAAGTAGCGACACGTTCCGTGACCGCCCGGTCGGCGGCCCGCTCTCCGCGGGTCCCGGCCGGGCGGTGCTGCGTACGGGCGAAGTGGGTGGCCATCCGGATGAATCGGCGGCGCGTCGGTCCCGGTGGGTGATCCGCCAGGGGTACGTATCCGCGCGGCTCCGGTGACGCAGGGTGATTGCCGTCTCGGGAGGCCTCGTTCCCGTCGTCCCCTGGAGGACCCTTGAAGCGGCGCCAGCGAATATCGCTTTCCAGCCTTCCCACCCTGCTCGTCCTGCTCGTCGGCACCCTCCTGGGTGCGGTCGTCCCCGCGCACGCCGACGACTGGGGGCCGGGCGCACAGCTCGCGGCCCACCACGACCGCCCCGGGGCCGGCCCCGGATCGGGCCCCGGCTCCGGTCCTGGTTCCCGCCCCGGTTCCGGCCCGGTCGTGGGAGCTCCCGGGCACCTTCCCGGTGGCCCGGAGAACCCGCGCATCTGCATCGGTGCCACCTTCACCGACCGCAAGTTCTTCTGCGGTGACCCCCGGCTCGGCCCGCGGCAGCTGCCCACCAAGGGCCTGCTCGGCGCGATGGTGGCCGACTACCGGCGCCTCGACGGGCAGAACGCCAACGGCTTCCTGCGCACCTGGTTCGACTTCACGACGAACAGCTACAAGTTCCCGCCCAACGACGGCTTCCTCCCGGGCGGCCCCGTATCGGTCATCAACCTCGCCGTGGGGCAGAAGATCGACCGCTTCGGCGGCGAGGGCGGACGGTTCCTCGCGCCCGCGGGCTCGCCGTACTCCCAGCGCTCCATCGCGCCGTCCAACCTCAACACCTTCGACCCGGGCTACCCCTTCAACTACCACCTGTACAAGGTGGTCAGGCCGTTCGCGGTCTCCGCGGGAGTCGTGGCGCCCTTCTACGGGCAGCCGGGCAACGGGCTCCAGTACGTGCTGCCGCTGAACGACAGCGTGCTCAACCACATCAACAACGGCGAACTGATCCGGCTGAACTGACGGGCCCCGACCATGGACCGGCGTGAACTGTGCGAGGCGCTCGCCTCCGCGGGGGTGCCCGGCGGGCTGTACGAGGTCCCCGGATTCCACGAGTTCGACCTGCGGCCACCGGACTTCAGGTACCTCCGGCAGGAGGGCGACGTGTGGGTGGTCGGCAACTACGAACGCGGGGTGCACGACCCGCACCGGCGCTTCGACACCGAGGACGCGGCCTGCCGCTACCTCTACGACCGGCTCACCGACCGCGGGCCAGGACCGGGCCCCGGAATCGACCAGGAGATGGAGGAGGTGCTCCGCGACCGGGAGGAGATCCGGCGCGCGGCCCATGATTCCTATGAACGGGCCCGGCGCCGGGAGACCTGACCCGCGGACGTCCAGGCCGCACGTGGCGGAGCGGCCCGCCCCCGACCTCCGGGCGGGCCGCTCCGCCGCGTGCCGTGCGCCTACAGCTTCTTCTCCAGCAGGGTCACCGCGTACGGGCTGCCCTTGCCGCTCTGCTTGTGGGGCTGCTCTCCGACGACGGTGTAGCCCGCGCCCTCGTAGTACGCCCGCAGCTGCGGGTTGGCCGCCACGCAGTCCAGCCGCGCGTACGGGCGGCCGGACTCGGCGATGCGGCGCTCCGCCCGGTCGAGCATGGCCCGGCCGGTACCGCGGGGGGCGGCCGTCCGGTCCACCATGAGCCGGTGGACGTAGCCCGCGTCCGGCGGGCGCACCCCCCAGGCGTGCTCGTCGTCCCACCACAGCTCCCAGGCGCCGACCACCCGGCCCTCGCGTTCGGTGAGCCAGACCTCGCCCGCCGCCATGCGCGTGCGGAAGTGACCCTCGTCCATCTCGCCGGGCTTCCACTGGTCGATGCCGTGCTCCTGCATCCAGCGGGCCGCGTCGTCCCGGAGGCGGACGAGGAGGGCGGCGTCGTCGGGCAGCGCGAGGCGGAAGGAGAGGTCGTTCATGCCCCCATTGTCAGGGAACCGTTCCCGGGCCATCGCTCGGCCGGTCCCGCGAGGGCGAGGCCCACCAGTCCCATGCCGACGAGCCCGAGCATGCCCAGCACGTACAGCCAGGCGAAGGCCGAGCCCCAGTCCATGGCGCCGGGGTGGGTGAGGACCGCCAGGAGCGAGAAGGCGCCGACCGCGGCGTAGCCGGCCGCGCCCGCCCTCATCCGTTCCGGATCGCCCTCGCGCAGCGCCCACAGCGAGCCGAGGCCGAAGGTGAGCGTCCACACGCCCAGCGCCCGAAGGTCGAGGTCGGTCACCGGCCACGGCCACGCGCCGCGCAGCGCGCCGGGCACCGTGAGCATGGCCGCCCCGAGGCCGCAGCCCACCAGCGCCACCCAGGCGACGGGCACCCCGGTGAAGAGGTCGGCCGGCCCGGACCGCGGCGGGTCGGCGCCCGGAGCGCGGGACTGCACGGCCAGCAGGACCAGCCCCACGACCGGCATCACGGCGTGGACGGCGACGAAGCCCCACGCGCCGAGGAAGCCGCCGATCTCGCCCTCGGTCAGGTGCAGGCGGTCGTGGTGCAGCACGGCGACGCCCAGCATCAGCACCAGTTGGGCCAGCGAGGTGTACGCCACGATCCGCACGTCCACCCAGCGCCGCAGCCGCAGCCCCACCGCGAACAGGGCCACTCCGGAGGCGTACGAGGCACCGAGGGTGGCCGCGGTCAGCGGGGAGCGGACGGTCCAGGCGAAGTACGCCGCCGTGCCGCCGGCGAACAGCAGCAGGAGCAGTGCCAGGTAGCCGCACGCGAGCATCAGCGGCACGAAGTACAGCGCGCGCAGCGAGGGCCGGACGGCGCGCCCGGGGACGTCCGCGGGAGTGGTCATGGCACGACAGGGTGCCGCATCGCCGCCCGGAACTGAACCCTTCGGCAGGAAGGAGTTACCAAGGGTACGGCCAGGTCCGGGCGGCTCGCGGCGCCGCGTGGGGGGGTGGCGCGGCGGTCCGGTCAGTTCACGAAGACGGCAGGGCCGCCGTCCTGGCCGGAGTCGGTGACCGGGGCGTACTTCGCGGTGAAGAACCCGTTGGCGAAGCAGAGCGAGGAGCCGGAGGCCTTGGTGAACTGCTGGGCGGCGAAGGTGATGCTGTTGTCGGCGTTGTCCGCCGTGCCGGTCAGGCCCGCCGCCCGGTAGACGCAGGTGACGCTGCCCAGCAGGGTGCGCAGCACGACCGTGGTCTGGACGGTCGAGCCGTCGGCCGGGGAGACGGTGACGACGCCGTCGGAGGAGACGGCGGAGGTGTACGGCAGGTTGTCGACCGTGATGCTCGTGACGCCCAGCACGCCCACGACGTTGCTGCGGCAGCTCGCGCTCGGGAAGGTGTGCGCGGTGACCGACTCGGTGGCGGTGCCCGGGGCGGCGGGGTTGTCGGTGACGGTCGCGACGAAGGTCGACTCGGAGCACGTCACGCCGCTGGTGCCGGTGGCGCTGGAGTAGAGCGTGGCGCTGGTGCCGGGGGCCAGCGAGGCGTTCAGCACGTCGCCGGCCGCGACGGGGGTGCCGCCCGGGGCTCCGGTGGTGAGGACCGGTGCGTCCGCGGCGGAGGCGGGCGCGGCGGCCTGCAGTAACGAGAGCGCGGCGGCGGTGGCCGTGGCGGCCAGCGCGAGGGCGGGACGAGTGCGCATGCGGGTGCCTCGTTTCGGTGTGGGGGGAGGGTGGGGGGACGTGGGGGACCGCACCGGGGACCCGTACGGGATCAGGAGCGGGACCGCGGCCGGGGAGCTGCGGGCGACGGTGGCGGGGGTCCGGAATCGGCCATGCGCACGTGCTCCTCGTGACGGAGTGGGGCCGGGAGGATGTGCTGCGGTGGAGAACGGGTCCGGCGCCACGAACCCGTGGGAAACCTGCGAGAGTTGTAAACCTGACGAGTATTCAGCGTCAAGGACCCGGAAGGAAGTTCGAGATGACCGCGGTTCCCTCGACACCGCCGCCCCTCGTGCTCCCCGGCACCAGGACCGGCCGCGATCCGGAGCGCTCCATCCGCCGCGGACCCCGCCGCGTGCCGGCCGAGGTGGTCGCCGCCACCCAGCGCGACCGGCTGCTGGACGGCATCGTCCGCACCGTGGCGCAGAGCGGCTACGCCAAAGCCCGGATCAGCGACATCTGCCAGGCCGCGGGCGTGACGAGGCCGGTGTTCTACGAGCAGTTCCGCGGCAAGGAGGACGCCTTCCTGGCCGCCCACCGCCACGGCACCGGACTGGTCATCGCCTCCATGGAGGCCGCCTCGGAGGCCGCCGGCGACTGGTCCGCCGGCATCCGGGACGCCCTCGGCGCGCTGCTCGGCATCCTCGCCGGGGCGCCCGCCTTCGCGACCATGGCCGTGGTCGAGATCGACGCCGTGGGGGAGGCCGGGCGCGAGGAGCGCGATGTGCTGCTCGCCCGGTTCCGGCGCTTCTTCACCGCCGCGGACGGCGCCGCCGGTGCCGTCGGGGCTCCGCCGCAGGTCGCCGCCACCGAGCTGGTCGACGCCGTCGTCGGCGGGGTGTACGCGAGCATCTACCGGCGGATCGCCGCAGGTGGCGCCGCCGAACTGCCCGCACTGCTGCCCACCTTGAGCTACTTCGTCCTCGCGCCGTTCCTGGGGCCGGAGGCCGCCGCGGCGCGGCTCGCGGAGCCGCGGCCCCCGGCCCGCGCCTCCTCGACGCCGTGCCTGGCGCCCGCCGCGCCCCTCCGTCACAGAATCGACGCACCGTCATCATGAGCCGCACACAGGGCCCTTGACCCGGTCCCTACCCGGTTGTAACTTCCACCCCGGCCACTGCGCCGTACCGTGAACGCCCTCGCGCCCCGCCGGGAGGCGCCGGGGACGGACGTGCGCAGCCGCTGTCCGCGCCAGGACACCGCGCCAGTCAGCTCGTTCCTCCGCATTCGCATGTCCTGGGAGCAGCCATGGCCTCGTCCGAAGAGCCCGGAACCACCGGCACCGCCACACCCGCCACACCCGCCACCCCCGAACGGCCCGGCCGCGTCCGCTGGCGCCGCGCCGCCGTGATGGCCGTACCCGCCGCCGCGATCGGCGCCACGCTCATGGTCCTCACCGCGCAGGGCGCGCTCGGCGTGCAGTTCGCGATCTCCGGGATGCCCTTCACCGTCACCGCCACCGAACTCAAGGGCGAGGGCTTCGCGCAGTTCGGCGGCCTCGACTCGATGGCCGAGGGCAGCCCGAACACCGGCGACACCGGCGGCCAGGTCCTGGTCGTCGTCTCCGCGATCAAGAAGGCGACGCTCACCGACCTCTGCCAGAGCGTCGACCTCGGTGGCACCAACCTCGTCATCACGGCGGGCGGCGGCGCGGAGAAGGTCACCGCCCGCGGGCTGACCACCGACTCCACCGAGCTGTCCGGCGACGCCGCCTTCGACGGCATCGAGATCGGCAACGACGCCAGCACCCTCGACAAGGCCGGCGTCCAGGGCCCGATCGGCGTCTTCAGCCAGCAGTCCGACACCGTGACCATCGACAACCTGCGGCAGACCAACTACGCCACGACGGCCGCGGTGTTCAAACTGCCCGGCCTGAAACTGAAGTTCAGCGGCGAGGGCTGCTGATGGCCGGCTTCCGCCGGTGGCGCGGCCGCCGCCCGTTCTGGGGAGGGGTCCTGCTGACCCTCGGCGGCGCCGAGATCCTGGTGACCGAGAAGGCCGCGCTGCCCGTCGTCCTGCACATCGGCGCGCAGGGACTGGCCGGCTACCTCCTGCCCGGGCTGATGGTGATCTGCGGGCTGCTGATCCTGCTCAACCCGGCCCAGCGGCTCTTCTACTCGGTCGTCGGTGTCCTGCTGGCCCTCGGCAGCTGGGTCACCTCGAACCTCGGCGGCTTCTTCGTCGGCCTGCTGCTCGGCGTCGCCGGCAGCTGCCTCGCCTTCGGCTGGCACCCCGACGGGGGAGCACCGCGCCGCGCCCGCTCCCCGCGCGGCGCCCCGGCGGCCGCTCCTGGCACGGAGCAGGCCACCGGGGCGGGGGAGGGCGGGCTCAGCGCAGCGTCGTGAGCGCCGCGCCCGAGTCGAGCACCGCCGACAGCTCGGCCCGGGCGCCCTGTTCGGCGCGCACCGCCATCGTCGGGCCCTTCGAGGCGCCGGTCACGCCGCCCGTGGCCTTGATCCGCGTCACGTCACGGCTGCCCGCCGCCAGCAGGTACCAGTGGCCGGCGGTGGACTTCCACAGCGCCCCGGCCAGCACTTGCGGCACCGCCCGGCCGCACGCCCCGCTGTCCCGGCCGCTCTGGCCCACCGGTGCGCCCGGGGTGCCCGGTTCGGAGACCGGGGGCAGGAACAGCGCCAGCGCCCGGCCGTCCGTGCCGCGCCAGGTGTCGGCGCGGGCGCACACCCACGACGCCTGCCCGTTGCCCTCCGGCAGCCGCTGCGTCGCGTACCGCCAGACATTGACCGACCGGGTGCCCAGGCCGCTCATGGAGGGAAGGTTGCAGGCCGTCCGGGCCACGTTCGCCAGCGCCGTGGGGCCGGTCGCCTCCAGCGGCGTGGCGTCCGCGGCGGGCTGGTACGTCAGGTGCGCCGGCACGAGGTCGCCGAGGTCGGTGAGGAGGAACGGCCGGTCCACGCCGAGCCCGCCGGCGGCCCGGAACTGCAGCGCGGGCCAGGTGTCCCCGCACACCCCGGGACGGCTGTCCGCGCCGGGCATCCGCACCGGCTCGGTCACCCCGTCCGCCGTGCGGTCCAGCTTCGCCGGGGCGCGCCCCGGGTCCCGCAGGTCGCGGGAGGCCGCCTCGGTGACCCAGGGGGCGGTCAGGAACCGGGTGTTGCCGTCCGTACGGCCCAGCACCACGGCCGCCGTGGTCACGCCCGCGCCGTCCACCCGGGCGAAGTCCAGGGCCGCCGAGCCCCCGCCGTCGCGCGGCTCGGCGTAGCGCACCAGGCGCAGGCCGTCGTACATCAGCACCACGGTGGCGCCGTCCACGTCCCCCGCGTACAGCAACTGCGGCTGCTGCGCGGGCAGTCCCTCGGCGGTGCCCTTGGTGGCCGACACGGCGACGTTGCCGGAAGGGTGCGCCCACACCGCCATCGCCCGGCCCAGCAGCGCCCGGTCGCCGGCGCGCCCGCCGCGGGCCGGCCAGGCCGTGAAGTCCACCCGGGAGGCGCGGGTCCACGCGGTGTCCTGCACCCGCACCAGCTTCGCCGGGTCCAGCAGATCCGCGGTCCCGTACGCGCCCCCCGGCGACCCGCCCGCCGCGTACGGGTCCTGCCCGCCGGCCAGTACCGCGACCAGGGTCGCGGTCACGGCGACCGCGCCCGCCGCGATGAGGCCCACGCGCACGTGCTGCCGCCTGCGCAGCAGATCCGTCGGCCGGGCCTGCACCGTGCACGGGTCGAACCCGGTGCCGCCCAGCAGCAGTCCCTCCGGTACCGCCTTGGCGGCCTTCAGGGCGCCCCGCGGGTCGGCCACGCCGGCGGCCACCAGCAGCCTGCGCACCTCGCGGCCGTCCGCGTGCCGGGGCCGCTCCAGCTCCAGCAGCGCGTAGGCCGCCCGCCCGGCCGCGCTCAGCCCGGACAGCGCCCGGTCCAGCTCCGCCTCGTCCGTCCCGGTCGCCTTGGTGTGCAGCCGCAGGCCCCAGACGTACGGCGCCGGGCCGCCCACCACCGTCCTGCGCAGCCGGCCCCGCCAGCCCCGCTCGCGGCCGAACGCCAGTGCCGTGTCCAGCACTTCCTGCCGCACCAGGGCGTACGCCGGGTCCACGGTCCCCCGCGGCCCGGGGACGTCCACCACGGCGGGGTCCGGCTCGCACGGCGAGCGCGGCAGCACGCCTTGCGTCAGGGTGTGGGCGGTCAGCACCCTCCGGTGCCGGCCGAGCGACGGCGGCAACGTCAGGTAGGCCAGCCGGACCAGGTGCGGGTAGTTCTCGACGAGTGCGGCCTCCGCCTCCTCGACGTCCACGATGACGGCTGCGCCGTGCCGGGGACGGGTGGCGGTCGCGTGCGGGGCGTTCACGTTCCGTAGAACGAGTGAATCCTGGGATGGTCACCCCGCCACCGCGCGCCGCCCCGGTGCCGGAGCGCCCAACCGGCCTGCGAGCAGGCGTTGTCGGTGCCCCGCGCCATGATGGCCGCATGCACGAGACGGACTGGGCACGGCTGTTCCACGCCTACGGCGCCGCCACGGACACCCCGCGGCATCTGGCCGCCCTGCGCACCGGCCGGGAGGCGGACGTCCGGGCCGCCCTGGAGCACCTCAACGGGGCGATCGTGCACCAGGGCACACCCTGGCCCGCCACACCGCCGGCCGTCCGCCAGGTCGCGGAGCTGCTCGCCGGGGAGCACCCGGCCGCACCCAGGCAGGCTCTGCTGGCCTTCCTGCGGTACGCGGCGCAGGCGGCGCCCGACCCGGCGGAGGCGCAGGAGTGGCGGGCGCGGGCGTTCCCCGCGGACGGGGCGGCGGCCGACGCCTGGCAGGAGGCCTGGGCGAACGCGGACGAGGAGGAGCAGCAGGCCCTCTGGGACGACGAGATGGCCGACCTGGCGGTCGTCCGTCCGGCCGTGGGGGTGTACGACGCCCTGCCCGCCGTCCACGCGGCAGCGGCCGTCCACCTGACCGACCCCGACCCGCAGGTGCGGACCGCCGCGGCCGCCTGCGTGGCGCGCACGGCCGCGCACCCGGCGCTCGCCGGCCGCAGGGACGAGGTCGTCCGGGTCCTCACCGCGGTCGCGGCCACGGCCGGGACGGACGAGCGCGCCGCCCTCGCCGTCCACCTGGGGGAGTTGGGCGAGGCGCCCCGGGCCCTGCTCGCCGACCCCGAACCGGCCGTGCGGGTCTGCGCCGCGCTCGCCCCCGCCCTCGACGGCGACGAGGACGCGCACACGGTGCTGCTGGACGCCCTGCGCGACCCGGCCGCGCTCGACGCGGCGTTCGGCCGCAAGCCCGCCACCTTCACCGGCCGGCCCCGCTTCACCGTCGCCGCCGCACTGTGCCGGCGCGTCACCGACCCCGAGCGGCTGCTGCCCGCGGCCCTCGCCGTCCTGCCGCTGCTCCCGTGGCGCCACCCCGACCCGGACATCGGCCCCTATCTGCCCCGGTTCTTCCCCGACGGCTGGCCGGCGCCCCACAGTGCCACCGCGGCCCAGCGTGCCTACGCCGGGGCCCTGGCCGCGCACGACACCCTGTGGGATCCGCGCGGCGGCAATCGGGGTGCCCTCCTCGCCCGGTTCGGGCTGCCCGGCGACCGTGCCGCGTGGCGTGCCCTGAGCACGACGTCCGAATCCCGCCGGACCTCCTGACCGGACCGGGCGACGCTGGGGGCATGGACACCCATCGCATCGTGTACGAGGTCCGGGCGCTCGACCCGGCCGTCGCCGAGGAGTTGCGGGACGGCGACGACGCCGGTCTCGTACCCCGCCCCGAGCCGGACCCGGAGGGCGGCGCCCCGCTCCGCTGCTGCCTGCGGCACAGCGCACCGGGGGAGCGGATCGCGCTGGCCGCCTACGCGCCGCTGCGCCGCTGGGCCGCCGCGACCGGGGCCGACCCCGGCCCGTACGACGAGACCGGGCCGGTCTTCGTGCACGCCGCCGCGGAGGACTGCCCCGGCCCGCCGGACGCCCCCGGCTACCCCGCGGCCCTGCACGGCGAGCGGCGGGTCTTCCGGTGCTACGACGCCCGGGGCCGCATCCTCGGCGGCCGGCTGGTCAGGCTGACCGCGGACGAGGTCTCCGCGGGCGCCGCCGACGCCGTCCTGGCGGCCCGGTTCGCCGATCCGCGGGTCGCCCTGGTGCACGTACGGGCCGTGGAGTACGGCTGCTTCCTCTTCGAGGCCGTCCGCGTGCCGTGAACGTGCGGTGGACGCGCCGAGGGCGCCCGGCGTGTGGACGGGCGCCCTCGGGGATGGTGCGGAGCGTCAGACGAGGTCGGCCTTCTCCAGCGCGGAGCAGCAGGTGTCGACGATGAGGCGGGTGACGACGTAGGGGTCGACGTTGGCGTTGGGCCGGCGGTCCTCGATGTAGCCCTTCTTGTCGACCTCGACCTGCCACGGGATGCGGACCGAGGCGCCGCGGTCGGAGACGCCGTAGCTGTACTCGCTCCAGGGGGCGGTCTCGTGGGCGCCGGTCAGGCGGGCCTCGACGCCGGAGCCGTAATTCTTGATGTGCTCCATCGGCTTGTCGTCGCGGCCGAGGGCCTCGCAGGCCTCGATGATCGCGTCGTAGCCCTCGCGCATGGCCTTGGTGGAGAAGTTGGTGTGCGCGCCCGCGCCGTTCCAGTCGCCCGGGGCCGGCTTGGGGTGCAGGGTGGCCGAGACGCCGAACTCCTCGGCGGTGCGGTAGAGCAGCCAGCGCGCGACCCACAGCTGGTCGGCGACCTCCAGGGGGCTGAGCGGGCCGACCTGGAACTCCCACTGGCCGGGCATGACCTCGGCGTTGATGCCGGAGATGCCCAGGCCCGCGGCGAGGCAGTTGTCGAGGTGCTGCTCGACGATCTCGCGGCCGAAGATCTCGTCGGCGCCGACGCCGCAGTAGTAGCCGCCCTGCGGGGCCGGGAAGCCGGCCTCGGGGAAGCCCAGCGGGCGCGAGCCCTGGAAGAAGGTGTACTCCTGCTCGATGCCGAACAGCGACTCCTGGCCCGCGAAGTGCTCGGCGACCGGGCGCAGCAGGGCACGGGTGTTGGAGGGGTGCGGGGTGTCGTCGATGTTGAAGACCTCGCACAGCACCAGCAGGTCGTCGCCGCCGCGGATCGGGTCCGGGTACGTGGCGACGGGCTTGAGCACGCGGTCCGAGCTGTGGCCCTCGGCCTGGTTGGTGCTGGAGCCGTCGAAGCCCCAGACACCGGGCTCCGCGCCGTCGGCGAGGATCTTGGTCTTCGAGCGCAGCTTCGCGGTCGGCTCGGTACCGTCGATCCAGATGTACTCGGCCTTGTAGCTCACGGGCGTCATCCTTGTTGGCGGGGGCCTTGCGGGTGGGTGGTGTTGCCGCTGCAGCCTCACAACCTGCGATTTCGCATCCATTGCCCGTGTGTTAACCCGGTGTGAACGCGCTGCCGTCCCACCTGCCGGACACCCCGGCAGGGCCTGCGGAAGGCCCTCCACCGCCCTGGGGACGGGCCCCCGTGGACCGCCGTGACCAGGGACGTAGGGTGTGTGCCATGCCTCACATCACCGTGGACTACACCGGCAACCTCGCGGACGCCTTCGACCGGCGCGGCTTCGCGACCGCGTTGCACCCGCTGGTCGCCAAGACCATCGACACCAGGGTGGAGGCGTGCAAGACCCGCTTCCGCCGGTCCGACGAGTACGTCCTCGCCGACGGCGCCCCCGAGCACGCGCTGGTGCTCGTCCAGGCCGCCGTCCTGTCCGGGCGCACGCCCGAGGCCAAGACGGAGCTGAGCGAGGCCGTCCTGGAGCTGGTGCGGGAGCACCTCGCGCCGACGCCGGGGCTGAGCGTGCAGACCGCCGTCGACGTCGTCGACCTCGACCGCACCTGGTACCGCAGCCACACCGAGCCGGCGGGGGAGCGGTGACCATGCGCATCGGACTGCTCGGCACCGGCCCCTGGGCGGAGATCGCCCACGGCCCCGCCCTCGTCGCCCACCCCGAGGTCGAGTTCACCGGGATCTGGGGCCGCCGCCCCGAGGCGGCGGCCGCGCTCGCCGCGACCCTCGGCACCCGTGCCTACGCCGACGTGGACGAGCTCATCGGCGACGTGGACGCGGTCGCCATCGCCCTGCCTCCGGACGTGCAGGCCCCGCTGGCCGCGCGTGCCGCCGAGGCCGGCCGGCACCTGTTGCTCGACAAGCCGGTCGCGACGACCGTCGCCGACGCCCGCCGCGTCGCGGACGCCGCCGAGGCCGCCGGGGTCGCGTCGGTGGTCTTCTTCACCCTCCGCTTCGACGCCACGAGTTCCGCCTGGATCGACGAGCAGGCCGCCGTGGACGGCTGGTTCACCGCTCGTGCGGAGTGGTTCGGCTCGGTGTTCACCTCCGGCGACAGCCCCTTCGCCGCATCCCCCTGGCGGCGCGAGAAGGGCGCGTTGTGGGACGTCGGGCCGCACGCGCTGTCCGTGCTCCTCCCGGTCCTCGGGGACGTCACCGCGCTCACCGCCGTCCAGGGGCCCGGCGACACCGTGCACCTGGTGCTGCGGCACGACAGCGGCGCCTCCAGCACGGCGGCGCTCAGCCTCACGGCCCCGCCGGCGGCCGCCGGCATGACCGTCGAGCTGCGCGGCACCTCCGGGGTGGTCTCGCTCCCCGGCCGCGCCGACGGTCCCGTGCCCGCCTTCGGCAACGCCATCGACGCCCTGCTCACGGCCGTGCGCACCGGCGTCCCCCACCCCTGCGACGCCCGCTTCGCGGCGCGCGTGACGGAGTTGCTGGCCTCGGCCGACCCTGCGTGACGCGCCGTCAGGGGCAGGACCCTGGCGGGCGACTTGCGAAGTGCCTATCGTTTTGGGTATGGCAGCGGACTGGTGGTCCATCGAAGTCCTCAACGCCAGCACATCCGCCGCGGCATGGCGTGACGCGTATGCGCCGACGCTCGTGGAGTCGGCGGTCACCAACCGTGCACTGGCGTGGGAATGGCACTCGTACGGGTGGGGCGTCGTCTTCGAGTTGTGCTTCCGTGAAGAGGAGCACTGGCTCGCATGGCGCGCCCTGCCCGGCACTCGCGCGGCGCTCGACGCCGTCCCCGATCCGGTCTCCGGCGTCCTGGTCCACCGCGGTCGCGGCGGCACCAGCGGAGCCTTCGTCCCCCGCTCCCCGCACCGGTCGCCGGGCGCGGCCGCGGTGGGTCTCCCCGATCCGCCGCCGGAACCGTCCGGCGCGGCCGTCCTGTGCGAACGGGCGGCGCGCGCGTAACGCCCCTCAGCGCGCGCCCCGCCCCGCCCGCATCTGTGGTGGCCACGCGTGGCCCGTGGTCTCCAAGGCCGCGGCCCGCAGCAACTCGAGCACGGCGGCGGCGGGATGGTCGGTGAACGCGGGGAACCGCCACCGGTGGTACGCGCTCCAGTAGCTCACCGCGCGGCGCTCGGTGAGGGCGAGGAACTCAGGGTGCTCCGCGGCGAACCGCCCGTACACCCGGCGTGCCTCGCTCCCCGGCGCCAGGGCCCCGGTGAGCCGTGCGTGGAGGTCGGCGACGATCTCCGGCACGTACTCGCCGGTGAGCCGCACCACGAACGGCACCGCCCAGGGCTCGGCCACCCCGGCCACGTGCGCCGCGTGGCGTTGCCGTACGTACCCGTCGTGGTGCAGCGCGTACAGACAGTGCAGGACGAGGCGCTGCCGGGGGGTGAGGGCGGCCGGCACGTCCGGGTCCGGTTCGCGGCGGTGGAGGCGCACCGGCATCCGCACATCGCCGTGGACCTCCCAGTGGGGGTCGTAGGGCGGGGGCGGTGGGAGCAGGGCTGCGACGGCGCGCACGTCCGGCGCGAGCGGGGCTGGGAACGCCGCCTCCAGGGACGGCGGATCGGCGGGCGCGGCGGACACGGGCCGACCCTACCCGGACCGGACACCTGTGCGGCGGGAAGAATGCGCCTCGGTGCCGCCTTGTACGGATCATGAAGGCCATCGTGTACACGGAAGGCGGCGGCCCCGAAGTGCTGCGCCTGACCGAGCGGCCGCTGCCGCAGCCGGGTCCGGGCGAGGTACGGGTACGGGTCGAGGTGTCGGGGGTCAACCCGACGGACTGGAAGTCGCGGCGCGGCGGTCCGCCCGCCACGGTCACGGAGCAGGTGCCGAACCAGGACGGCGCCGGGGTGGTCGACGCGGTCGGGGACGGCGTCGACCCCGGACGGACCGGTGAGCGGGTGTGGCTGTGGGAGGCCGCCTGGCAGCGGGCGGACGGCACCGCCCAGGAGTACGTGACGCTCCCGGAGGCACACGCCGTGCCGCTGCCCGCGACCGCGTCGTTCGACACCGGCGCGAGCCTCGGGATCCCGGCGATGACCGCGCACCGCGCGCTGACGGTGGCGGAAGGCGGCCCGGCCCGGCTCGCCCCGGGTGTCCTCGGCGGCCGGAACGTCCTGGTCGCGGGTGGTGCGGGCGCGGTCGGCCACGCGGCGATCCAGCTCGCGCGCTGGGCGGGGGCGTTCGTCGTGGCCACGGTCAGCAACCCCTACAAGGCCGAGCTCGCCCGTGCCGCGGGGGCGCACCACGTCGTGGACTACACGGCCCCCGACCCGGCCGCGGAGATCCGCCGCGCCGCCCCGGAGGGCGTGGACGTCGTCGTGGAGGTCGCCGTGGCGGTGAACAGCGGGCTCGACCTGGCGGTGCTGGCGCCGAACAGCGTCGTCGCCTACTACGCGGACAACGGCGGCGCCGAGTTCACGCTGCCCGTCAGGGAGACCTTCGCGCGCAATCTGCGCTGGCACGGCGTGCTCGTCTACACCATGCCGGACGCCGCGAAGCGCGAGGCGGTCGCGGCCGTCACCGAGGCCCTGCGGGACGGCGCCCTGCGGTCCGGCGAGGAGTCGGGGCTGCCGCTGCACCGCTTCCCGCTGGAGCGCACCGCCGACGCCCACGCGGCGGTGGAGGAGGGCGTCGTCGGCAAGGTCGTCGTGGATGTGTAGGCCGCGGGGGCGGCGGGCGGCCGCCCGGGCTGTCGCGTTTGTTCAAGACCGGCCGCCGCCCCTGCGCCGAGCATGGCCGCATGACCGAACTGCACGCGTACCTGATCGAAGCCGCGGGCGAGGCCGCCCGCGTCGCCCGCGGGGTGGGCGGCGACCCCGCCCGGCTCTCCGCGCCGACGCCCTGCGGGGAGTGGGACACCCGCACGCTGCTGAACCACTGGATCCTCTACACCTCGCACGGCCTGGAGCACCGCGCGCTGCGCGAGCCGCTGCCCGAGGAGCTCACGGCCCGCGACTTCACCGCCGGCCCCGACTGGGCCGGGGCGTACGCGGAGCAGCTGGACCGGGCCGTGGCGGCGTGGGCGGCGCCGGAGGCCTGGGAGGGGGAGGTCGACCTGGGCCATGGGTCGATGCCGGCCGCCGAGGTCGCCTCGATGATCGTCAAGGAGCTCGCCGTCCACGGCTGGGACGTGGCCCGTGCCACCGGCCAGGAGTACCGCTGCGGCGAGGCCCTCGGCGCGTTCGTGCTGGCGGTCGTGGACCGGTACGCCGAGGTCTACCGCCGGTACGAAGGGTTCGCCGCGCCCGTCACGCTGGCCGACCCCGCCGCGGCCACCGCCTTCGAGCGGGCCCTGGCCCTGTCAGGCCGTACGCCTACGCGGCGATGACCCCCGTGCCCAGCAGGCCGAAGAGGAGGACGCCGATCACGAGCCGGTAGATGATGAACGCGTTGAACGAGTGCTTGGCCACGAACTTCAGCAGCCAGGCGATCGACGCGTAGGCGACGACGAAGGAGACGGCCGTCCCGACGACGAGCGGCGCCGTGTCCACCCCGGCGCCGAGCGCGTCCTTCAGTTCGTACAGACCGGCACCGGTCAGCGCGGGGATGCCCAGGAAGAAGGAGAGCCGCGTCGCGGCGACCCGGTCCAGGTCGAGGATGAGCGCGGTGGACATCGTCGCGCCGGAGCGGGAGAAGCCGGGGAAGAGCAGGGCGAGGATCTGCGAGGAGCCGACGAGCATGGCGTCCTTGAACGTGGTGTCGTCCTCGCCGCGCTTGTGGCGGCCCATCTGGTCGGCCGCCCACATCACGCCGCTGCCGACGATCAGCGAGCCCGCGACCACCCACAGCGAGGCCAGCGGCCCCTCGATGAGGGGCTTGGCCGCCAGGCCGACGACGACGATCGGGATCGTCGCGAAGATCACCCACCAGCCGAACTTGTAGTCGTGGTGGTACCGCTCCTCGCGGTTGACGATGCCGGTGAACCACGCCTTGCAGATCCGGACGATGTCCTTGAAGAAGTAGACCAGCACGGCCGCGATGGCGCCGGACTGGATGACCGCGGAGAAGGCGACGACGGCCTTGTCGTCCACCGGGATGCCCATCAGGCCCTCGGTGATCTTCAGGTGGCCGGTGGACGAGATCGGGAGGAACTCGGTGACCCCCTCCACGACGCCGAGCACAGCTGCCTGACCGATACTGATGGCGCTCATGGGACCCATCTCTGCGGAGGACGTGGCATGCCCGGGCCTGCACCGGCCGGAGCCCTACGGAGTGTAAGAGAAGTCCCGCGCCCCCCGCGAACCAGGTCCGCCCCGACCGCACCCCCGACCGGACGCCCCGGCAGGCGGCCACCTCGCGAACAGGGCGGTCGCGCGGGAGCACGGTCCGGCGGTCTGTCGCGCATGTCACATCACCGGCATCCGGTGAGAAATGGTGCCGAAGGTTATTTCTGTCAGGAAAATGTGCGGAAGCGCGCAAAATGATGCGACCCCGGCGCGGGGGCGATCGCCGACGACGTGGCGGCCGGCGCGACACCCCCGCCATGGGAAGGAGGCAGCGGCGTCCGCACCGCCGCACCCCAAGGCCCGCGCGGTGCAAGGACGGTGTGACGGAGGGCTCGAACAGGCCCGGTCGTGGGCAATACTGGCGGCCGCATGCCTGCGTAGGAGCCTTTCATGTCGATGATCAGCAATCTCCGCAAAGCCGTCCGCCTCACCCACGTACGCCAACGGCGTGTGGACCTCAGCCACCCGGCGCGTTCCCCGCTGGGCAGTTCGGTGGTGAACTGCGTGGTCTACATGGACGGACTGCGCCAGGACGACTGCGCCGCGTACGAGGCGATCGCCCGGGTCCGCAAGTCCGGCCGGGGCTTCGTGTGGATCGGGCTCCACGAGCCGTCGGAAGCGGAGTTCGCCGGTGTCGCGGAGCTGTTCGGGCTCCACCCGCTCGCCGTCGAGGACGCCGTGCACGCCCAGCAGCGGCCCAAGCTGGAGCAGTACGGGGACACCCTGTTCACCGTCCTCAAGACGGCCCGCTACGTCGAGCACGACCGGCTCACCGCCACCAGCGAGGTGGTGGAGACCGGCGACGTCATGGTCTTCACCGGATCCGACTTCGTCATCACGGTGCGCCACGGGGGCCACGGCTCGCTCGGCCCGCTCCGGGAGGGCCTGGAGACGGTCCCCGACCAGCTCGCCAAGGGGCCGGCCGCCGTCCTGCACGCGATAACCGACCACGTCGTCGACCAGTACCTCGCCGTCACCTCCGCGGTCCACGCGGACATCGAGCAGGTCGAGACCGACGTCTTCTCCGACCACCGCGGCCGCGGCACCGACGCCGGCCGGATCTACCAGCTCAAGCGCGAACTGCTGGAGCTCAAGCGGGCCGTGGCCCCGCTCGGCCGCCCCCTCCAGCGGCTCGCAGAGGAGCCCCTGCCCGGCATCGAGGCCGACCTGCGGACCTACTTCCGCGACGCCGCCGACCACCTCGCCCGCGCCACCGAGCAGGTCACCTCCTTCGACGACCTGCTCAACTCGATCCTCCAGGCCAACATCGCGCAGGTGTCCATGGCCCAGAACGAGGACATGCGCAAGATCAGCGCCTGGGTCGCCATCCTCGCCGTCCCCACCATGATCTGCGGCCTGTACGGCATGAACTTCGAGCACATGCCGGAACTGCGCTGGACCTACGGCTATCCGCTCGCCGTGGGCGTGATGGCCGTCGCCTGCTTCGTCATCCACCGCGGATTCCGGCGCAACGGCTGGTTGTGAGCAGTGCTGTGTGACATATTACCGGCGTGAGCAAGCCGACGAGCTGCGATGTCGTGGTCGTCGGCGCCGGGATGGTGGGCGCGGCCTGCGCCCTCCAGGCCGCGGCGGCCGGGCTCCGCACCGTCCTCGTGGACCGCGGGCCGGTGGCCGGCGGCACCACCGGGGCCGGCGAGGGCAATCTGCTGGTCTCCGACAAGGAGCCGGGTCCGGAGCTCGCACTCGCCCTGCTCTCCGCCCGGCTGTGGCAGGAACTGACGGAGCGTCATCACCTGGGCGTGACCGCCGAGTACGAGGCCAAGGGCGGGCTCGTCGTGGCGTCCGGCGCGGACGGACTGCGCGCACTGGAGGGCTTCGCCGCCGCCCAGCGGCGCAGCGGCGTCCAGGCGGTGCCCGTCCCGGCGGACGGGCTGCGCGAGCTCGAACCCCACCTGGCGGACGGACTCGCCGGGGGTGTGCACTACCCCCAGGACGCCCAGGTGCAGCCCGCGCTCGCCGCCGCCCGCCTCGTCCGCGCCGCCCGCGACCTTGGGGCGCAGGCGCGTCTCGGCACCACGGTGACGGCGGTGCTCCGCGCGCCGGACGGCGCCGTGCGCGGGGTCCGTACCGACCGGGGCGACATCCACGCCCCGGCCGTCGTCAACGCCGCGGGCACCTGGGGCGGCGAGGTGGCCGCCCTCGCCGGGGTGCGGCTGCCCGTACTGCCGCGACGGGGCTTCGTCCTGGTCACCGAGCCCCTGCCGGCGCGCACCGTCCGCCACAAGGTGTACGCGGCCGACTACGTCGCCGACGTCGCCAGCGACTCCGCCGCCCTGCAGACCTCCGCCGTCGTCGAGGCCACCGCCGCCGGCCCCGTCCTCATCGGAGCCAGCCGCGATCGCGTCGGCTTCGACCGCACCTTCTCCCTGCCCGTCGCCCGCCGCCTCGCCGCCCAGGCCCTCGCCCTGTTCCCGGTGCTCCGGGACGTCGCGACGCTGCGCGCCTACACCGGCTTCCGGCCCTACCTGCCGGACCACCTCCCCGCGATCGGCCCCGACCCCCGCGTCCCCGGGCTCCACCACGCCTGCGGCCACGAGGGCGCCGGCATCGGACTCGCCCCGGCCACCGGCCACTTGATCGCGCAGTGCCTCACCGGGGCCCGCCCCGAGCTCGACCTCACCCCCTTCCGCCCCGACCGCTTCCCCGCCGAGGAGGCCACCCCGTGAGCCGTCGCAGCCCCCTGCGCCTGGCCCGCGCCGCACCGGGCCCGGGCTTCACCTTCACCTTCGAGGGGCGCGACATCCCCGCCCACCCCGGGCAGTCCGTCGCCGCCGCCCTCTGGTCGGCCGGCGTCCTGTCCTGGCGCACCACCCGCGTCGACGGCGCCCCGCGCGGCGTCTTCTGCGGCATCGGCGTCTGCTTCGACTGCCTCCTCACGGTCAACGGCCGCCCGGGGCAGCGCGCCTGCGTCACCGTCGCCCACCCCGGCGACGTCGTCACCCCGCAGGTGGGCACGGGGGAGCTGCCGTGAGCGCCGGCGTCGGGGCCGCGGTGCGTCGTGGCCGGGGCGGGCGTCGGGGAGCTGCCGTGGGTGTCCGCGGTGCCGGCCCGGCGCGGTGCGGCGGTTCGGCGCGGTGGCGGGCGCCGGCGAAGGCGCGCGGGCAGCGGAATCCTCGGGAAGGGACGGCGGGTCCCGCCGCGGACCGGCCCGGTCCGTCGGTGACCGCGGCGACGTCGCCGGCCATGGCCGGGACGTCCGTCCCGGACTCGCCGGACGGTGCCGGAGCCAACGGAGGGGGACGGCCGGGGCCCGTGCGGGGCTTGTCCGCGCCTCAGGGGGTGGTCCGCGGGGGGCGCCCCGCACCGGGCCCGCGGGGGACGCGGGCGTGACCGGGGACAGGTACGAGCTGGCCGTCGTGGGGGCCGGGCCCGCGGGGATCGCGGCGGCGCTGGCGGCCGCGGACGCGGGCGTACGGGTCGCCCTGGTCGACGCCGCGCCCCAGGCGGGCGGGCAGTTCTACCGGCAGCCCGCGCCGGGACTCCGGGCGCGCAGGACCCGGGCCCTGCACCACGCGTGGCGCACCTGGCAGGGGCTGTACGGGCGACTGGAGGCCCACCTCGCCACGGGCCGCGTCACCCACCTGCCGCAGCGCCAGGTCTGGTGCATGGAGCCCGGGTTCACCCTCCACACGCTCGAGGCGGGCGCGATCCGGGCGGACGCGGTGGTCCTCGCGACCGGGGGCTACGAAAAGGTGCTGCCGTTCCCCGGCTGGACGCTGCCCGGGGTCGTCACGGCGGGCGGCGCGCAGGCCATGCTCAAGGGCGGCCTGGTGCTCCCCGGCCGTACGGTCGTCGTCGCCGGGACGGGGCCGCTGCTGCTGCCGGTCGCGGCGGGCCTCGCGGCGGCCGGGGCGCGCGTCGCGGCGCTCGCCGAGGCCGCCGACCCGCGTGACCTGCTGCGGCACGCCACCGCCGTACCCCTCGGCAAGGCCGTGGAGGGTGCCGCCTACGCCGTCCGGCTCGCCCGGCACGGGATCCGCGTGCGCTGGCGGCACACGGTTGTCGCCGCCCACGGCGAGGACCGCGTCGAGGCGGTCACCCTCGCCGGGCCCGACGGCACACGGCGCCGCGTCGCCTGTGATGCCCTCGCCGTCGGCCACGGGCTGTTGCCGCACACCGACCTGGCGGACTCCTTCGAGGTGGACGCGGAACAGCGCACCCCCACCCCCGGCGTCTGGGCCGCGGGCGAGGTGACCGGCGTCGGCGGCGCGGAGCTCGCGCTGGCCGAGGGGGAGATCGCCGGCCGTTCCGCCGCCGCCCGGCTGCGCGGCACCGAGCCCGACCCCGCCGCGTGGGTCGCGGCCGCCCGCCGCCGCGGGCGGCTGCGGAGGTTCGCCGCCGTGCTCGACGCCGTCTACCGGCTCCCCGGCGACTGGGCGGAGTCCACCGTCACCGACGACACCCTGCTGTGCCGCTGCGAGGAGGTGCCCGCCGCCGCCGTCCGCGAGGCCGTCCGCGACCTCGGCGCCGGCGACCTGCGCACCGTCAAGCTGCTGACCCGCGCCGGGATGGGCTGGTGCCAGGGCCGCGTCTGCGGCCCCGGTGTCGCCGCCGTCGCCGGTTGCCCCTTCACCGACCCCGGGCGGTCCCTCGCCCGGCCCGTGCCGCTCGGCCTGCTGGCCGGCGGGGCAGAAGAAGAGGAAGAGAGGGAACGGCCATGAACACCACCCCCGACCGCCCGTGGCGCGGCGTGCTCGTCGCCACCGCCCTGCCGCTGCGCGCAGGTGACCTGTCCGTCGACCACGAGGCCTACGCGGCCCACTGCGCCTGGCTGGTGGCGAACGGCTGCGACGGCGTCGTGCCCAACGGCTCCCTCGGCGAGTACCAGGTCCTGACCCCTGCCGAGCGCGCGCGGGTCGTGGAGACGGCCGTCGCCGCGATCGGCGGCGAGCGCGTCGTACCGGGCGTCGCCGCGTACGGCTCGGGCGAGGCGCGCCGCTGGGCCGAGCACGCCGCCGACGCCGGCTGCTCGGCCGTGATGCTGCTGCCGCCCAACGCCTACCGTGCGGACGAGCGTTCCGTGCACGCCCACTACGCCGAGGTCGCGCGGGCGGGGCTGCCGGTCGTCGCGTACAACAACCCCTACGACACCAAGGTCGACCTGACCCCGCGCCTGCTCGCGGAGCTGCACGGCGCGGGTCACATCCAGGCCGTGAAGGAGTTCAGCGGCGACGTGCGCCGCGCCTGGGAGCTGGCCGAGCTCGCCCCGGAACTCGACCTCGTGGTGGGCGCGGACGACGTCCTGCTCGAACTGGCCACCGCGGGCGCCAAGGGCTGGGTGGCGGGCTACCCCAACGCGCTGCCCCGCGCCTGCGGCGAGCTCTTCCGCGCCGCGGTCGCCGGGGACACCGCGACCGCGCTGCCGCTCTACCGGGCGTTGCACCCGCTGCTGCGCTGGGACTCCCGGACGGAGTTCGTCCAGGCCATCAAGGTGTCGATGGACCTCACCGGCCGGTACGGGGGCCCCTGCCGCCCGCCGCGCACGCCGCTGCTGCCGGAGCAGGAGAAGGAGGTCAGGGCCGCCACCGAGGCCGCGATCGCCGCCGGCCTCGCCTGACCGGGCTCCGGCCTCGCCCAGCCGGGCTCCGGCCCCCCGACCCACGAGGAGGACACACCCCCATGCGCAGCAAACTCGTCCTGCACGCGGTGGACTCCCACACCGAGGGCATGCCCACCCGCGTCGTCACCGGCGGCATCGGCACCGTCCCCGGCGCCACCATGAACGAACGCCGCCTCCACTTCCGCGACCACCTCGACCACATACGGCACCTGCTGATGGACGAGCCGCGCGGCCACGCCGCGATGAGCGGGGCGATCCTGCAGCCGCCGACCCGTCCGGACGCCGACTACGGCGTGATCTACATCGAGGTCTCCGGCTACCTCCCGATGTGCGGGCACGGCACGATCGGCGTGGCGACCGTCCTCGTCGAGACCGGCATGGTGCCGGTGACCGAGCCCGTCACCACGGTCCGTCTCGACACCCCGGCGGGCCTGGTCGTCGCGGAGGTCGCCGTCGAGGGCGGTGCGGCGACCGCCGTGACCCTGCGCAACGTCCCCTCGTTCTGCGTCGCGCTGGACCGCAAGGCCGTCCTCGCCGACGGCCGCACGGTCACGTACGACCTCGCCTACGGCGGGAACTTCTACGCGATCCTGCCCCTGGACGGCTTCGGCCTGCCCTTCGACCGTTCCCGCAAGGACGACATCCTCGCCGCGGGCCTCGCGCTGATGGACGCGATCAACGCGGAGGACCCGCCCGTCCACCCGGAGGACCCCACCATCCGCGGCTGCAAGCACGTCCAGTTGCTGGCGCCCGGCTCCACGGCCGTCCGTTCACGGCACGCCATGGCCATCCACCCGGGCTGGTTCGACCGTTCACCCTGCGGCACCGGCACGAGCGCGCGCATGGCCCAGCTGCACGCCCGCGGCGAACTGCCCCTGCACCAGGACTTCGTGAACGAGTCCTTCATCGGCACGCACTTCACCGGCCGGCTCACCGACACCGCCGAGGTGGCCGGTCTGCCCGCCGTGCTGCCGTCCGTCACGGGCCGCGCCTGGATCACCGGCACCGCCCAGTACCTGCTGGACCCGGCCGACCCGTTCCCCGCCGGATTCGTCCTCTAGCCGCCCGGGCACCGATACTGGGCGCATACATGCCACGTCGCCGAGGAGGAGCCACCGCATGGCAGCGCACGACGGGCCCGCCCTGCCCGCCCTCGGCGGGCAGCGCACCGGCAGTTACCGCGAACTCGTCGCGGACGCCCTGCGCGCGGCGCTGGTCGCCGGGGAGCTCCGCCCCGGCGAGGTGCACTCGGTGCCCGCGCTGGCGGCCCGCTTCGGCATCTCCGCCACGCCCGTCCGCGAGGCGCTGCTGGACCTGGCCAAGGAGGGGCTGCTCGACCCGGTGCCCAACAAGGGCTTCCGGGTGACCGCGGTGTCCGAGCGGCAGCTCGACGAGTACACCCACATCCGCTCGCTCATCGAGGTCCCGACCGTCACCGGCCTCGCCTCCACCGCCGACGCCACGGCGCTGGAGGCGCTGCGCCCGGCCGCCGAGGAGATCGTCACCGCCGCCGCGGCCGGCGACCTCATCGCCTACGTGGAGGCCGACCGCCGCTTCCACCTCGGGCTGCTCGCGCTCGCCGGCAACGAGCACCTGGTCGAGGTCGTCGGCGACCTGCGCAAGCGCTCCCGGCTGTACGGCCTCACGGCGCTCGCCGAGCGCGGCCTGCTGCGGGCCTCGGCCGAGGAGCACCTGGAGCTGCTGGACGCCCTCCTGGCCCGCGACGGCGCGGCCGTACAGGCCGTCATGACCCGGCACCTCGGGCACGTCAGGGGCCTGTGGGCGCGATGACCGGCGCAGGCGCCGTGGGACCGGGACCCTTCTTCACCGTGCGCACCGGGCCGGGGGAGCCGCGGGCCGAAGGTTTCGTGCCGCTGGCGCAGGTGTACGCCGGGCGGCCGTCGCCCGAGCTCACCGGCCGGGTGGCGGAGGTCGGGCGGCGCCTGCGCACCTCCGAGCGGCGCGTCGCCGCCTCGCTGGCCCACCAGGGGCTGGCCGCACGGCTGTGGTCCGTCGCGCTCGGCCCGGCGGCGCTGACCGGCCGCATGCCCGACCTGTCCGGCGGACGCCTGTGGTGGCACCCCGGCCGGTCCACGCCGGACGAGCTGTGGCTGCCGGACGACGCCCCGGACGTGCCCGCGGGGCGGCTGCGCGAGGACGTCCTCCACGGCCACCTCGTGCCCCTCCTCGCGGCCGTGCACGCGGTGTCGGGCGTCGCGCCCGGACTGCTGTGGGGCAACGCCGCCTCGGCCCTCGCCGGCACCCTGCGGGTGCTGCACTCCTGGTGCCTGGGGGAGGGCGCGCGCCCCGACGCGGCCGCCCGCGCCGTCGCGCTGACGGAGGAACTGACGGCGGACCCGCTGCTGCGCGACGCCGGCGACCTCCGGCTCACCGGGACCGGCGCGCCCGCCTACGCACGCCGCAGCTGCTGCCTGTACTACCGCGTGCCCGGCGGCGGGCTGTGCGGGGACTGCGTGCTGCGCTGAGGGCGGGAAGGGTGCCCTTCGTTCGGCCCCTCGACCAGGAACTATCCACGTGGGCAGAGAAGTTGATGATGTGAAAAGCTGTCGTCAGCGGTGCCGGGTCAGGGCCCGGACGGCCGCCGAGAGGAGCGCAGCGTGATGGAGAACGGCTTCCGCGCAGAGGAGATCGACACCGGCAGGCCGCACCCCGCGCGGATCTACGACTACCTGCTGGGCGGCAAGGACAACTACGAGGTGGACCGCACGGCCGCCGACGCGCTCGCCGCCGTCGCGCCCGAGGTGAGGATCGGCGTCCGCGCCAACCGGGCCTTCATGCGCCGGGCCGTCCGGCACGTGGTCGGCAGCGGCGTCCGCCAGGTCCTCGACATCGGCACCGGCCTGCCCACCTCCCCCAACGTGCACGAGATCGCCCAAGAGGTGGCGCCGGACGTCCGCATCGCGTACGTCGACAACGACCCGATCGTAAACACGCACGCCAACGCCCTGCTCAGCCGCTCGGGCGCCACCAGCGTCGTGCTCGCCGACCTGCGCGACCCGCGGGCCGTCCTGGAGCACCCCGACGTCCGCCGGGTCATCGACTTCGACGAACCCGTCGCCCTGCTCCTCGTCGCCGTCCTCCACTTCCTCACCGACGCGGAGAAGCCCGCCGAGATCGTCGCCACCCTGCGCGACGCGCTCCCGGTCGGCAGTTATGTGGTGCTCTCGCACGCCACCGGCGACTTCGCCGACCGCAGCGACGCCCAGGCGGTCTACAACAACGCCACCGCCACCTTGAACCTCCGCTCCCGCTCCGAGGTCGAGCGGTTCTTCGACGGTCTCGAGCTGGAGGACCCGGGCCTCGTCCAGGTCCCCTTCTGGCGCCCCGACGCCCCGGTCCCGCCCCGCTCCGCCGAGATCGGCTTCTACGGCGGCGTGGCCCGCCGCGGCTAGCGGGACCCCGCCCCTCAGGCGGGCCGGTCCAGACGCGCGGCGAGGACCCGGGCCCTGGCCTGCTGGACCGCCCCCGCCTGGGAGGCCGCGAAGCGCAGCAGGCCGGGGGGCGTGCGCAGGTGCAGGGTGTCGGTGACGAGGCTGCCGGCCCCGTCGCGGTCGATGGCGAAGCGGTAGCCCATGCGGACCCGCGCGGGGCTGCGCACCTCGCCGGAGATCTCGGCGGAGTGCGGCAGGCGGTCCGGGACGGCGACGAGCGTGACGTCGATGACGTTGTCGTGCCGCAGCAGGCCGAGGAAGCGGAACCGCTCCACGGCCGTGTAGCGCACGGTCCCGCCGCTGCGGCGCACGTCGCGGACGTCGACGAGGAGCGGCGACAGGCCGATGTAGTGCGACGGCTCCGCCAGGTGCGCGAAGACCTCCTCCGGCGGCGCGGCTATCCGGAAGGTGTGCTTCAGTTCGGCGGACGGCATCCCGGACCCCTCCTCGACACGGCGCGCGGCACGGTGATCCTCCCACCGCGCAGCCCCGTACGTGCCCCATTCGGCACCCGGGAACGGGAAAGCCGTCAGCCGGCTCTGGGGTGGGAGGATCCTCCCGGAGGGGCGCGTATGGACATGTTCGAACTGATGGCGTGGCTGGCCGAGCGCGGAGTCACGACCGTGTTCAAGGCCGACGGCGACCGCATGGTCGAGCGCAGGAAGGCATGGATGGTCATCGTCAGCGGTGGACCGCTCGGCGAGGACTCGTTCTTCCGCGCGGACATGGCCACGGCGGATGCATGCCTTGACGCGGTGCTCGCTCACCTGGAGAGCAAGGGAATGTCGCCGTTCGCATGACCCGGAAGAGGTTGTTCAAGGAAGGTTCGGCCGAAGGCAATTCCGGTCAGAGCACGGTCAGTTGGCCGGTGCCTCACGGGCGCTTGGCCGGGACGACGTCGAAGCGATCCTGGAGGCCCTGCCTTTGCGTGCCCGCCGTGAGCTTCGGCAGATCGTCGCGCTGCTCGACGAGGAATTCGAGCGGCGGACGCACCTACCGACCCGACAGGCGTCGGTGCCACCAACCGGCCCTGAACCTCACCGGCGCTGTGGGATCCGGCACCGCCCGGCGCCGAGCGGCTCCAGCGCCCGGCAAGCTGCCCGCGTCCAAGTCGCCCGCCTTCCCAGCCGGTGCTCCACGCCACCGCCAGGCCACCGACCGGGCGCGAACGCACGGGGCCGTCGACCGCGTCTTCCGGATGAGGAAGGACGCAGGCGACGGCCCCGGTACGGCCCCGGAGGGGATGCAGGTGCTGTGACCTGCGGCGTTCTTAGATGTCGAAGTAGAGCTCGAACTCGTGCGGGTGCGGGCGCAGCGCGATCGGCGCGATCTCGTTGGTCCGCTTGTAGTCGATCCAGGTCTCGATCAGGTCGGAGGTGAAGACCCCGCCCTGGAGGAGGAACTCGTGGTCGGCCTCGAGGGACTCCAGGACCGCCGACAGCGAGGTCGGGACCTGCGGGACGCCCGCGTGCTCCTCGGGGGCGAGCTCGTACAGGTCCTTGTCGACGGGCTCGGCCGGCTCGATCTTGTTCTTGATGCCGTCGAGGCCGGCCAGCAGCAGCGCCGAGAAGGCCAGGTACGGGTTGCCGGAGGAGTCCGGGGCGCGGAACTCGATGCGCTTGGCCTTGGGGTTCGCACCCGTGATCGGGATGCGGATGGCCGCGGAGCGGTTGCGCTGCGAGTAGACCAGGTTGACCGGGGCCTCGAAGCCGGGGACCAGGCGGTGGTAGGAGTTCACCGTGGGGTTGGTGAAGGCCAGCAGCGCCGGGGCGTGCTTGAGGATGCCGCCGATGTAGTAGCGGGCGGTGTCGGACAGGCCCGCGTAGCCCTGCTCGTCGTAGAACAGCGGGGCGCCGTTGGTCCACAGCGACTGGTGGACGTGCATGCCGGAGCCGTTGTCACCGAAGATCGGCTTGGGCATGAAGGTCGCGGTCTTGCCGGCACGCCAGGCGACGTTCTTCACGATGTACTTGAAGAGCATCAGGTCGTCGGCCGCGGCGAGCAGCGTGTTGAACTTGTAGTTGATCTCGGCCTGGCCGGCGGTACCCACCTCGTGGTGCTGGCGCTCGACCTGCAGGCCGGACTTGATCAGCTCCAGGGTGATCTCGGCGCGCAGGTCGGCGAAGTGGTCGACCGGCGGGACCGGGAAGTAGCCGCCCTTGTACTTGACCTTGTAGCCGCGGTTGTCCTGCTCCGCACCGCTGTTCCAGGCGCCGGCCTCGGAGTCGATGTGGTAGAAGGACTGGTTCGCGCTGGTCTCGAAGCGGGCGCTGTCGAAGACGTAGAACTCGGCCTCGGGGCCGAAGTATGCGGTGTCGGCGATGCCGGAGGAGGCGAGGTAGGCCTCGGCCTTCTTCGCCACGTTCCGCGGGTCACGGCTGTACTGCTCGCCGGTGATCGGGTCGTGGATGAAGAAGTTGACGTTGAGCGTGGAGTCCTTGCGGAACGGGTCCAGCTTGGCCGTGGACAGGTCCGCGATCAGCGCCATGTCGGACTCGTGGATGGCCTGGAAGCCGCGGATCGAGGAGCCGTCGAACATCAGCTGCTCGTCCGGGTCGAAGGACTCGACCGGGACCGTGAAGTGCTGCATTACACCGGGCAGGTCGCAGAACCGGACGTCCACGAACTTGACGTCGTTGTCCGAGATGAACTTCTTCACCTCGTCGGCGTTTTGGAACGACATCCAACTCCTCCTTGGCCCGGCCCGGGAGGCCGGATTGCAGCTCATGGGTGCGACCAGTGCGGTGGCGCACGTTGGTGCCGACCATAGAGATCGGGCATTTCCCTCTCGTGACCCATTTGTTTCTTGCAGGTTAACCGAGCCGCCGCACGGGTGCCGGGTCGGACGCGGGCGCCCCGGGGCGGGGGGTTACCGTGGAGCCGTGGACAACAGGGATGTCATCGGATCGTGGATCGAGGGCCCGAAGGCCGCCGCGGAGAGGATGGGCGTCGACTTCGGCTACCGCGGGCAGCGCCTCGGGCTGCCCGAGGAGGGCCCCGGCTCGATCGCCCCGGTCGGGCGGCGCATCGCGGCCCTCTTCATCGACTGGGGCCTGTGCGCGGTGATCGCATACGGGCTGATCGCGCACCGTGACGCGGCCGCGGCCAATCCGTGGACCACGGTGGTCTTCGGCCTCATGAGCGTGCTGCTGCTGGGCACCATCGGCACCACCCCGGGCAAGCGCCTGCTGCGGCTGCGCGTGGTCCGGCAGGACGGCGGGCGGCTGGGCATGGGCGCCGCGGCGCTGCGGACGCTGCTGCTCCTGCTGGTCATCCCGGCGGTGGTCTGGGACCGCGACACCCGCGGCATGCACGACCGGGCCGTGAAGGCGGTCCAGATCCGGATGTGACCGCGGCTGCGGATGTGACCGCGGCGCACACCACGCGAAGTGCCCCGGACGAATCGATTCGTCCGGGGCACTCCGCGTTCCGTTTCGTATGCGATCAGCGGCCCTTCGGCATCCGCATCCCCTTGGGGAGCGGGCCCTTCGGCACCGGCATGTTGCTCATCAGGTCGCCCAGCGCCCGCAGCCGGTCGTTGACCTCGGTGACCTTGGGGCCGGGCAGGACCCGCGGCAGCTTCAGCAGGGTGGTGCGGATCTTCTTCAGCGGCACCTGGCCCTCGTCGTTGCCCACGACGAAGTCGGTGACCGGGACGTCGACGACGATGCGCGCCATCTTCTTCTTCTCGGAGGCCAGCAGGCCCTTCACCCGGTTCGGGTTGCCCTCGCCGACCAGGACGATGCCGGCCTTGCCGACCGCGCGGTGCACGACGTCCTGGCTACGTGTCATCGCCACCGCGGGTGTCACCGACCAGCCGCGGCCGACGTTGTCCAGCACCGCCGCCGCTGCGCCGGGCTGTCCGTCGAGCTGGCCGAACGCGGCCTTCTCGGCACGCCGCCCGAAGATGACCGCCATCGCCAGCAGGGCCAGCAGGAAGCCCAGGATGCCCGCGTAGATCTCGTGACCGATCAAGAAGCCGATGGCGAGGATGACACCGAAGGTGACGATTCCCACAGCCGCAAGGACGAGACCGACCTTGGAGTCGACCCGCCTGGTCATCTTGTAGGTCTGGGCGATCTGCTTGAGGCGCCCAGGGTTGCTCTCGGATGTTTCCCTCGCCATGCCGCACAGGATACGTGGCCCGCGCGTCCCGGGCCCCACCGGAGGGGGTCCGGTTTTCTCCCGGAGGCTCTGCCGGGGCCTAGAGGACGTCGCCGCGCGGGGCGCGCGAGGAGACCAGGGCGTCCATCACGTGCTGGGCGTCGCGGCGGTCCTTGGCGCGCTTGCGGTCCTCCAGGACGGCGGACCAGGCGTTGCGGCGGGCCGTCTCCTCCGCGCCGCGGAACAGGAAGTACTCCACGGCGCGCAGCGCGCCGGCGGCGGCGCCGGGGATGGTGGTGCTCTGGCGGTGGAGGTGTGCGGCCTCGGCCTGCATGGTGGTGTCCCCCTCAGGACGGCTCAGACGCGGGTGGATGTTCCGCTCATCCAGAGTCACCACATTGTGTTACCAGTCCGTGACCGGTCGGTCAAACCGTCGTGAAACCCCGGCGGTGGCTTTGCGCCGTCCTCCGCGGACGTACCGCACGTCAGGGACGCGTCAGGGGCCCCCGCGGGAGCCCCTGACGTGACGAACCGCACGTTCCGGCGGTGATCCGGAGGTCACCGCAGCGTGATCAGACCGCCTGTGCGGCGACGACCTCGCCGCGCTCGCCGCGGCGCTCGACGGCCTGCTGGAAGAGCCGGCCGGCCCGGTACGAGGAGCGCACGAGCGGGCCCGACATGACACCGGCGAAGCCGATCTCCTCGGCCTCCTCCTTCAGCTCCACGAACTCCTGGGGCTTCACCCAGCGCTCCACCGGGTGGTGCCGCAGGCTCGGACGCAGGTACTGGGTGATGGTGATCAGCTCGCAGCCCGCGTCGTGCAGGTCCTGCAGCGCCTGGCTGACCTCGGCGCGCTCCTCGCCCATGCCGAGGATGAGGTTGGACTTGGTCACCAGGCCCGCCTCGCGCGCCTTGGTGATGACCTCCAGCGACCGCTCGTAGCGGAAGCCGGGGCGGATGCGCTTGAAGATCCGCGGCACGGTCTCCACGTTGTGGGCCAGCACCTCGGGGCGGGCGCCGAAGACCTCGGCGAGCTGCTCGGGCACCGCGTTGAAGTCGGGGATCAGCAGCTCGACCTTGGTGCGGCCGTCGGCCCGCTCGGCGGTCATGGCGTGGATCTGCCGCACGGTCTCGGCGTACAGCCAGGCGCCGCCGTCCTCCAGGTCGTCGCGGGCGACGCCGGTGATCGTGGCGTAGTTCAGGTCCATGGTGACGACGGACTCGCCGACGCGGCGCGGCTCGTCACGGTCGAGGGCCTGCGGCTTGCCGGTGTCGATCTGGCAGAAGTCGCAGCGCCGGGTGCACTGGTCGCCGCCGATGAGGAAGGTGGCCTCGCGGTCCTCCCAGCACTCGAAGATGTTGGGGCAGCCCGCCTCCTGGCACACCGTGTGCAGACCTTCGCGCTTCACCAGGCCGTGCAGCTCGGTGTACGCGGGACCCATCTTGGCCCGGGTCTTGATCCACTCGGGCTTGCGCTCGATGGGGGTCTGGCTGTTGCGGACCTCCAGACGCAGCATCTTGCGGCCTTCAGGTGCGACAGCGGACACGTCCGACTCCCTCTCGCGGCTTCGTTTCCTTGGTGAACATCAGCGTACGCCTGTGGATTCCTGGACGGCCCGGGGGAGCGGCTCGGCCGACTCCAGGACCAGCCGCAGGTGCTTCTCGACCACCGGGAGGACCTCGGCGACGGTGACCTCGCGACCCAGCTCGTTGCTGAGCGAGGCCACCCCGGCGTCCCGGATGCCGCACGGCACGATCCGGTCGAACCAGGTGTTGTCGGGGTTGCAGTTGATCGCGAAGCCGTGCATCGTCACGCCCTTCGCGACGCGGATGCCGATGGCGGCGAGCTTGCGGTCCTCGCGGCGCTGGCCGGCGTTGGACGGGGCGTACTCGGGGCCCGAGAGGCGGGGGTCGAACTCGTCGTCCTGCAGCCGCGGGTCGAAGTCCAGGGTCAGTCCCGGGATCACCGGCGGCCGGTCCTCGATCGGGTCGCCCAGCACCCACACGCCGCTGCGGCCCTCCACCCGGGTGGTCTCCAGGCCGAACTCGGCGCACGCGTTGATCAGCGCCTCCTCCAGGCGGCGCACGTGCGCGACCACGTCCACCGGGCGCGGCAGCTTCAGGATGGGGTAGCCGACCAGCTGGCCCGGCCCGTGCCAGGTGATCTTGCCGCCGCGGTCGACGTCCACCACGGGGGTGCCGTCCAGCGGACGCTCGCTGTCCTCGGTGCGGCGGCCCGCGGTGTAGACGGGCGGGTGCTCCAGCAGCAGGCACGTGTCGGGGATCTCGTCGGCGAAGCGCGCGGCGTGCACGCGACGCTGCTCCTCCCACGCCCCCAGGTACTCCACCGCGTCCTCGCCGAAGCCCAGGTGGACGAAGCGCAGGTCACTCACGGCCGCTCCCTTTGTGGTCCTTTGCGGCGCCCCTCCACGAGTCAAGAGCGCCTCAGCAACTGTACGTCCGGTCAGGTGGTGTCCCGCACGGGGCCGGGGGCTTAGCACCCGGCGAAGGGCAAAGGAAGCGTTCTGCCGATATGTGGGTGCAGATTCACCCGATACAGCGAATGCGAGGCGCTCGGGTGGTGAGTGAGTCGATACAGAACGTTACATTCGCGCCGTTCTGCGGATGGTTCCGGGGGCCGCGGGCGGTGAACACCGCTCCGGACGCCCGCGGCGCCGCGCACCCGCGCAGCCGGACCCCCGCAACTCCGCAACTCGCACGCCCGCACGCCCGGAAGGCAGGGGACCGCACCACTGATGTCCGACCGTTCCTCGCAGCGCCCCCCGAACCGTCAACTGGCCGCCCTGATCGCCGAAGCCGGGTTCTCCAACGCCGGGCTCGCCCGTCGGGTGGACCAGCTCGGCATCGAGCACGGTCTGGATCTGCGGTACGACAAGACCTCCGTCACCCGGTGGCTGCGCGGCCAGCAGCCCCGGGGCACGACGCCCGCACTCATCGCCGAGGTCTTCACCCGGCGGCTCGGCCGGCGGCTGTCCGCCCACGACCTCGGCCTCGACGCCGTCGCCCCCGTCTACGCGGGACTGGAGTACGCCTCCTCCCCGGAGGAGGCCGTGGAGATCATCTCCGGGCTGTGGCGGAAGGACACCGGGAACCAGGCCGACCTCCGCAAGATCGCGTTCACCCCCGCGGGACTGGTCGTCCCCAGCCGTGACTGGCTGATCGGCCGGGCGGACGACCGGGTGGGGCGCGGCCCCGAGCCGGGCACCGGCCCCTCCGGTCCCGGTCCCGGCCACGGCGGCGGTCCGGGGGCGGCGCGGCTGCCGGCCCAGCGCGCGGGGGGCGGGTCACGGGGGGCGCCCGCACCGGTCGTGGTCGCCGCGCCCGCGGTCTTCGGGGGCGCCGGTCAGCGGGTCGGCGTGGGGGACGTCGCCGCCCTGCGCTCCGTCGGTGAGCTCTTCCGCACCCTCGACAACGCCTACGGCGGCGGCCACGCGCGGCAGGCCCTCGTCCGTTACCTGGAGCACGAGGCCGAACCCATGCTGCGCGGCACCTACGGGGAGACCATGGGGCGCCGCCTGTTCGCGGCGGTCGCCGACCTCACCCGGCTCGCGGGGTGGACCTCGTACGACATCGGCGCGCACGGGCTCGCCCAGCGGTACTTCGTGCAGGCGCTGCGGCTCGCGCAGGCCGCCGGGGACCGGGTCTACGGGGGGTACGTCCTCGTCACGATGAGCCGCCAGGCGGTCTACCTCGGGCACGGCCGCGAGGCCGTCCAGCTGGCGCGGGTCGCCCAGCAGGGCGCCGCCGGCGGTGCCCCACCGGTCGTGCAGGCGCTCTTCCACGCCGCCGAGGCACGCGGCCACGGACTGCTCGGCGAGGTCCGCGCCTGCACGGCGGCACTGGTGCGGGCCGAACGCGTCCTGGAGGCGGTCAGGAACGGCGACGACGTCCCGTCCTGGGCGCGCTTCTTCGACGAGGCCCAGCTCGCGGACGAGTTCGGCCACTGCCACCGCGACCTCGGCCAGTACCGCGCGGCCTCGCAGCACGCCGAACGCTCGCTGCAACTGCGCGGCCACGCGTACGCGCGCAGCCGCGTCTTCTGCCGCACGGTGCTGGCCGCCGCGCGCCTCGGCCTCGGCGAGGTCGACGCCGCCTGCGCCCTCGGCGCGGAGGCCATGCAGGCCGCGGTCGAGATGCGCTCGCTCCGTGCCGTCGAGTACGTCCGCGACTTCAGCCGCCGCCTCGAAACCCACCGCGACGCCGCCCCCGTCCGCGCCTTCCACGACCGCGCCGCCGCGCTGGGCGTCCCGGCGGGGTGACACCGGTCGGCGGCGCGGGGAGGATGCCGCCGTCGAGGTCCGGCCCGGACGGGTTCCCGCCCCGGCGCGGTTCGCGGGGTTCCGCCGTGGTGCCGCGCCGGCGCGTGGGGTACAGGTTCCGGCGGTCGCGGGGGGTCCTGTGCCGGCCCGGTGCGGTCCGTGGACCAGCGGGGGGAGCCCGCCGGCCTCAGGTGCCCCGGCCCAGGTGCCGGGTGCACCGGACGGCGCCGCGGCAGGAGGGCGGCGCGCCCACGGGGCCGGAGAGCCGGGAGCCGGCGGGCGCCACTGCGCCGCGCCGGGTGTCTCGTGTGGAGAGGGAGGCCCGGGGGTGCCGGGCCGCCGATCCGGCAGGTACGCGACGGTGGCGAGGGGGACCGCGCCGGTGCGCGGCCGCCGTTCTGCCGCCTCGGCGCTCCACCGCGACTCCGCCCCGTCCGCGCGTCCACGACCGCGGCGTGCCCGCGACCCTGACGGGCCGGCGTCAGGGCAGGCCGCGCACGTCGGACCGGCTTCGGGCGGCGCAGGGCATGCCGCCCGTTCGGCGCCCGGCTGAGGCCGCGCAGCGCGTCCCATCGGACCGCGCGGGCCGACCCACGCCCTCCCCCGGGTGGCGGTCAGGCGGCCAGGGGTTCGGCGGGGGGCGCCGGGGGGAGGCCGACGTCGCGGAGGAGGTGCTGGGCCGCGCGGCGGCCGGAGAGCAGGGCGCCCTGGACGGTGCTGGTGTCCCGGTGGTCGCCGCAGACGTAGAGGCCCTGCAGGATCCGCACCGGGCGGCGCAGGTCGTGCGGGGCCGTCATCGCGGGGAGCGCCTCGGCGTCGTGGTGGACGGCGAGCAGCTCCCACGCCGCCGTGGACGTGCCGTAGAGCTCGGCGAGGTGGGCCCGGACGGCGATGTCGTCCGGGACGGGGGCGGCGGCGCGGCCGAGCAGTACGGAGGTGACCAGGGCGCGGCCCACGGGGGCGCGGGAGGGGTCGACGAGGCTGGCCGGAAACGTGTGGGAGACCGGCCCGCGCCGGTCCGCGTCGAGGACGAGCGCGGGCTGCTTCAGCGGTGCCGAGGGCGCGGCGTGGTGCAGGACGGTGACGCCGTGGAAGGCAGGGACCCGCAGCCCCGGCAGCAGTCCGGCCGCCGCGCGGGCCCCGGTGGCGACGACCACGGCCCGGCACGGGATCTCGTCCCCGCCCGCGGTGCGGACGCCGTTGGTGGCCGCGGCGACCGCCCGCACCCCGGTGCGGACCGTCCCGGGCGGCAGCCCGGCCACCAGGGCCTGCGGCACCGTCACGGCGCCGCCCGCCGGCAGGCACGTACGGCCGAGGGCGAAGCCGCGCAGGACCAGGTCGGCGACCCGGCTGGACGTCGTGAGGTCCGGGTCGCAGAGCAGCGCGGACAGCAGCGGCCGCAGGTACCCGTCGACCGTGCGGGGTGCGAAGCCGCGCGAGGCGAGGGCGGCGGCGGCCGTGGTCTCGGGACGGTCCAGGAGGCGCTCGACGGGGGCGTCGGCCAGGCGGTTGAGGGCCGCCCGCAGCCGGGCCTTGTCCAGGGGCGAGCCGATGGGCGCCCGCGCGGCGGCGAGTGCGCCGCGCGGGTCGCCGACGCGGTAGCCGCGGCCGGCGGCCCGTACCAGGACGCCGGGGGAGAGCGGCCGCAGCTGCAGGCCCCGCAGGACCGCGGTGCGGCGCAGCTCCGGGTAGGAGGTGCTGAGCAGTTGTGGACCCCGGTCGAGGAGGAAGCCGTCGACCTTCTCGGTCGCCATGCGGCCACCGACCCGGTCCTCGGCCTCCAGCACGGTGACGGTGAGCCCCGCACCGGTGAGGTGATGTGCCGCGGAGAGCCCGGCGAGGCCGGCTCCGATCACGCACACGTCCGTAGGTGAACCCGTAGAGCGTGCTGTAGAGAGCACGATGCCCCTCCCCGAGGTCGGCACGTTTCCCCGCTCGCGTCAGCTGGCGCTGGAACCGTCATGCCCACTCACGCGCCAACTGATGCCGGAAAATGGCTGTGGGTGGCATTCAGTGCCTTTCTTCGGCCAGTGCGGCGCGGATCGCCTCGTCGATCCCGGGGTGGGTGTGGGTGAACCCGGAGTCGAGCAGCACCCGCGGCACCGCACGGGTGCTGCCGAGGATCTCGGTGGCGAACTCCCCGACGACCGTGCGCAGTACGGGTCCGGGGACCGCGAACACCGTGGGCCGGCGCAGCACCCGTCCCATCGCCCGGGTCACCTCGGCGTTGGTCAGCGCTTCGGGCGCGCACAGGTTGACCGGCCCGGAGACGGACCCGGTGTCGACGATGTGGCGCAGCGCCGCGATCTGGTCGTGCAGGGAGATGAAGCTCCAGTACTGGCGGCCGTCGCCGAGCCGGCCGCCCAGGCCCGCCTTGAAGAGCGGGAAGAGCCGGCCCCACGCCCCGCCCTTGCCGGAGACGACCAGACCGGTGCGGGCGAACGCGGTGCGGACGCCGACGTCGCGGGCCGGGCCGGCGGCGGCCTCCCAGTCGCGGCAGACGGAGGGGAGGAAACCGGTGCCCAGCGGGGCGCCCTCGTCGACCCGGCGGTCGCCGGTGTCGCCGTACGCGGTGATGCCGGAGCCGCTGACGAGCACCCGCGGTGGGGTGTCCAGGGAGGCGAGGGCCCGCGCGAGGGTGTCGGTGCCCCGCACGCGGCTTTCGCGGATGGTCCGCTTGTAGTCGTCCGTCCAGCGGTGGTCGCCGACCCCGGCGCCGGCGAGGTGGACGACGGCCTCCACGCCCGCGAGTCCCGCGGTGTCGATCGTGCCTTCCCACGGGTCCCAGCGCACTTCGTCCGGCCCGGACGGCTCGCGCCTGACGAGGCGTACGACCTCGTGCCGGTCGGAGCGCAGGGAGCGGACCAGGGCGGAGCCGATGAGGCCGGACGAACCGGTGATGGCGATGCGCATGGGGACATCGTCGCGCGGAACGGCCCCCGTGGTGTGGGAAGGTGACCCGCATGTCCGACGTCCGCGTGCGCCCGGCCCTGCTCTCCGACGACCCCGCGCTCGTCCGTCTGGAGCGGGCGACCTGGTCGACCCTGCACGCGGTGCGGCCGCCCCGGGAGGAGAACGAGGACTTCTTCAGCGAGCGCTGGGGCCCGGACGCGTTCCTGGTGGCGGAGGCCGACGGCCGCGTCGCCGGCTTCGTCGGGGTGGTGCCGCCGACGCCGCTGGCCTCCAACGCCCACGTGCGCCAGATCCAGGGCCTGGCGGTCGACACCTGGGCGCGGGGCCGCGGGGTGGGGCTGGAACTCGTCCTGGCGGCCGTGGCGGAGGCCCGCCGGCAGGGCGCGGTGCGCGTCACGCTGCGGGTGCTGGGCCACAACACCCCGGCCCGGCGGCTGTACGAGGCGGCCGGGTTCACCGTGGAGGGCGTCCTGCGGGGGGAGTTCCTGCTGGACGGCGTCTACGTGGACGACGTGTGCATGGGGCGCCGGGTCTGACGGGTCACCCGGCACGGCCCGGCGGCGCGGGACGCCGGGCGCGCGGCCGGCGCGGTCCGGCTCAGCCGAAGCGTTCCCAGAGCCGGGGGAATCGTTCCGCCACCGCGGCCGTGTTCTCGAAGTCGATGTAGACGCCCTCCGGCTCGGCGGGCTGCGGCGGCAGGTCCAGGTCCGGCAGCCGGACCCCGGTGAGCTGCTCGTACGCCTCGTCCGCCGCGTAGCCGAGGTCCTCCGCGTCGCCGTCGACCTCGGGGTCGAAGGAGTCGGACATCTCCGCGAGGCTGTCGGGGTCGTGGACGGCACCCTCGAAGACGTGCCGGCCCTGGCCGATGAGCCAGCACCGGAAGAAGTCGAAAGCGTCGTCGCCGGCGCCGCCCAGCATGAGGTCGGCGGCGCCCCACACGTCCCAGCGGTAGGCCCGGTTGAAACGGCTCTCGAAGTGCCGCGCGAAGTCGACGACGGACTCCGGGTCGAGCTGGGTCAGCCGTTCCACCAGGAGGTCGGCGTGCTCCTCCGGGTCGCCCCCCGCTGCCTCACGCGTGCTGTCGACGATCTCCCAGAACTCCGTCTCGTCCATCACCGCTCCAGCATCCTGGCTGCGGCCCTCCGACGCACGCGGAACACGGCAGACGCGGCCCCGTGTCGCGGGCCGCACCGCACGGCCCTCAGGCGTAGACGGCGGCCATGGCGCGGACCGCGTCGGCCAGCCGCTCGCGCAGGGCCGGCGGGCCGAGCACCTCGGCGTCGGGGCCGAGGGAGAGGAGTTGTTCGTAGGCGACGTCCTGGCTCTCGACGGGGAGCGTGACGGTCACCCGCCCCCGTGCGTCCGGCGGCGCGGCGGCCGCGAAGGCCTCGCGGGCCGCGGTGCGGTCGGCGGCGTACGGCAGGCGGCGGGCGCCGTCGGGCGTCAGGCGCAGGACGACCTCGTCGCGGAGCACCGAGCGGGCGAACTCGGCGGCCCGGGCGTCCCAGAACGCGGGGAGGTCGAAGTCCGGGTCCCTGCTGAAACGATCCTCCGTCGGCTCCGCCGCGGCGAACCGGTCCACCCGGTAGACCCGGACGTCCGCGCCGCAACGCGCCACCGCGTACCAGACGCCCCCCTTGAGCACGAGGCCGTACGGATCCAGCGTGCGCTCCACCTCCATCTCCGCCTCCCCGCGCCGGTATCGGGCCCGCAGCCGCCGGTCCCCCCACACCGCCTCGGCGAGCGCCGGCAGCAGCCGCGGCGTCTGCGGTTCCTGCCACCAGCCCGGCGCGTCCAGGTGGAAGCGCTGTGCCGCCGCACGCGGCGCGTCCCGCAGTTCGGGCAGCAGGGCGGCCGAGACCTTCAGGCGGGCCGAGGAACCGGCGTCGTGCAGGCCCATGGCCCGCAGCGCGGCGGGCACCCCGGACAGGAAGAGCGCCTCCGCCTCCGCCCGGGCCAGCCCGGTCAGCCGGGTGCGGTAGCCGTCGACCAGCCGGTAGCCGCCGGCGCGTCCCCGCTCGGCGTAGACCGGCACCCCCGCCTCCGACAGGGCCAGTACGTCCCGGCCGACGGTGCGCTCGGACACCTCCAGGGCCTTGGCGAGTTCGGTGGCCGTCATCGACTCGCGGGACTGGAGCAGGAGGACGAGGTGGATCAGTCGTGCCGCACGCATGCCCCGAGGCTATGCGGTCGCCGTGGGCACCGGGACGGGGCCGGTCCGGGAGGTCCGGACCGGCCCCGCCGGAGCCCGCTGCGTGCGCGTCAGCGCGGGGGGAAGGTCACCGCAGCGTGCAACCCGCCAGGGCGGCCGGGCCGGTGGGGACGGTGGCGCCCCGGCGGGAGCAGGGGACGGTGACCGGCGGTCACCGCCCGGCGGTGGTCGGCCTCGCCGATCCGCCGTCGCTGCAGGGCGCGTTCGCCGGCATCCGGCTCCCCGGGCCCTGCCCCCTTCCGTACGTACGCCGGGCCCGGACCGTTCAACGGGCGGGGGAGTTGCCGGAGAACGGCCGAGGCCCCAGCCCGGAGGGGGCTGGGGCCTCGGCCGTCGTACGGTCCCGCGAGGACTCCGGTCGGTTACAGACCGAGGTCGCCCTCGAACTCGCCGGCCTCGAGACGGGCCTTGACGTCGTTCAGGTAGCGGGCGGCGTCCGCGCCGTCGACCAGCTGGTGGTCGTACGACAGGGTCAGGTACGCCACGTCGCGGATCGCGATGGTCTCACCCAGGTCCGGGTGGTTGATCACGATCGGGCGGCGCACGGTGGCACCGATGCCGAGCTCGGCGACCTGCGGGTAGTTCACGATGATCGTGTCGAACAGCGCACCGCGCGAGCCGGTGTTGCTGATCGTGAACGTGCCGCCGGACAGGTCGTCCGGGCTGATCTTCTTGTTGCGGACCTTGCCGGCCAGCTCGGCGGTCTTCTTGGCGATGCCGGCCAGGCTCAGGTCGCCGGCGCCCTTGATGACCGGGACCATCAGGCCCTGCTCCGAGTCCACCGCGATGCCGACGTTCTCGGCGTCGTGGTAGGTCACGGTGCCGTCGTCGTTGATCTTGGCGTTGATGACCGGGTGGGCCTTCAGCGCCTCGGCGGCGGCCTTCACGAAGAACGGCATCGGCGAGAGCTTGACGCCCTCGCGGGCCAGGAAGGACTCCTTGGCCCGGGCCCGCAGCTTCATGATCTTGGTGACGTCCACCTCGACCACGGTCGACAGCTGCGCCTGGCTGTGCAGGGCCTTCATCATGTTCTCGGCGATGACCTTGCGGATGCGGGTCATCTTGACGGTCTGCCCGCGCAGCGCGGCGGCGGCGGCCGGCACCGTGACGCCCGCGGCCGGGGCCGGGGCGGTCGGCGCGGCAGCGGCGGCCTTGGCGGCCTCGGCGGCGGCCAGGACGTCCTGCTTGCGGATGCGGCCACCGACACCGGTGCCCTTGACCGAGGCGAGGTCCACGCCGTTCTCGGCGGCGAGCTTGCGCACCAGCGGGGTCACGTACGCGCCCTCGTCGGTCGGCGCGGTCGCCGAGGGGGCGGCCGGGGCGGCCGGAGCCGGGGTGACCGGAGCCGGAGCCGCGACCGGCGCGGGGGCCGGGGCGGGCACCGGAGCCGGGGCGACCGGGGCCGGAGCAGGCGCGGGGGCCGGAACCGGGGCAGCGGCCGGGGCGGGCGCCGGGGCCGCGGCGGCCGGGGCGGGAGCGGGGGCGGCGGGGGCCGGGGCGGCGGCGGGCGCGGCACCGGCGGCACCGATGACGGCGAGCTTGGCGCCGACCTCGGCGGTCTCGTCCTCACCGACGAGGATCTCCAGCAGGGTGCCGGCGGCCGGCGACGGGATCTCGGTGTCGACCTTGTCGGTGGAGACCTCGAGCAGCGGCTCGTCGGCCTCGACGCTCTCGCCGACCGACTTCAGCCAGCGGGTGACGGTGCCCTCGGTCACCGACTCGCCCAGCGCAGGCAGCAGCACCGGGGTGCCCTCGGCGCCGCCGGCCGGGGCCGGGGCGGGGGCCGCGGCGGCAGGCGCCGGGGCCGGGACGGGGGCGGGGGCCTCCTGCACCGGAGCCGGCGCGGGCTCCGCCGCGGCGGCCGGGGCGGGGGCGGCAGCGGGGGCGCCCGTGCCGTCGTCGATGACGGCCAGCTCGGCGCCGACCTCCACCGTCTCGTCCTCGGCCACCTTGATGGAGGAGAGGATGCCCGAAGCGGGCGCCGGGATCTCGGTGTCGACCTTGTCGGTCGACACCTCGAGCAGCGGCTCGTCGGCCTCGACGCGTTCACCCTCGGCCTTGAGCCAGCGGGTGACGGTGCCCTCGGACACGCTCTCGCCGAGCGCCGGCAGGGTTACGGAAACCGCCATGGTTTCGGTTGCTCCTAACGATCTGTGCGGATCTGTCTGCGTGTCCGTGGGTCAGTCGTGCGAGTGAAGGGGCTTGCCCGCGAGCGCGAGGTGCGCCTCGCCGAGGGCCTCGTTCTGCGTCGGGTGCGCGTGGATGAGCTGCGCGACCTCGGCCGGCAGCGCCTCCCAGTTGTAGACCAGCTGGGCCTCGCCCACCTGCTCGCCCATGCGGTCGCCGACCATGTGGACACCGACCACGGCGCCGTCGCGGACCTGGACGAGCTTGATCTCGCCCGCGGTCTTGAGGATCTTGCTCTTGCCGTTGCCGGCCAGGTTGTACTTCAGGGTGACGACCTTGTCGGCGCCGTACAGCTCCTTGGCCTTGGCCTCGGAGATGCCGACGGAGGCGACCTCCGGGTGGCAGTACGTGACGCGCGGCACGCCGTCGTAGTCGATCGGCACGGTCTTCAGACCGGCCAGCCGCTCCGCGACGAGGATGCCCTCGGCGAAGCCGACGTGGGCCAGCTGCAGGGTCGGGACGAGGTCGCCGACCGCGGAGATGGTGGGCACGTTGGTGCGCATGTACTCGTCGACGAGGACGTAGCCGCGGTCCATGGCGACCCCGGCCTCCTCGTAGCCCAGGCCCTGGGAGACCGGGCCGCGGCCGACGGCCACGAGCAGGACCTCGGCCTCGAACTCCTTGCCGTCGGCCAGGGTGACCTTGACGCCGTCGGCGGTGTACTCGGCCTTGGAGAAGAAGGTGCCGAGGTTGAACTTGATGCCCCGCTTGCGGAAGGCGCGCTCCAGCAGCTTCGAGCTGTTCTCGTCCTCGACCGGCACGAGGTGCGGCAGGCCCTCGACGATGGTGACGTCGGCGCCGAAGGACTTCCACGCCGAGGCGAACTCGACGCCGATGACACCGCCGCCGAGGATGATCGCGGACTTCGGCACACGGTCCAGGACCAGCGCGTGGTCGGAGGAGATGATGCGGTCGCCGTCGATGGCCAGGCCCGGCAGCGACTTCGGCACGGAGCCCGTCGCCAGCAGGACGTGCCGGCCGGTGTAGCGCTGGCCGCCCACGTCCACGGAGGTGGGGGAGGAGAGCCGGCCCTCACCGGTCACGTAGGTGACCTTGCGGGAGGCCACCAGGCCCTGCAGGCCCTTGTAGAGGCCCGAGATCACGTCGTCCTTGTACTTGTGGACCCCGGCGATGTCGATGCCCTCGAAAGTGGCCTTGACACCGAACTGATCGGCCTCGCGGGCCTGGTCCGCGATCTCACCGGCGTGCAGCAGAGCCTTCGTGGGGATGCAGCCGCGGTGCAGGCAGGTGCCGCCGAGCTTGTCCTTCTCGATCAGGGCGACGTCCAGACCGAGCTGCGCCGCACGCAGCGCTGCGGCGTAGCCGCCGCTACCGCCACCGAGGATCACTAGGTCGAAAACGGTGCTGGCGTCGTTCGCCACGTCACGTCCTCCATGCATGGATACGCCGGAGCCGGTCCGTCATGACCGGGCGGCGGCTTTTGTTCGGCCGCTTCTGTTAAACGGGGCCCTGTCGTGCCGAGACAACATCTTCGCACTTGTTCGGGGCCGACGAGGCACCGGGCCGGTGTCTGAGACGTACGGAACGTCCCCGGCCGGGGCTACTCGCCGGTATCCCTTGCGAAATACGGAGCGGTTGTACTCTTTGCTCGCCCTTGGCGAACGCGTACGGCCCCGGATGCCATACCCGGGGCCGTACGGAATGTGCCGAGGCTTACACCGCGGTCAGAGGAGCTCGCCCTCGCCGGCCTTCTCGGCCACGCGCACCAGGGTGCGGATGGCGGAGCCGGTGCCGCCCTTGGGGGTGTAGCCGAAGGGGCCGGACTCGTTGAAGGCGGGGCCCGCGATGTCCAGGTGGGCCCAGGTGATGCCCTCGCCGACGAACTCCTTCAGGAACAGGCCGGCCGCCAGGCCGCCGCCCATGCGCTCGCCCATGTTCGCGATGTCCGCGGTGGGGGAGTCCATGGCCTTGCGCAGGTCGGCCGGGAGCGGCATCGGCCAGGACTGCTCGCCGACCTCGGTCGCGACCTCGTGCAGCGCGGTGCGGAAGGCGTCGTCGTTGGCCATGACGCCGAAGATGCGGTTGCCCAGGGCCAGCACCATGGCGCCGGTCAGGGTCGCCACGTCGATGATCGCGTCGGGCTTCTCCTCCGAGGCGCGGGTGAGGGCGTCGGCCATCACCAGGCGGCCCTCGGCGTCGGTGTTGAGCACCTCGACGGTCTTGCCGCTGTACATCTTCAGCACGTCGCCGGGGCGGGCGGCGCTGCCCGAGGGCATGTTCTCGGCGAGCGCCAGCCAGCCGGTGACGTTGACGGGCAGTCCGAGGCGCGCGGCGGCGACCACGGTGGACAGCACGGCGGCGGCACCGCTCATGTCGCACTTCATGGTCTCGTTGTGACCGGCCGGCTTCAGGGAGATGCCGCCCGAGTCGTAGGTGATGCCCTTGCCGACCAGTGCCAGGTGCTTGGCGCCGCGGCCCTTGGCACCCGTGTAGGCGATCTTCACCAGGCGGGGCGGGTTCGCCGAGCCCTGGCCGACGCCCATGATGCCGCCGTAGCCGCCCTTGACCAGCGCCTTCTCGTCCAGCACCTCGATCTTGAGGCCGTGCTCCTTGGCGGCCTCCTGCGCGAGCGCGGCGAAGGACTTCGGGTGGAGGTCGTTCGGCGGCATGTTGATCAGGTCGCGCGCCCGGTTGACCTCCGCCGCGATGACGGCGGCCCGCTCGGCGGCGGCCTTGAACGCCTTGTCCCGCGGCTTCGCGCCGACCAGCGCGACCTCGGCGAGTGGGGCCTTGCCGTTGGACGACTGGTACGCGGTGTACGTGTACGCGCCGAGCAGCGCGCCCTCGGCGACCGCCTGCGCGGCGTCCGCGTCCTGCACCGGAAGGGCGTAGGCGGCCTTCTTCGACCCGGCCAGCGCGCGGGCGGCGGCGCCGGCGGCCTTGCGCAGCGCCTCGGTGTCGTACGCGGCGCCGTCGGCCGGGGCCTCACCGAGCCCGACCGCCAGCACGACCGGGGACTTCAGGCCGTCCGGGGCGGGGAGCTTGGTCACCTCACCCTCCGCGCCCGAGGCGCCCAGTGTCTCGAGCGTCGCGGCGAGCCGGCCGGAGAAGGCCTGGTCCACCGCCTCCGCCCCGGCGGCGACCTCGGGGCCCTTGGCGCCCTTGGTCACGCCGACGACGACGGCGTCAGCGCGCAGCGCTGCCGCGGAGGAGGTGCTGAGAGTCAGTGCAGTCACGGTGATGCGGATCCTGTTCCTTCGGGGGTCCAATACTTGACGCCGGACTCCGTCCGGCTCCCTCGTGCCCGACGCCGGGCGTCCTTCGCGGCACGGGCGGGGGTGCAGCACCGACCTTACGCTCACTCCTGTCGCTTGCGACCACGACCTGCGCCCATGGCGGCGAAGGCGCGGGTTTTCCCTATGGGAACGCGCCCGCGCGGCACCCCGGGCAGGGTCCCGATCCCCTTCCGCCCGGCGGGAGTTGGGGCGCCGGACCGCATCGCGCCCGGTCGCCGTGCGGCGCTCAGCCCAGGATGAGCACCAGCAGCGCGGCCGTCGCGGCGGTCTCGCACAACGCGCCGAAGACGTCACCGGTGACGCCGCCCAGGCGCCGGCGGCACCGCCGCAGCAGCAGTTCCGCGGCGGCCAGGGCCACCGCCGCCGCCGCCGCACAGCGCGCCGCGTCCGGCACGCCGAAGGCGGCCCCGCAGCCGGCGCAGACCGCCACCGTCAGCGCGGCCGACGCCCAGGCGGTACGGGCGGGGACCGCGCCCGCCACGGCCGCGCCGAGCCCGCCGGGGCGAGCCGGGGGCACACCGTCACGGCAGGCCAGCGTCATCGCGGCGCGGGCGGTGAGCCCGGCCAGGGCGGCGGCGACCGCACCCCGGGTCCAGGACTGGCCGTACAGCTCGGCGAGCGCGGCGACCTGGGCCAGCAGGACGAGGACCAGGGTGAGCACACCGAAGGGCCCGATGTCGGACTGCTTCATGATGCGCAGCGCGTCCTCGGCGGGCTTGCCGCTGCCCAGCCCGTCGGCGGTGTCGGCCAGCCCGTCCAGGTGCAGCCCCCGCGTCAGGGCGGCCGGTACGGCGGCGCTCGCCACCGCGGCGGGCAGCGGCCCCGAGCCGAGGAGCAGCAGGAGTCCGCCGGCCGCCGCCGCGCACAGCCCCACGACCAGCCCGGCCACGGGTGCCCAGAGCATCCCGGCGCGGGCCGCCGGGCGGTCCCAGCGGGTGACCCGGACCCGCAGCACCGTCAGGGTGCCGAAGGCGAAACGCAGTCCGTCGGCGGCCGTGACGGCAGGGTTCGCGGGAGCGGGTGCGGGGTCGGCGGTCATGGCGTGCAGGGTAACCGCCGGGCCGGAACCGTATAGTGCCGCGTACGGGGCGAATCTGGAGCAATCGGCATGGGCGACTGGTGGTACCGCAACATCATCGAGCCGGGAAAGCTGCCGCTGCTCCTCGCGCTGGGCGCGTTCGTACTGACCTTCCTGGTCACCCGGATGATCACCCGTCTCATCCGGGCCGGCAGGGGCCCCTTCCGCAACATCTCCTCGGGCGGCACCCACATCCACCACGTGGTGCCCGGGATCATCCTCATGACGATCGGCGGCTTCGGGGGCGTCGCCAGTTCCTCGCGGGGCTTCGGCGCCTACCTGTCCGCGGTCCTGTTCGGCGCCGGAGCGGGCCTGGTGCTCGACGAGTTCGCGCTCGTGCTCTACCTCGACGACGTGTACTGGAGCGATCGCGGCCGCAAGAGCGTCGAGGCCGTCGTCGTCACCTTCTCCGTCGTCGTGATGATGCTCCTCGGCCTGGTCCCCTTCGGCGTCAACTCGGTCAGCCCGGACGAGCAGCAGAGCCGCGTCTCGGTGATCCTCACCATCGCCGTCAACTTCCTGTTCGTCCTCGTCGCCCTCGTCAAGGGCAAGCTGCGCTCCGCCGTCGTCGGCGTCTTCGTGCCCTTCGTCGCGCTGTACGCGGCCCTGCGGCTGGCGCGCCCCGACTCGTTGTGGGCCGAGCGGCTCTACTCACGCAGGCCCGGGGCGGTCCGGCGGGCGGAGGCCCGCGCCGCACGGCACGACGCGCGCTGGTCGGGCCCGTTGCGGCGGCTCCAGGACTGGATCGGCGGCTTCACCGAGCACTGAGCCCCGGCGCGTCCGCCAGGTGTGCGGCGCGTGTGGTGGCCGCGTGCCGGGTGCAGGCCGCCGCGGCGCCCCGGCCGGGCCCGCCGGCGACGGTTTCCTCGTCGGCACCGCCGGTGGCGGTCGGCGGCTCCAGGTGCCCGATCGTCTCCGTGTCGCCGTGCCGCCCTGGCGTCCCGGCGATCCGGGCCGGCTCAGCGCCGCGGCGAGGGCATCCGGGGCGCGGCGAGGAAGCCCTCGGCCCGTGCGCTCGCCAGTCCGATCCGGGGCAGTTCGCCGCCCTTCTCGAAGAGCAGGAAACGCGGCTCCCAGACCGGCCGGTACTTGGCGTTGGCGCGGTACAGCGACTCGATCTGCCACCACCGGGAGAAGAAGGTCAGCAGCGCCCGCCACATCCGCAGCACCGGCCCGGCGCCCAGCCTCGCCCCGCGCTCGAAGACCGAACGGAACACGGCGAAGTTGAGCGACACGCGCTCGACCCCGGTCTCCTCCGCACGCCGGATCAGCTCGATCACCATGAACTCCACCAGCCCGTTGTCGGAGTCCCGGTCACGGCGCATCAGGTCCAGCGACAGCCCGTGCCGCCCCCACGGCACGAAACTGAGCAGCGCCCTCGGCTCGCCCTGCCCGTCCGCGCACTCCATCATGACGCACCGGCCGTCCGCCGGGTCGCCGAGCCGCCCCAGCGCCATGGAGAAGCCCCGCTCGGTCTGCCCGTACCGCCAGCGGTCCGCGCGCTCCAGCAGGGCCGCCATCTCCCGCGCCGGGATGTCCTCGTGACGCCGTACGCGGACGGTGTACCCGGCGCGCCCGATCCGGTGGTACGCCTGCCGCACGGTGCGCATCGCGCGGCCCTCCAGGGTGAAGTCGGCGACCTCGACGATCGCCTCGTCGCCGAGCTCCAGGGCGTCGAGCCCGTGCCGTGCGTAGACGGTGCCGGCCTCCTCGCCGGCCCCCACCACCGCCGGCACCCAGGCGTGCTCGCGGGCCTCGGCGAGCCAGGCCTCGATCGCCCCGGGCCAGGCCTCTGGGTCGCCGATGGGGTCGCCGGAGGCGAGGGACACCCCGCCGACGACGCGGTAGGCGATCGCCGACTTGCCCGACGGCGACCAGACGACGCTCTTGTCGCGGCGCAGCGCGAAGTAGCCGAGCGAGTCACGTTCGCCGTGCCGGTCGAGCAGGGCCCGCAGCCGCATCTCGTCCTGCGGGCCCAGCAGTTCGCGGCCGCGGGGCGAGCGGAAGGCCGCGTACAGCACCAGCAGGAACAGCACGGCGCTCATGGCGTTGATGGCGACGTCGACCCAGCCCGGGGTCGAGATCCCCGGGAAGGACTCCTCGGCGTCCGCCAGCGAGACCACGCGGAGCATGGCGTACGCGTACCGCTGGCCGAAGGTCGAGCCGTGCCCCGTGTCGGTGACGGTGACCAGGCCCGCGGCGAGGAGTCCGCCGGCCGCGACGCCGCCGACGGCGACCGCCGCGGCCAGCCGGGGGTTGGAGGGGTCGCCCTTGGCGCGGAACGCACGGCGCCCGGCGAGCAGCGCGGCGCAGAAGGCGGCGGTGATCCCCAGCGACACCCAGTTCTGCGGGTGGCCGCGGAACGCGGGGACGGCCGTCGCCGCGGCCAGGAACAGCAGGTAGAGCCCGGCGAGGACGAGGTTGAGCAGCCAGGCCGCGCGCTTCCTGCGGCGCATCGTGACCGCCAGGAAGAGCGCGAGGAAGGCCGGGGTGTAGCCGGCGGTCAGCAGGTACGGGGTGACGTACTCGTCGACGTCATGACGCCGGATGTCGTTCCCGAAGGACACCCACACCGCACCCAGCAGGTCGACCAGGCCGACCAGGCGCAGGTACCGGACGGTGGACACCGCGCCGCGTTCACGCCAGACCGAGACGGCCGTTCCCATAGGTCCGGATCCTACGGGAACGACCCGGTTCGCGATGGGTCAGAAACGTTCCGGCAGCTCCGCCGACAGGGCCGCCGCCGCCTTCAGGAGGGGGAGCGCCAGCAGCGCGCCGGTGCCCTCACCCGCCGTCACCTTCTGGTCGAGCAGCGGCTCGATGGACAGCCGGTCCAGCGCCTTGACCTGCCCCGGCTCACCGCTGGCCTGCCCCGCCAGCCACCAGTCCGGCGCCCGGAAGGCGATCCGCTGCGCGACCAGCGCGCACGCCGCGGACACCACGCCGTCCAGCACCACCGGCAGCTTCCGCACCGAGGCCTGCAGCAGGAAACCGGTGATCGCCGCCACGTCCGCGCCGCCGACCGCCGCCAGCAGCTCCAGCTGGTCGCCCAGCACGGGCCGGGCCCGGCGCAGCGCGTCGCGGATCGCCGCGCACTTGCGCATCCACGCGATGTCGTCGATGCCCGAACCGCGGCCGGTCACCACGGATGCGTCGGTACCGCACAGCGCCGCGATCAGCACCCCGGCCACCGTGGTGCCGCCCACGCTCAGATCGCCCAGGAGCACCAGGTCCGTGCCGGAGTCCGCCTCCTCGTCCGCGACGGCCATGCCGGCCCGGAACGCCGCCTCGGCCTCCTCGGCCGTCAGCGCGTCCTCCACGTCGATCCGGCCGGAGCCGCGCCGCACGCGGTGCGCCGTCACGTCGGCGGGCAGGTCATCGGCCGGCGCGTCCACGCCGACGTCCACCACCCGCAGCGCCGCGCCGTACTGACGGGCCAGCACATTGACCGGGGAGGCCCCGTCCAGGACCCGCCGCACCAGCTCGACCGCGGTGCCCCCGGGGCGGGCGGACACCTTCAGTGCCGCCACCCCGTGGTCCGCCGCGAAGAGCACGGCCTTGGGGTGCTCGATCGGGCGTAGGGTCGCCGCGCCCTGGACCGCCGACAGCCAGTCGGCGAGCTCGGCCAGCCCGCCCAGCGCGCTCGCCGGGCGCACCAGCCGCTGCCAACGGTCGCGTGCGTCACGGCGCACACCGGCGTCCGGACGCTCCACCAGGGTCGCGAAGTCATCAAGGTTCAGGCCGCTCACGGGGTCGAACACTACCGGTCCGCGGGGTCGCGCGCCGAGGTCAGCCCCGCAGTGACAGCGCCTGTCCCGCGACCACCAGCACCACGTGCTCGGACTCGTCGGCCAGCGCGAGGTTCAGCCGCCCCAGCTCGTCCCGGAATCTGCGCCCGCTGGCCGTGGCCGGTACGACCCCGGAGCCGACCTCGTTGCTGACCGCCACGGCCGTACGGCGGGTCGCGCGCCACGCCGCGGTCAGTTCGCCGACGCGGCGGCGCAGTTCGCGTTCGGCGCCCTCCGCCCACTTCTCGTCGTCCCACGCGCCGAGTTCGTCCATGGTGTGCGTCAGCCACAGCGACAGGCAGTCGATCAGCAGCGCGGGCCCGTCCTCCTCGGCCAGCAGCGGCAGCAGGTCGCAGGTCTCCACCGTCTGCCACGACTGCGGACGCCGCTCGCGGTGCAGCGCCACGCGCTCCGCCCATTCCGGGTCACCGCCGCGCGTCCCGCCGGTGGCCACGTACAGCACGTCGGGGAAGGCCGACAGCCGCCGCTCCGCCTCCACCGACTTGCCCGACCGCGCCCCGCCCAGCACGAGCGTGCGCCGCGGCACGTCGGGCACGTCGTGCAGGTCGCCGACGGTCAGCGTCGTGCCGTCCGGCACCGCCCGTACGCCGAGCGCGGCCAGCCGGCGCCGCAGCTCCGGCCCGGGGTGGACGCGGTGGTCCAGGTGGACCGCGACGACGTCGGTGGTGCTCCCGACCGCGCCGGCCGCGCGCAGCCGCGCCAGCCCGTCCGGCCGGCCCACGGCGTCCAGCAGCACCATCCGGTACGGCTCCACGGCCTCCGGCAGCCCCGCCGGAGCGCACTCCGGCGGCAGGTACAGCAGCCGCTCGCCGTACGGTCCCGTCACCTCGTAGCCGGTCCCGGGCGCGTCGAGCGGCACCGCCCGCACCCGGTGCCCGGTCAGCAGGGTGATCTCCTGCCCGGCCGCCACCCGGCCCGGCGCGGGGAGCCCCGCCGGGATCTCCACGGCCGGCCCGTCGTGCGGATGCGACAGCAGCACCTGGCGGACCCCGGCGAGCGAGTGACCGGAGCGCGCCGCGGTCAGCGCGAGGCCCGGCGTCAGGTCGAGCAGCAGCACCCCGTCCACGAGCAGCGAGGTCGCCGCCCGCGCCTGGTCGCCCACCGCCGTCGCGCACGCCGCGCACGGGCAGCCGGGGAGGGGCAGGCCGTCGGGGCCACCGGTGCCGAGGAGAGTCAGTTCCACGTGCAGATCCTCTCGCGTCCGCGCACGCTACGCTGCCGGGCAGGCACCCCCAGGGACGAGGAGACGGACATGGCGTGGACGTGGCGTTTCGAGAAGACCGACGGCACGGAGGTCACCCCCGCGGTCGAGCCCGAGGAGTTCCCCACGCAGGGCGACGCCGAGTCCTGGATCGGCGAGGTCTGGAAGGACCTCCTCCAGGGAGGCGCCGACCAGGTGCACCTCTTCGAGGACGGCACGAAGATCTACGGCCCGATGAGCCTGCACGCCGACGAGTAGACCGGTGACCGGGCGGCCGGGGGTCCGGCCGCCGCACCACGGCGGGGGGGGGGGGGGGGGGGGGGGCCCCCCCCCCCCCCCCCCCCCCCCGCGCGCCCCCCCCCCCCCCCGCCCCCCCCGTGACAGGACGGAGGTGAAGGGGCCGCCCCCCGGCGGGGGTCAGAAACACGGGTGGCAGGGCGG
>NZ_JBIATA010000004.1:0-32211 GCF_042891295.1 Streptomyces sp. NPDC001902 | reverse complement strand
ATGGTCGGCGCGCCTTCGCCCCGCCCCCGGGGGGTTGGTGGGGGGGGGGGGGGGGGGGGGGGGCGCGCCCCCCCCCCGGGGGGGGGGGGGGGGGGGGGGCCCCCCCCCCCCCCCCCCCCCCCCCGCTGTGCGTCCGGCCGCTACTGGAGCTGCCCGAGCGTGACCTTGACGGTCTTCTCGCTGCCGCCGCGCTGGAAGGTGACGTCCACGGTGTCGCCGGGCGCGTGCTGGACCAGGGCCTCGGACAGCGACTGGAGGGTCGTGATGTCGTCGCCCCCGACATCGGTGATGACGTCCCCGGGCTTGATCCCGGCCTTGTCCGCCGCTCCGCCCCGGGTCACCTCGACGACGCCCACCCCGGCGGGCTGGAAGTTCTCGTCGAGGACGGTGCGCGCGACGATGCCCAGCGCCGCGCGGCCGGAGTCGACGACCTTGCCGTGCTTGATGATCTGGTCCGCGATGCGGGTGACGGTCGCCGCGGGGATGGCGAAGCCGATGCCCGGGGCCGAGGAGTCGCCCATGGTGGGGTTGACCGCGGCGAGCGTCGGGATGCCGATGACCTGGCCGGAGAGGTTGACCAATGCGCCGCCGCTGTTGCCGGGGTTGATGGGAGCCGAGGTCTGCACCATGTCGGCGAGGGTGGCGCCGGTGCCGCCCTCGGCCCCGGTCTCGCTGACCGTACGGCCGACGGCTGAGACGATGCCCTGCGTGACGCTGCTGTTCAGGCCGAGCGGACTGCCCATGGCGAGCACGATCTGGCCGACCTGGACGTCGCGTGAGCGGCCGAAGGACGCCGCGCGCAGCCCGCTCGGCGGGTCGTCGAGTTCGATGACGGCGAGGTCCTGCTCGGGGTAGGCGGCCACGAGCCGGCCCTTGTGCGGGGTGTCGCTGTTGGCGAGGGTGACCTCGAAGGTGTGGGAGTTGCCGACGACATGGGCGTTGGTGACGATGTGGCCCTTGGTGTCGTAGACGATGCCGGAGCCCAGTCCCTCGGACGTGTTGATCTGGACGACGGACGGCAGCACCGCCTTGACCACCTGCTGGTAGGAGCGCTCCAGATCACGGGCGCCGGCCAGCTCGGAGGCGGCGACGGGCGCGGGCGCCGAGGATGCCGCGCTGGGGGAGGGGGAGTCCCCCGTGCATCCGGCGGTCACGCCACCGCAGCACGCGACGGCCAGCAGCAGGGCCGCCGCCCGGAGCGCCGTCGGCGGCCGCCATCGGTTGGGCTTCGAATCGCGCATGACCGAAGTGTCGCGTTCGTGGCGTCCCGTACGCGGTATCCCGCCCCGGTCAGTTCCGTACGCCGCACAGATGCAGCAGTGCCGCGACCCCGCGGTAGGGGTCGGTGCGGCCGGCCAGCTCCTCGGCGGCCAGCAACTCCTCCGGCACCTCCACGGAGTCGTCCGGCGCCGTGTCGGTGAAGACCCGCACCCCGTACCAGGCGTGCAGCGGCGCGCCGATGGCGCTGAGGGTCGTCGTCAGGTCCGCGCGCCGGTCGGCACGGGCAGCGAGCCCCAGCCGGTTGGTGTACGTATCGCCCGCGAAGGCGGACAGCGCACCGGCCCAGTCGCCCTGCAGCGCGGGCCGCATCGCCAGGGCGTCGGCGTTGCGCACCAGCAGCGACAGCAGCCCGCCGGGGGCCAGCACCCGGGCGAGCCCGGCGACCATCGCGTCCGGCTCGGGCACGTACATCAGCACGCCGTGGCAGAGCACGACGTCGAAGCTGCCGGGCCCGAAGTGCCGGCCGGTCTCCCGGCCGTCGCCCTCGACGAGGCTGATCCGCTCGCGTATGCCCTCCGGCTCGGCGGCCACGGCCCCGCGCAGGACCCCCGCCATCTCCGGATCGGCCTCCAGGCCGGTGACCAGGTGGCCGGCACGGGCGAGTCGCAGCGCCTGGGTGCCCTGGCCGGGCCCGACGTCGAGGATCCTGAGCCGACGCCCCACGGGGAAGCGCGCGGTGATCTGCTCGTCCAGCTGGCGCGCGACCAGCTCCTGGCGCACGGTGTTCCGGAGCCCGCCCAGCCGGTCCAGCCAGGGGCCGGCGGCGCCGGCGAAACCGCCGTTCCCGCTCAGAGCTTGGTGCCGCGCTTGACCTGCGGCTTCGGCAGGCGCAGTCGGCGCATCTGGAGGGTCCGCATGAGGGCGTAGGCGACCGCGCCCTTGGTGGGCTTGTCCGGGAAGCGCTTGGCCAGCTCGCGGCGGAGCAGGAAACCGGTGAAGGCCGAGTCGACGACGATCAGCACGATGACCACGAGCCACAGCAGCAGGGAGAGGTTCTGCAGCGCGGGGTTGCGGAGCATGCTGAGCACGAGGATGACCACGGCGAGCGGCAGGAAGAACTCGGCCATGCGGAAGCGCGAGTCCACGTAGTCGCGCGCGAACTTGCGCACGGGGCCCTTGTCACGGGCGGGCAGGTAGCGCTCGTCCCCGTTCATCAGGGCCTCGCGCTGCTTGGCCAGGTCGGCCCGCCGGGCGTCGCGGGCCTGCTTGGTGGCGGCCTTGCGGTCGGTGGGCGCGGTCACCGCCTTGCGGCGCTGGCCCTGGGCATCGCTGCGCTTGGGCGTGGGGCGACCCTTGGGAGCCTGCGGGTCGCGGGGCTGCCGGTCGTCCACCACAGTGGTGGACGCGGTCTGCTCGCTTTGGGAACGACGTCGGAACACGACTCCAAGGTTACGTGCTCGCCGACGGGACCCCCAGCCCCTCACCTACTCCCTGCGCCTGAGGTCATCGAACTGTGATCGTTCCTAAGGATGAGCGCATCAGCAACAGAACAGTGGGGTAATGGAACCAGGCCCCGTACTGTGGGGTCTGTAGAGGTGTGCTGGCGAGCTGAATGAAGGGGGCGCGCGAGGCCCATGAGCGGTGTCATGAAGCGGATGGGGATGATCTTCCGCGCGAAGGCCAACAAGGCCCTTGACCGGGCCGAGGATCCGCGCGAGACCCTCGACTACTCGTACCAGAAACAGCTGGAGCTGCTGCAGAAGGTTCGGCGCGGTGTGGCCGACGTCGCCACCTCGCGCAAGCGCCTGGAGCTGCAGCTGAACCAGCTGCAGCAGCAGTCCGCGAAGTACGAGGACCAGGGCCGCAAGGCGCTCGCCCTGGGGCGGGAGGACCTGGCCCGCGAGGCGCTGTCGCGTCGAGCCGCCCTCCAGCAGCAGGTCACCGACCTGGAGACGCAGCACCAGACGCTGCAGGGCGAGGAGGAGAAGCTCACCCTCGCCGCCCAGCGCCTGCAGGCCAAGGTGGACGCCTTCCGCACCAAGAAGGAGACCATCAAGGCCACCTACAGCGCGGCCAAGGCACAGACCCAGATCGGCGAGGCCTTCTCCGGCATCTCGGAGGAGATGGGCGACGTCGGCCTGGCGATCCAGCGGGCCGAGGACAAGACCGAGCAGCTGCGCGCCCGGGCCGGCGCCCTGGACGAGCTGCTGGCCTCCGGCGCCCTGGACGACCCGACCGGGATCGCCAAGGACGACATCCAGGCGGAGCTCGACCGCCTCTCCGGCGGCAGCGACGTCGAACTGGAGCTGCAGCGCATGAAGGCCGAGCTCGCCGGCGGCTCCCCGCAGCAGGCCATCGAGAGCGGACAGCAGGGCCAGACCCCGTCGCAGACCCAGGACCAGCCCCGGTTCGACAAGCAGTGAGACACCCCTAGAGGAGGGCGTCGTGATCGTGAGGATCATGGGCGAGGGCCAGGTCACGGTGGACGAGAGCCACCTCACCGAACTCAACAAGCTCGACGACGAGCTCCTGGCGGAGATGGAGAGCGGTGACGACGCCGGGTTCCGGCGCACGCTCACCGCGCTCCTCGACGCCGTCCGGCGGCTCGGCACACCTCTGCCGGACGACTCCCTGGAGCCGTCCGAGCTGATCCTGCCGGCCTCGGAGGCCACCTTGGAGGAGGTCCGGGCACTGCTCGGGGACGGCGGGCTCATCCCCGGCTGACACCTCGCCGACCAGCGCACCCGCCGAGTGCCCCGGCCCGGTACCGCACCGGACCGGGGCACGGCCGTTCCTGGGGACCCGTACCGTTGGTGAGCGTGCAGCATCGATCGATGAAGGACCGGGCCCGACTGTGGCCGCAGGCCCACCCCGTAGCCCTCGACGCCGGGCTGGCGCTCGCCGTCCTCGCGGTGATCCTCGGCAACATGTTCATCGGGCCGCACACCGAGCGGTACGACGCCTCGGTCCCCGACATCCTGCTGGCCGTCCTCGGCTCCGCCGCGCTGATGGTGCGCCGGCGCAGCCCGCTGGGCGTCCTCGCCTTCACCGGCGCGGTCACCGTCGTCTACCTGCTCACCGCGACCGGGGAGGGCCGCGCCCCGGTGGCCGCCACCGTCGTCGTGGCGCTCTTCTCCGCCTCCACGCGCACCGACCGCACCACCACCTTCCGGCTCGGCCTCGCCACCTGCCTGCTGCTGCCCGCGATCGCCATGCTCTTCGGGGCCCGGCCCTGGTACTCCGCCGAGAACATCGCCCTGTTCGCGTGGAGCGGCATGGCCGCAGCCGCCGGCGAGGCCACCCGGCACCGCCGCGCCTACGTCGCCGCCGTCGAGGAGCGCGCCGAGCGGGCCGAGCGCACCCGGGAGGAGGAGGCCAAGCGCCGCGTCGCCGAGGAGCGGATGCGGATCGCCCGCGAGCTGCACGACGTGGTCGCCCACCACATCGCCCTGGTCAACGTGCAGGCCGGTGTCGCCGCCCACGTCATGGACAGCCGGCCCGACCAGGCGAAGCAGGCCCTCGCACACGTCCGCGAGGCGAGCCGTTCGGCGCTGGACGAGCTCCGTGCGACCGTCGGCCTGCTGCGGCAGTCGGGGGACCCCGCCGCACCCATGGAACCGGCACCCGGCCTCGGTGTGCTGGACCAGCTCGTCGACGGCTTCCGCCGGGCCGGGCTGCCGGTGGAGGTGGTCGAGGAGGACCCCGGCACGCTTCCCGCGAGCGTGGACCTCACCGCGTACCGGGTCATCCAGGAGTCGCTGACCAACGTCCACAAGCACGCCGGCCCGGGCGCGCGGGCGCGGATCCGCATCGCGCGCGGCGACGGGACGCTGGAGGTCACCGTGGTCGACCGTGGCGGCAGCCCGCAGGCCCCGGGCACCGCGGGCGGCGGCCACGGCCTGATCGGCATGCGCGAGCGGGCCGCGGCCCTCGGCGGCACCTGCGAGGCCGGCCCCTGCACGCAGGGCGGTTTCCGCGTCCACGCCCGCCTGCCGCTGGTGGTGCCGGGCCAGCCGGCCGCCCGGCGGGGGGATGGGAGGATCCCGGCATGATCAGGGTGCTGCTCGCGGACGACCAGGCGCTGCTGCGGGGTGCGTTCCGCGTCCTCGTGGAGTCCGAGCCGGACATGGAGGTCGTGGGGGAGGCCTCGGACGGTGCCGAGGCCGTCGCGCTGGCCCGCAGCACCCGGGCGGACGTCGTCCTGATGGACATCCGGATGCCCGGCACGGACGGCCTCGCCGCCACCCGCGAGATCACCGCCGCCGAAGACCTGACCGGCGTGGCGGTCCTCGTCCTGACGACGTTCGAGGCGGACGAGTACGTCGCGCAGGCGATCCGCGCCGGCGCCGCCGGGTTCCTCGGCAAGGGCGCCGAGCCGGCCGAACTGCTCGCCGCGATCCGCACCGTCGCCGAGGGCGACGCGCTGCTGTCCCCGTCGGCGACCAAGAGCCTGATCGCCCAGTTCCTGGCGCAGAGCGGCGGTCAGCGCCCGCTGCCCTCGGAGGGCGGACCGGCGGCCCCGGACCTGGACGCGCTGACGGCACGCGAGCGCGAGGTGCTGGTCGAGGTGGCGCTGGGGCTGCCGAACGACGAGATCGCCGAACGCCTCGGGGTGAGCCCGCTCACCGTCAAGACGCACGTGAACCGCACCATGGCCAAACTCGGTGCCCGCGACCGCGCGCAGCTGGTCGTCGCCGCGTACGAGTCGGGTCTGGTGCGGCCCGCGGCGCGCTGAGTACCACCGGCGTGTACCGCGTCCGCAGTACGCCCCCGGAACCAATCACGACCTCGGGCTGAGGAAACCACCCTCCGCGGCAGGAGAAAGTGGCGTGGGCTGACAAAAGTCCGCAACCCGAGAACACCCGAGCACTCTGAGCACAGAGAAGAGACCGCACCACGATGTCCTGGCTGTCCCGGTTCAGCCTCGCCCAGCGCAGTCTGGTCGCGCTGATGGCGGTGGTCGCCATCGGCTTCGGCGCCATCGCGATACCGTCCCTCAAGCAGCAGTTGCTGCCCTCCATCGACCTGCCCATGGTGTCGGTGATCACGACCTACCCGGGCGCGTCCCCCGACGTCGTCGAGAAGCAGGTCGTCGAGCCGATCGAAGCCGGCGTCAAGGGCGTCGACGGCATCACGGGCATCACGTCCACGGCCAGCGAGGGCGCTGCCGTGATCATGGCCCGGTTCGACTACGGCAACGACAGCGACAAGCTGGTGGCCAACGTCCAGCAGGCGGTGAACCGGGTCTCCTCGCGGCTGCCGGAGGACGCCGACCCGCAGGTCATCGCCGGCTCGACGGACGACATCCCGACCGTCGTCCTCGCCGCCACCTCCACCGGCCTGGACCAGCAGGCACTGGCCGACGCGCTCGACCGGTCGGTCGTCCCGGTCCTGCAGGACATCGACGGCGCCGGCCAGGTGACCGTCACCGGCGTCCAGGACCAGATCGTCACCGTCACCCCCGACGACAAGAAGCTCGCCGCCCGCAAGCTCGGCGCCATCGCCCTGGTGCAGGCGCTGCAGGCCGGCGGCCACCCCGTCCCGGCGGGCTCCTTCGACGACAGCGGCAAGAGCCGCACCGTCCAGGTCGGCGGCGAGTACGCCTCCGTGCGGCAGATCGAGGACCTGCGGATCCCCGCCGCCCCCGAGCCCGTGCGCCTCGGCGACGTCGCCACCGTCGCGGAGCGCCCGGACGCCGCCGCCTCCATCACCCGGACCGACGGCGAGCCGAGCCTCGGCGTCGCCGTCACCATGGACCAGGACGGCAGCGCCGTCGCGATCTCCTCTGCGGTCAAGGACAAGCTGGCCGACCTCGAGCGCGACCTCGGCAAGGGCGCCAAGCTCACCGTCGTCAGCGACCAGGGCCCCGCGGTCTCCAAGTCCATCGACGGACTGACCACCGAGGGCCTGCTCGGTCTGCTCTTCGCGGTCGTGATCATCCTGGTCTTCCTGGCGTCGCTGCGGTCGACGCTGGTGACCGCGGTCTCCATCCCGCTCTCCGTCGTGCTGACGCTGATCGTGCTGTGGACCCGCGACCTGTCGCTCAACATGCTCACCCTGGGCGCGCTGACCATCGCCATCGGCCGTGTCGTCGACGACTCGATCGTGGTGCTGGAGAACATCAAGCGGCACCTCGCCTACGGTGAGGAGAAGCAGTCCGCGATCATCGCCGCCGTGCGCGAGGTGGCCGGTGCGGTCACCGCCTCCACGCTCACCACGGTCGCGGTCTTCGTGCCGATCGGCCTGGTCGGCGGCATGGTGGGCGCCCTGTTCGGCTCGTTCTCGCTGACCGTCGCCGCCGCGCTGCTGGCCTCGCTGCTGGTGTCGCTGACGGTCGTCCCGGTGCTCTCGTTCTGGTTCCTCAAGCCCCCGGCCGACGCCGGCACCGTGGACCCGGACGAGATCCGCCGCAAGGCCGAGGAGGAGGAGGCCCGCAGCCTGCTGCAGCGGCTCTACGTGCCGGTGCTGCGCTTCGCCACCCGGCGCCGCCTCACCAGCATCGCGATCGCGGTCGCGGTCCTGCTGGGCACCTTCGGGCTCGCCCCGATGCTCAAGACCAACTTCTTCGACCAGGGCGACCAGGACACCCTGACCGTCAGGCAGGAGCTCCCGCCGGGCACCAGCCTGGCGGCCTCCGACGCGGCGGCCCGCAAGGTCGAGAAGCTCCTCGAGGGCATCGACCAGGTCCAGGACTACCAGGTCACCGTCGGTTCCTCCGGCTTCCTGGCGGCCTTCGGCGGCGGCACCGGCGCCAACCAGGCCAGCTTCCAGGTGAAGCTGAAGAACGCCGACGACAGCGCGGACGTCCTCGACGAGATCCGTGCCGGCCTCAAGACGCTCGACGGCGTCGGCACGACCTCGGTCTCCGGTGGCGGCGGCTTCGGCAGCCAGAACCTGTCGGTCGTGGTCAAGGCCGCGGACGCCGACACCCTGGCCAAGGCCAGTGCCGAGGTCCGCGACGCCGTCGCCGGGCTGGACGACGTCACCGACGTCACCAGCGACCTCGCGCAGAGCGTGCCCCGCATCGAGGTCCACGCCAAGCAGGCCGAGGCCGCCAAGTACGGCCTCAACGACGCCACCATCGGCGCCGCCGTCACCCAGGCCGTGCGCGGTACGACGGTCGGCACCGCGGTGCTCGACGACACTGAGCGCGACGTGCGGGTGGTCTCCGAGCAGAAGGCCGGGACGGTCGCCGAACTGAAGGCCCTCACCATCCCCACCCCCGCGGGACCGGTGAAGCTCGGCAAGCTCGCCGAGGTCGTCGAGGCCCCCGGCCCGGTGCAGAAGACCCGGATCGACGGCGCCCGCGCCGCGACGATCACGGCGACGCCGGCCGGTGACAACACCGGCGCGGTGAGCACCGCCCTGCAGTCGAAGATCAAGTCGCTCGACCTGCCCAAGGGCGCCACCGCCGAGATCGGCGGTGTCTCCTCGGACCAGGACGACGCCTTCGTGGGGCTCGGGCTCGCGATGCTCGCCGCGATCGCCATCGTCTTCATGCTGCTGGTCGGCACCTTCCGCAGCCTGATCCAGCCGCTGGTGCTGCTGGTGTCCATCCCGTTCGCGGCCACCGGCGCGATCGGCCTGCTGCTGATCACCGGTACCCCGATGGGCGTCCCGGCGCTGATCGGCATGCTGATGCTCATCGGCATCGTCGTGACGAACGCGATCGTGCTGATGGACCTCATCAACCAGTACCGCGCCCAGGGGTACGGCGTCGTGGAGGCCGTCATCGAGGGGGGCCGGCACCGTCTGCGGCCGATCCTGATGACCGCGCTGGCGACCATCTTCGCCCTGCTCCCGATGGCCCTCGGGGTGACCGGCGAGGGCGGCTTCATCGCCCAGCCGCTCGCGGTCGTCGTCATCGGCGGTCTGCTCACCTCGACGCTGCTGACCCTGCTGCTCGTCCCGACCCTCTACACGATGGTCGAGATCCGCAAGGAGCGCCGTGCCAAGCGCAAGGCGCTGAAGCGGGCGGCCGGGGCCGCAGGCCCGGGCGAGGAGGAGACGCAGAAGAAGGCGGAGCTGGCCGGGGTCTGAGACCCGGCGCAGTACGACAGGCGGCAGGGCCCGGGGCGTTCACGAACGCCCCGGGCCCTGCGCCGTCTACAGGAAGAACCCGGACGGGATGTACGGTTCCGGCGGACGCATCCCGCGCAGGCAGACCCAGCCGGACGTGCTCAGCTCCAGCCCGGCCGTCAGGCCCACGTCCACCGCCCACTGCTGTTCGGCCGTCAGGTTGGGGACCTGCGCGGTGGTGCCCTCGGGCAGGCTCAGCAGCGCGGCGGTGAGCAGCCGGGACGCCAGGCGACGGGAGGTGGCGGCGAGCAGCCGTACGTTCCCGTCCCGGTCGACGTAGCAGTAGCCGCTCCCGGCGAGGTCGTCCACGACCAACAGGGGGCACTCGGTGAGCAGTTGGTCGTGGTCGAGGCCGTGGGCGCCGCCCCGGGTGCGCCGGTCGACGGAGTCCATCAGGTCGCGGTGCTTGGCCGAGCCCTCGTGCACCGCCCCGTCCGGCGCGGGCAGGTCGCCCTTGCGGACGGCGCCTTCCAGGCGCATCGCCGGGTGCAGCGCGAAGCCCGCCCGGCGGTAGGTCGCCGCCGCCCGCGGGTCGCGGGAGCTGCAGATGATGCCGCGCAGGCAGCCTCGCCCGTACGCCATCGCCGCGGCGAGCAGTTCGCGCCCGACCCCCTGCCGCTGCGCGGAGGGCAGCACGGCGAAGAGCGACAGCCCCCACGTCCCCTCGCGGCGCGTCGACATGGCGACCCCGAGCGGCATGCCGGAGGTCTCGTCCACGGCCAGCCAGCAGCCACCGGGGTCGGTGCGCGCGACGTACCGGTTGCGCCGTCGCAGCAGGGCGGCCCGCTCGGGAGGCATCTCCTCGGGCGGGCCGCCACCGGGCAGGGCGTCGGAGGCGCCGAACGCGGCGGCGGCCACGACCGCTACGGCGTCGGCGTCCTCGTCGGTGTCGTGCAACGGGCGCAGGATCATGCGCCCATCCTGCCCCTACGGCAGGGCGAGCATCCGCTCCAGCGCCAGCTTCGCGAAGTGTTCGGTCTCCCGGTCGACTTGGATGCGGTTGACCACCTTGCCGTCGGCCAGCGACTCCAGCGCCCACACCAGGTGCGGCAGGTCGATCCGGTTCATGGTCGAGCAGAAGCAGACGGTCTTGTCGAGGAAGACGATCTGCTTGTCCGGGTGCGCCTTGGCCAGCCGGCGGACCAGGTTGAGCTCGGTGCCGATCGCCCAGGACGAACCGGCCGGCGCCGCCTCCAGGGCCTTGATGATGTACTCGGTCGAGCCGACCTGGTCGGCCGCGGTGACGACCTCGTGCTTGCACTCGGGGTGCACCAGGACGTTGACGCCGGGGATGCGGGCGCGCACGTCCTCCACCGAGTCCAGCGAGAAGCGGCCGTGCACCGAGCAGTGCCCGCGCCACAGGATCATCTTGGCGTCGCGCAGCTGCTCCGCGGTGACCCCGCCGTTCGGCTTGTGCGGGTTGTAGAGGACGCAGTCCTCCAGCGAGAGGCCCATCTCCCGGACCGCGGTGTTGCGGCCGAGGTGCTGGTCGGGGAGGAAGAGCACCTTCTCGCCCTGCTGGAACGCCCACTCCAGGGCGCGCTTGGCGTTGCTGGAGGTGCAGATCGTGCCGCCGTGACGGCCGGTGAAGGACTTGATGTCGGCGGAGGAGTTCATGTACGAGACGGGCACGGTGACGTCGGCGACGCCGGCCTCGGTGAGTACGTCCCAGCACTCGGCGACCTGCTCTGCGGTGGCCATGTCGGCCATGGAGCAGCCGGCCGCCAGGTCGGGGAGGATCACCTGCTGGGCGTCGGAGGTCAGGATGTCCGCGGACTCGGCCATGAAGTGCACACCGCAGAAGACGATGTACTCCGCCTCCGGCCGGGCGGCGGCGTCACGGGCCAGCTTGAAGGAGTCGCCGGTGACGTCGGCGAACTGGATGACCTCGTCGCGCTGGTAGTGGTGGCCCAGGACGAAGACCTTCTCGCCGAGCTTCGCCTTGGCGGCGCGGGCGCGCTCCACCAGATCCGGGTCCGAGGGGAGGGGCAGGTCGCCGGGACAGTCGACGCCGCGCTCGCTGCGCGGGTCGGACTCGCGGCCCAGGAGGAGCAGGGCGAGCGGGGTCGGCTGGACGTCCAGCGGTTCGGATGTGGTGGTCACGGGCCCGAAGCCCTTTCTCTGCGGAACTGCGGCTCAAACCTTTTCGTCTATTTGACGCTATCTATCATAACCCGTTCGCGTCAGAATGACGATGGCCCTCGCGTCAATGTGACGCATTACCCGAACAAGGCCCGGTGTGCGAGCATGGATGGCGCCAAGACGCATGGGACCCGGAGGAATGAATCCGGGAAGCCACCGGTTCACCGTTGTGGCAGCATCCGTACAACCCGGGAGTGGATCAGATGACGGTTCAGGACGAGACCAGCCAGAGCGAGGGCATCATCCTGTCCGACGCGGCGGCCTCCAAGGTCAAGAGCCTGCTCGAGCAGGAGGGCCGCGACGACCTCGCGCTGCGCGTCGCCGTCCAGCCGGGCGGTTGCTCCGGCCTGCGCTACCAGCTGTTCTTCGATGAGCGCGCGCTCGACGGCGACGTCGTGAAGGACTTCGGCGGAGTCAAGGTGGTCACCGACCGCATGAGCGCCCCGTACCTCGGCGGCGCCTCCATCGACTTCGTCGACACGATCGAGAAGCAGGGCTTCACGATCGACAACCCGAACGCCACCGGCTCCTGCGCCTGCGGCGACTCGTTCCACTGAGCCCCGCGCGAAAGCGGCGGGCACCCGGGGTGCCCGCCGCTTTCGGCATGTCCTGACGCGCCTTCCCGGCGCCCCGGCTACTTCCGCGGCACCGTGCTGCCGTCGGAGAGGTCGACGACCTTGCGGTCGCCCAGCGGCGTGTCGAGCCGGACCGTGCGGGAGAACCGCTCGGCGATCATGATGCAGGCCTTCCCCGGCTCCTTCTCCACCGCAGTGACCTTGACCTTCACCACCGCGCCCGAGCCGTCGGCCGAGACCGTGTAGTCGCTGCACACCCCGCCCCAGAAGCGCAGGGTCAGCTCCGTCCCTTCGGCGCGGTACGACTCGACCTTCGCCGCCCCGGCGGCCGGCGCCGCCGTCCCCGAGGGAGCGGGGGAGGCCGTGCCGCCCCGCACGTACGCCGGGTCCACCGCCGGCTGAGCCAGTACCGAGGTGCGCGTCACGCCCTCCTGCGCCACCTCGAAGAGCCAGGACGGCACGAGCGTCTGCCGCCCGGCCACGAACTGGGCCGACAGGCCGAACTCGGCCTTCCGCACCTCCATCGGCCGGTGCGCCGTCGGTACGCAGGGGAGCACCTGCGGCAGCGTCGGGTCGTCGCCAGGGGCGCGGGAGGGCTTCGGCACCACGGTGGGGCAGTCGCCGATCCCCAGGTCACCGCCCGTCCCGGGGCGCTCCAGCAGCTTCAGCGCCTCCTTCGCCGACACCACCGGGTAGGTGTCACCCCTGGTCAGCGGCGCCATCATGCCGTGCCCGGTGACCAGCAGCCCGTCCGAGGCGACCTGCACCGCCGACCGCCAGCCGTGCGTGGGCAGCCCCGCCACCCGCGGGTCCGCGGTGACCGTGCGCAGGACCCCCGAGACCTCGCCGGCGTCCGTACGCGCGCCCTTCAGTCCAAGCGCCGCGAAGACCGGCGCGGCCTTGCGCAGCGCCTCCGCCGCCGGCACCGCGAGGTCGTCCTGCGCCGGGGCGCGGCCTTCGCGGGGCTTGCCGCCGTAGTACGAGTACGCCCAGGTGCCCGGAGCGTCCTTGTTCACCCGGAGCACCGGGCCGCCGCCGTCCGGCGTACCACCGGCCTTCCACACGCCGTGGTCGGACTTCACCGTGCCCGGCACGCCCAGGGCCTGCGCGAGCCGCTCCACGGCGGCACGCGACACGCTGCCCGGCCGCTGCACGGCGGCGGAGGAGGGGCCGTCGGGCAGATCGCCCCGGACGGTGAGCTCGGCACCCGTGCCGCCGGTGGCGGAGTCCAGTTCGAGCGGCTCCGCGGCGTCGTTCCCGCTGCCGCCCGAGGCGCGCGGTATTCCGCCCTCGGCACTCGACGAGGCCCAGTAGGCACCACCGCCCCCGGCGGCCAGTACGGCCACGGCCACCGTCGACATCACCCACGGCGACCTGTGCCGGCGGCGCGTTCGCGTCGGCTCGCTCTCCACGATGGCTCCTTCGGCTCCGCACAGCTGCGTACAGCTGCTGACGTCCCGGTCCTTCAACCGGGGGACGCCACTTGGACGGGCCGGAGCGCCTCGCGGTTCCGATCAGTCGGCGTACTCGGCCATGCCCTCGACGACGTGCGACGACGCGGCCGGCACCGTGATCCCGTGCAGACTTGCCGGGCTGACCCGCGCGGACTCGTCCTCCGCGGGGACCTCCCAGTGCGCGGCCATCTTGCGGCAGTCGCCGATCAGCTCGGCGAGCGACTCGGGGTCGCCGAGGGGCGCGGGGGGAAGAGGAGTGGTCATGCATACGACCCTAGGCACGTGGCGTCACGGGAGAAAGCCCTACTATCGGGTAGTTTCACCATGTCGGCGTCCACCGGCACAGCCGGTAGCGTGGACAGGTCCCGTCCGCAGCCCGCCTCCGCAGGAGCGTTCCAGCCGTGCGTATCGCAGTCACCGGCTCCATCGCCACCGACCACCTGATGACCTTCCCCGGCCGATTCGCCGACCAGCTCGTCGCCGACCAGCTGCACACGGTCTCCCTCTCCTTCCTGGTCGACACGCTCGACGTACGCCGTGGTGGCGTCGGTGCGAACATCTGCTTCGGCATGGGCCAGCTGGGTGTCCGGCCCGTCCTCGTCGGCGCCGCCGGCTCCGACTTCGACGAGTACCGCGCCTGGCTCGACCGGCACGGCGTCGACACCGCCTCCGTCCGCATCTCCGAGGTGCTGCACACGGCGCGCTTCGTCTGCACCACCGACGCCGACCACAACCAGATCGGCTCCTTCTACACCGGTGCCATGAGCGAGGCCCGCCTCATCGAGCTGCACTCGGTCGCCGCCCGCGTCGGCGGTCTCGACCTGGTGCTCATCGGTGCCGACGACCCCGAGGCGATGCTCCGCCACACCGAGGAGTGCCGCTCCCGCGACATCCCGTGGGCGGCGGACTTCTCGCAGCAGATCGCCCGCATGAACGGCGACGAGATCCGGATACTGCTGGACGGCGCGGCCTACCTCTTCTCCAACGAGTACGAGAAGGGCCTCATCGAGTCCAAGACCGGCTGGACGGACGAGGAGATCCTCGGCCGGGTCGGCACCCGCGTCACCACGCTGGGCTCGCGCGGCGTCCGCATCGAGCGGGCCGGCGAGGAGCCGATCGTCGTGGGCTGCCCGGAGGAGGACGCCAAGGTCGACCCCACCGGCGTCGGCGACGCCTTCCGCGCCGGCTTCCTCTCCGGCCTCGCCTGGGGCGTCGAGGCGGAGCGCGCGGCGCAGGTGGGCTGCATGCTGGCGACGCTGGTGATCGAGACCCTCGGCACGCAGGAGTACCAGCTGCGGCGGGCCCACTTCATGGACCGCTTCACCAAGGCCTACGGCGACGAGGCCGCCGAAGAGGTCCGCACCCACCTGCACTGAGGCTCACCGCGGGGTTGCGGGCGGTCGCCCGCAACCCCCGGGCCCGTCAGGAGACGCGACGCACCCAGTACGCGACGCCGCGGGGCGCGGCGTGCGCGCCGAGGTACTCCTGCTCGCGCATGTCGCACCACGCGGGGATGTCGAGCCGGGCGGCCTCGTCGTCGGAGAGCACCGACACGACGCCGCCGACCGGCACGTCCCCGATGACCTTCGCCAGCTCGATGACCGGGATCGGGCACCGCTTGCCGAGGGAGTCCACGACGAGGTCGGGCTCGCCCTCCTCCTCCGCAGCCCCCGCTCCACCCGCCGTCCGCGCCGCCCGCGCCGCGGGCCCGGACGCCGGCGCCGGAGCGCCGAGCCGCTCCCGTACCGTCCGCACCACGCCCGGCAGCACCTCGAGGAAGCGGTCCACGTCGCCCGCCTCCGTACCCGTCGGCAGCGAGACCCGGACGTTCCCCTCGGACAGCACGCCCATCGCCTTCAGCACGTGGCTGGGCGTCAGCGTGCTGGAGGTGCACGACGACCCGGAGGAGACGGAGAAGCCCTCCCGGTCCAGTTCGTGCAGCAGCGCCTCGCCGTCCACGTAGAGGCAGGAGAAGGTCACCACGTTCGGCAGCCGCACCTCGGGGTGGCCCACGACCTCCACGTCCGGGAGGAGTTCGGGCACCGCCGTACGGATGCGGTCGACCAGGGCGGACAGCCGTGCCGCCTCCGCGTCCGCCGCGGCGCGCACCGCCCGCAGGGAGGCCGCCGCGGCGACGATCGCGGGCAGGTTCTCGAAGCCGGGTGCACGCCCCGACTCCCGTTCGTCCGAGGGGTGCTGGGCGGCGAAGCGGGTGCCCTTGCGGACCGCCAGCAGGCCGACGCCGGACGGTCCGCCCCACTTGTGGGCGCTCGCGGTCAGCAGCGACCAGCCACCCGCCACCGCGCCCCAGCCCAGTGACTGGGCGGCGTCCACGAGCAGCGGCACCCCCGCCGCCCGGCACAGCTCGGCGGCCCGGTCGACCGGCTGCACCGTGCCGACCTCGTGGTTGGCGGACTGCAGGCAGGCCAGCGCGGTGTCCTCGCGCAGCGCGGCGCCGAAGGCGTCGGGGTCGACCAGACCCGTGCGGTCCGTGCCCACCTGCGTGACGTCGGCGTCCTCCACCGCGTGCAGCACGGAGGAGTGCTCGACGGCCGAGACGACCACGTGCCGGCCGATCCGGCGTCGGCCGGCGAGCGCCCCGGCCACCCCCGCGTGCACCGCACGAGTACCCGAAGGAGTGAAAACGAGTTCGTCCGGACGGCACCCGACGGCGTCGGCGGCGGCCTCGCGGGCGGCGTCGAGGAGCAGCCGTGCGCGGCGCCCCTCGCGGTAGAGCCGGGAGGGATCGGCCCACCCTTCGTCGAGCGCGGCGAGGAGTGCCTGCCGGGCGACGGGATGCAGTGGTGCGGCGGACGCGGCGTCGAAGTAGGGCACGTCCTGCACGCTACGCCCCGGCGTCCCGCGGGGCGTCTGGGGACCAGTCAAAAGCCCCCGAAACGGGGCCCTCCGCAGGTGCGCAGCGGTGCCCGACACCCCTTCGGGGGCAGCCCCGGCGCGTTGGCACCCCTCCCCGCGCGCCCCAAAATCGAGTCCAGTAGGGTTTGGTCCGCATAAACATCCACACCACTGCCCGCGCCAGGGCGACCGACCAGCACAGGCCGGGCATCCGGACGCGTGGGCGAGACTCTCGGGAAGGCGCTACGTGAGTCCCTACGGCTCCGACCGCTCGTCGCGGCGCCCGATGCGGCGGATTCTGCCGCAGGCGCTGGCCGCGGGCCTGGTCCTTGCGACCGCCACCGGTTGCACATACGAGGACTTCCCCCGCCTCGGCATGCCCAGCCCCGTCACGGAACAGGCACCGCGGATCCTGTCGCTCTGGCAGGGTTCCTGGGCCGCCGCGCTGGCGGTCGGCGTGCTCGTGTGGGGCTTGATCCTCTGGAGCATCATCTTCCACCGGCGCAGCCGCACCAAGGTGGAGATCCCGCCCCAGATCCGCTACAACATGCCGATCGAGGCGCTCTTCACCACCGTCCCGCTGGTCATCATCTCGGTGCTCTTCTACTTCACCGCCCGGGACGAGTCCAAGCTCCTGGAGACCTCCGCGCGGCCCGACCACGTCGTCAACGTGGTCGGTTTCCAGTGGAGCTGGGCCTTCAACTACGTCGAGGACGTGGACGGCAACCCGTCGACCCCGGCGGCCGGCACGGTGCCCGCGGAGCTCTCCACGATCTCGGCGAAGAAGCTGGACGCGCCCGCGGGTGCCGACGGCGTCTACGACTTCGGCACGCCGGCCTCCAAGGACCAGGACACCGGCAACCCGGGCCCGACCCTGTGGCTCCCCAAGGGCGAGTCGGTCCGGTTCGTCCTCACCTCGCGTGACGTCATCCACTCCTTCTGGGTGGTTCCCTTCCTGATGAAGATGGACGTCATCCCCGGACACACCAACGTCTTCCAGGTGACCCCCAACAAGGAGGGCACCTTCGTGGGCAAGTGCGCCGAGCTGTGCGGTGTGGACCACTCCCGGATGCTCTTCAACGTCAAGGTCGTCTCCCCGGAGGCATACAAGCAGCACCTCCAGGACCTGGCGAAGAAGGGCCAGACCGGTTACGTCCCGGCAGGCATTGCCACCACCGGCAACGCCAAGAACGCGGAGACCAAGACCCAGTGAGCATTCTCAACGAACCCCACGGTGCGGCCGCCGCGCACGACGACGCGTACGCGGACGAGTTGCCGGTCCGCACGAAGCAGCCGGGCAACGTCATCGTCAAGTGGCTGACCACCACCGACCACAAGACGATCGGCACGCTCTACCTGGCGACGTCGTTCTTCTTCTTCCTCATCGGTGGCGTGATGGCGCTCGTCATGCGCGCCGAACTCGCCCGCCCGGGCACCCAGGTGGTGTCCAACGAGCAGTTCAACCAGCTCTTCACGATGCACGGCACCGTGATGCTGCTGATGTTCGCGACCCCGCTCTTCGCCGGCTTCGCGAACTGGATCATGCCGCTGCAGATCGGCGCCCCCGACGTCGCGTTCCCGCGGCTGAACATGTTCGCCTACTGGCTCTACCTGTTCGGCTCGCTGATCGCGGTCGCCGGCTTCCTCACCCCGAACGGCGCCGCCGACTTCGGCTGGTTCGCCTACTCCCCGCTGACCGACGCGGTCCGCTCGCCGGGCATCGGCAGCGACCTGTGGATCATGGGTCTGGCGTTCTCCGGCTTCGGTACGATCCTCGGCTCGGTCAACTTCATCACCACGATCATCTGCATGCGCGCCCCCGGCATGACGATGTTCCGGATGCCGATCTTCGTCTGGAACGTGCTGCTCACCGGTGTGCTGGTGCTCTTCGCCTTCCCGGTGCTGGCCGCCGCGCTGCTGGCCCTGGAGGCCGACCGGAAGTTCGGTGCGCACGTGTTCGACGCCGCCAACGGCGGCGCCTTGCTATGGCAGCACCTCTTCTGGTTCTTCGGGCACCCAGAGGTGTACATCATCGCGCTGCCGTTCTTCGGCATCATCAGCGAGGTCATCCCGGTCTTCTCCCGGAAGCCGATGTTCGGCTACGTCAGCCTCATCGCGGCGACGATCTCGATCGCCGGCCTCTCGGCGACGGTGTGGGCCCACCACATGTACGTCACCGGTGGTGTGCTGCTGCCGTTCTTCTCCTTCATGACCTTCCTGATCGCGGTACCGACCGGTGTGAAGTTCTTCAACTGGATCGGCACCATGTGGAAGGGCTCACTGAGCTTCGAGACACCCATGCTCTGGGCCATCGGCTTCCTGATCACCTTCACCTTCGGTGGTCTGACCGGTGTCATCCTGGCCTCGCCGCCGCTGGACTTCCACGTCTCCGACTCGTACTTCGTGGTGGCGCACTTCCACTACGTCGTCTTCGGCACGGTCGTCTTCGCGATGTTCTCCGGCTTCCACTTCTGGTGGCCGAAGTTCACCGGCAAGATGCTCGACGAGCGCCTGGGCAAGATCACCTTCTGGACGCTGTTCATCGGCTTCCACGGCACCTTCCTCGTCCAGCACTGGCTGGGTGCCGAGGGCATGCCCCGCCGCTACGCGGACTACCTGGCCGCCGACGGCTTCACCACGCTGAACACCATCTCGACGATCAGCTCCTTCCTGCTGGGCCTGTCGGTCCTGCCGTTCATCTACAACGTGTGGAAGACGGCGAAGTACGGCAAGCCGGTCGAGGTGGACGACCCGTGGGGCTACGGCCGCTCGCTGGAGTGGGCGACCTCCTGCCCGCCGCCGCGGCACAACTTCCTCACGCTGCCCCGCATCCGGTCCGAATCCCCGGCCTTCGACCTCCACCACCCGGAGATGGCCGCTCTGGACCAGCTGGAGAACGTCGGCGCGGCCCCGGCCGTCTCCGGCGGCGATGAGAAGGAGAGCGGCAAGTGAAGTTCCAGGGCAAGCTGTTCCTGTGGCTGTCCGTCTTCTTCCTGGGCATGGCCGTCGTCTACGGCCTGTGGTCCAAGGAGCCGGTCGGCACCACGGCGCTCTTCCTCTCCTTCGGCCTCGCCGTGATGGTCGGTTTCTACCTGGCCTTCACCGCCCGGCGCGCCGACACCGGCGCCCAGGACCGTGAGGACGCGGACGTCGCGGACGACTCCGGCGAGCTGGGCTTCTTCAGCCCGCACAGCTGGCAGCCGCTGCTGCTGGCCTTCGGTGGAGCCACCGCCTTCCTGGGCATCATCTTCGGCTGGTGGCTGATCTACTTCGGCGCGCCCTTCATCCTCGTCGGCCTGTGGGGCTGGGTCTTCGAGTACTACCGGGGTGAGAACCGCACCCAGTGAGCGCCCGGCGCCCACGCACCGCACGGCGATGGCCCGGACCCCGAACGGGGGGTCCGGGCCATCGCCCGTTCGTACGCGCTCGGCGAGCGCCGGAGATCATCTCTGCCTAGCGTGGTGACCATGGGTCACTTTTCTCCGCGCCGCATGGCGACCGCGATCGCTGCAGTGACACTCTCCGCGCCGCTGGCCTCCTGTTCGGGCGGCGGCGATCCCCTCGCCACCGCCCCCTACGACGCCGCCGGCCAGGTCGTGTGGACCGGGGGAACCACCGGGTCGAAGAAGGCCGACCCCAAGAAGCCGCTGGAAATCACCGTCAAGGGTGAAGGCAACCGCATCACCGACGTGACGGCCACCGACGGTTCGGGACGCTACGTGAGCGGCCGCCTGTCCGCGGACGGCAAGAGCTGGCGCAGCACCTCGAAGCTCTCCTCCGCGGCGCACTACGTCGTCAAGGTGACCACCGAGGACGCGAAGGGCCACCAGGGACGCAAGACGCTCGCCGTGGACACCTCGGGCACCAAGCGCCATCTGAAGGTCACCTTCGGCCCGGAGAGCGGCACCTACGGCGTCGGACAGCCCATCACCGCCGAGCTGAGCGCGGCCGTGAAGGACACCCTCGGCCGGAGCGTCGTCGAGCGCAACCTGCACGTCAACGCCTCCCCGGCGGCCGACGAGGGCGCCTGGTACTGGGTCGACGACAAGACCCTGCACTACCGCCCCCGTACCTACTGGCCCGCGCACGCCCGCATCGACGTGCGCAGCACCCTGGGAAACGTGCACATCAAGGGCTCGCTCTACGGGGGCGACGTCAAGCCGCTGACGCTGCGCACCGGCGACCGCATCGAGGCCGTCACCGACGCCGCGACGCACTCCATGACCTTCAAGCGCAACGGCAAGCTCGTCCGCACCATCCCGGTGACCACCGGCAAGCCGGGGTTCTCCACCCGCAACGGCATCAAGGTGGTGCTGGGTCAGGAGGCCAACGTACGGATGCGCAGCGAGACCGTGGGGATCGCCTCGGGCAGTTCCGACTCCTACGACCTGCCCGTCCAGTGGGCCACCCGTGTGACCTGGAGCGGTGAGTACGTGCACGCGGCGCCCTGGTCGGTGGGCTCTCAGGGGATCGCCAACGTCAGCCACGGCTGCGTCGGCATGAGCACCGAGAACGCCCACTGGTTCTTCGACAACGTGCGGCGCGGCGACCTGGTCTCGGTCGTCCACAGCCTGGGTGAGGACATGCCCGCCTTCAGCAACGGCTTCGGCGACTGGAACCTGTCCTGGAGCGAGTGGCGCAAGGGCAGTGCGACGGGAACGCGCAAGGGCGCCGACCCGGCCGTCGCCGACCGTACCGACGCCCCTGAGGCCCGTCTTCAGCCCGAGATGTGACGCTACGCGTCGACGGCCAGCCGCTGCCTCAGCAGCCCCGCCAGGGCCTCGTTCAGCGCGACCGGGTCGACCGGGTGGCTCACCGCCGCGTCGGCCCGGCTCCAGCTGGCCAGCCAGGCGTCCTGGGGGCGCCCGATGAGCACCAGCACGGGCGGGCAGCGGAAGATCTCGTCCTTCACCTGGCGGCACACTCCCATGCCGCCGGCCGGGACGGCCTCGCCGTCGAACACGCACGCGTCGATGCCGCCGTTCTCCAGCGCGCTGAGGACCGCCGGGAGGGTCGCGCACTCCATGTACTCCACCGGCGGCAGGTCGCTCGCCAGGCGGCGGCCGACGGCCAGACGGACCTGTTCCCGGGTGTTCCTGTCGTCGCTGTAGACCAGCACCGTCGCGGTCGTCTGCATCCGTGCCTCCTCGCCCTCGTGGAGTCGCCTGCCTGTGGCCGAACCTTACTCCCGGGCAGGGTGCTTCGAGGAGGGTTAGCTCCTTCGGGCGACGCCTTTCCCTACCTCAAGGGCCTTGACACACCGAATGGCACCCCCCGGAGTGAGCGCGAGATAAGCGACCGACATAATGTCGGTCGTGGCGACAGCAACAGCAGTAGAAACCGGGCACGCGCACCCGTCGGTCAACCGGCCGAACCTCACCAGCGTCGGAACCATCATCTGGCTGAGTTCCGAGCTGATGTTCTTCGCGGCCCTCTTCGCGATGTACTTCACCCTTCGCTCGGTGACGGGTGCCGAGTACTGGAAGGCGCACGCCGACGTCCTGGACATCCCGTTCTCGGCGACGAACACCACGATCCTCGTGCTCTCCTCCTTCACCTGCCAGATGGGTGTCTTCGCCGCCGAGCGCGGCGATGTGAAGAAGCTGCGCGCGTGGTTCATCGTGACGTTCATCATGGGCGCGATCTTCATCGGCGGTCAGATCTTCGAGTACACCAACCTGGTCAAGGAGGACGGCCTCTCGCTCTCCTCCGACCCGTACGGTTCGGTGTTCTACCTGACCACCGGATTCCACGGTCTGCACGTGACGGGTGGTCTCATCGCCTTCCTGCTGGTCCTCGGACGGACCTATGCGGCACGGCGGTTCACCCACGAGCAGGCCACTGCGGCCATCGTCGTGTCCTACTACTGGCACTTCGTCGATGTCGTCTGGATCGGCCTCTTCGCCACGATCTACCTGATCAAGTAGTCGGGCCCCCGCGCGAGTTGCGCACACGGGCAACGACATCCAGAACCATCGACGCAAGAGATCCTGACACCGGGGTAATCCGTGAAAAAGCTCTCCGCACGACGGCGCCACCCGCTGGCGGCGCTCGTCGTCCTACTTGTCGCGCTCACGGCCATCGGGGGGCTGTACGCCGCGCTCGCGCCGGCGCCCAAGGCGCAGGCCGACGACAGCTCGCAGTCCCTCGCCATCGAAGAGGGCAAGAAGCTGTACGCCGTCGGCTGCTCCAGCTGCCACGGTACGTCGGGGCAGGGCGGCAGTGACGGCCCCAGCCTCGTCGGCGTCGGCTCCGCGGCCGTGGACTTCCAGGTCGGCACCGGTCGCATGCCGGCCCAGCAGCCCGGCGCCCAGGTGCCGCGCAAGAAGGTCATCTACGACCAGAAGCAGATCGACCAGCTCGCGGCGTACATCGCCTCGCTGGGCCCCGGCCCGGTCACGCCCACCGAGGAGCAGTACGACCCGGCCGGCGCCAACGCCGCGCGCGGCGGGGAGCTCTTCCGCACCAACTGCGCCCAGTGCCACAACTACCAGGGCAAGGGCGGAGCGCTGACGCACGGCAAGTACGCGCCCACGCTGGAAGGCGTGAGCAACAAGCACCTGTACGAGGCCATGCTCACCGGCCCGCAGAACATGCCGTCCTTCCCCGACACGACGATGCCGGAGGAGAACAAGCGGGAGATCATCGCTTACCTCGACGCCGTCAACGGCGAGGGTGCGCCGAGCCCCGGCGGCATGTCGCTGGGCAGCCTCGGCCCGGTCACCGAGGGGCTCTTCGGCTGGATCTTCGGCCTCGGGGCCCTGATCGTCTGCGCCATTTGGCTCGCGGCCCACACCACCAAGGCGAAGAAGTCATGAGTCAGGACATGTCACAAGAGAACCTGCCGGACAGGCCGGCACACCAGGGCGGCGGCCAGCTCGCGACCGCGGAGAACCCGTTCGCGGACCCGGGCCTCCCGGCTCACCTGCCGCGCCGCCAGGACATCGACGAGAAGGCCGCGAGGTCCTCCGAGCGCACGGTGGCCTTCCTGTTCACCGTGTCGATGCTCGCCACGCTGGCCTTCATCGCCAGCTTCGTGGTCATCCCGATTGACAAGATCGTCTACATCTGGCCGCTGGGTCACATCAGCGCGCTGAACTTCGCGCTGGGCATGACCCTCGGCGTCTCGCTCTTCGCCATCGGCGCCGGCGCAGTCCACTGGGCCCGCACGCTGATGTCGGACGCCGAGGTCGCCGACGACCGCCACGCGATCGCGGCGACCCCCGAGGTCAAGGCCAAGGTCATGGCCGACTTCGCCGCCGGGGCCGGCGAGAGCCAGATCGGCCGTCGCAAGCTGATCCGCAACACCATGCTCGGCGCGCTGACCCTGGTGCCGCTCTCCGGTGTCTTCCTGCTGCGCGACCTCGGCCCGCTGCCGGAGGACAAGCTCCGCCACACGCTGTGGTCCAAGGGCAGGCTGCTGATCAACCAGAACACCAACAAGCCGCTGCGTCCCGAGGACGTCGCCGTCGGCTCGCTGACCTTCGCCGTGCCCGAGGGCCTGGAGGAGGAGCAGCACGACTACCAGGAGCAGCTCGCCAAGGCGGCCCTGATGATCGTCCGCATCCAGCCGGACGACATCAAGGACAAGAAGTCCCGCGAGTGGGCGCACCAGGGCATCCTGGCGTTCTCCAAGATCTGCACCCACGTCGGCTGCCCGATCAGCCTCTACGAGCAGCAGACGCACCACGTGCTCTGCCCCTGCCACCAGTCGACGTTCGACCTTTCCGACGGTGCCCGGGTGATCTTCGGCCCCGCCGGTCACGCCCTGCCGCAGCTGCACATCAGCGTGAACGGCGAGGGTTACCTCGAGGCGCTGGGCGACTTCGAAGAGCCCGTGGGCCCGGCCTTTTGGGAGCGTGGATGAGCACCAACACGAGCGCGAGCGCGAAGCAGCGCGGAAAGGCGCCCGCCGGCGAACGCGTCGCCGACTGGGCCGACGGCCGGCTGGGCATCTACAGCCTGGGCAAGGCCAACCTGCGGAAGATCTTCCCGGACCACTGGTCCTTCATGCTGGGCGAGATCTCCCTCTACAGCTTCATCATCGTCATCCTGACCGGTGTCTACCTGACGCTGTTCTTCCACCCGGCGATGAACGAGGTCGTCTACGACGGCTCCTACGCGCCGCTGCAGGGCATCACGATGTCCGAGGCGTACGCGTCGACCCTGCACATCAGCTTCGACGTGCGCGGTGGTCTGCTCGTCCGGCAGATCCACCACTGGGCGGCCATCGTCTTCGTGGCCGCGATGCTCGTGCACATGATGCGCATCTTCTTCACCGGTGCGTTCCGCAAGCCGCGCGAGGTCAACTGGGTCTTCGGCTTCCTGCTGCTGTTCCTCGGCATGTTCGACGGCTTCATGGGCTACTCGCTGCCGGACGACCTGCTGTCGGGCACCGGTATCCGCTTCATGGAAGGCGCCGTGCTGTCCGTGCCGATCGTCGGCACGTACCTCTCGTTCTTCCTCTTCGGCGGTGAGTTCCCCGGCACCGACATCGTGCCGCGGTTCTACACGATCCACGTGCTGCTGATCCCGGGCATCATGGCGGGCCTGCTGGTGGCCCACCTGATCCTGGTCTTCTACCACAAGCACACGCAGTTCGCCGGACCCGGCAAGACGGAGAAGAACGTCGTCGGCATGCCGCTGTTCCCGGTCTACACGGCCAAGGCGGGCGGCTTCTTCTTCATCGTCTTCGGTGTCATCGCGGCCATGTCCGCGCTGGTCTCCGTGAACCCGGTGTGGGCGTACGGCCCCTACCGTCCGGACCAGGTGTCGACCGACGCCCAGCCCGACTGGTACATGGGCTTCTCCGAGGGCCTGATCCGCATCATGCCGGGCTGGGAGATCAACTTCGCGGGCCACACGCTCGTCCTTGGCGTGTTCATCCCGCTGGTGATCTTCCCGCTGGTCCTGGGCTTCATGGGCGTCTACCCGTTCCTGGAATCCTGGGTCACCGGTGACAAGCGCGAGCACCACCTGCTGGACCGGCCGCGCAACCGGCCCGTCCGCACGGGCATTGGCGCCGCCTGGATCAGCCTCTACCTGATCCTGCTCGTCGGCGGTGGCAACGACCTCTTCGCCACCCGCTTCCATCTGTCGATCAACGCGATCACCTGGGTGGTCCGGATCTCGTTCTTCGTGCTGCCGGTGCTGGTCTTCGTCGTCACCAAGCGGATCTGCCTGGGTCTGCAGCGACGCGACCGCGACAAGGTGCTGCACGGTCGCGAGACCGGCATCATCAAGCGGCTCCCGCACGGTGAGTTCATCGAGATCCACGAGCCGCTGGAGCAGGGCTCGCTGTTCAAGCTCACCCAGCACGAGCAGCCCAAGCCGCTCGAGGTCGGCCCCGAGGTCGACGAGAACGGCGTGGAGAAGAAGGTCGGCCCCACCGCGAAGCTGCGCGCGAAGCTGTCCCGCGGCTACTACGGCGAGGGGACGCAGATCGACAAGCCCACGGTCGAGGAGTACGAGGAGATCACGAGCGGCCACGGTCACCACTGATCACTGAAGCTGTGCCACCGGGCAGGGTCCCGTCCATCCGATGGACGGGGCCCTTTCCCGTTCCCCGGCGCCGATAGGCTGGAGCCGAAGGATTCCCGTCGCACGTCAGACCCCATGGAGTGTGGACCATGAGCGTTGTGAACCCCGCCGGAGGCGCATCAATGGCGGGCGGCTCCTGGCCCGACGTCCTGGGTGCGCTGCTGAACGGCAAGGACCTGACCGCCGCGGAGGCGGCGTGGGCGATGGACCGGATCATGAGCGGTGAGGCCTCGGACGCCCAGGTCGCCGGCTTCATGGTGGCGCTGCGGGCCAAGGGGGAGACCGTCGAGGAGGTCACCGGCCTCGTCGAGTCGATGTACGCGCACGCGGAGCCGCTGCACATCCCCGGCCCCGCCGTGGACATCGTCGGCACCGGCGGCGACCGGGCCAGGACGGTGAACATCTCGACGATGTCCGCCATCGTCATCGCCGGCACGGGGGCCAAGGTTGTCAAGCACGGCAACCGCGCCGCCAGCAGCGCCAGCGGCGCCTCCGACGTCCTGGAGAAGCTCGGCATCAACCTCGACCTGCCCGCCGACCGGGTGGCGAAGGTCGCCGAGGACACCGGGATCACCTTCTGCTTCGCGGCGAAGTTCCACCCCGCGATGCGGTTCGCCGCCCCGGCCCGCCGCGACCTGGGCATCCCCACCTCGTTCAACATCCTCGGCCCGCTGACCAACCCGGCACGCGTGGGCGCCTCCGCCGTGGGGTGCTTCGACACCCGGATGGCCGGGCTGATCGCCGGCGTGCTGGCCCGCCGCGGCTCCTCCGCGCTGGTGTTCCGGGGCGACGACGGGCTGGACGAGCTCACCGTCACGTCCACCTCCCAGGTGTGGGTGGTGCGGGACGGGAAGGTCGAGCAGGAGTCCTTCGACCCGCGCGACGTCGGCATCGAACTGGTGCCGATCGAGGCGCTGCGGGGCGCGGACGCGGCGTACAACGCCGACGTCGCCCGGCGGCTGCTGGCCGGCGAGACGGGCCCGGTGCGTGACGCGGTGCTGCTCAACTCGGCGGCCGCGCTGGTGGCGCTGGAGGGCGCGGGCGGCTCGCTGACCGACCGGATCGCGGCCGGGATCGCCCGGGCGGCCGAGTCGGTCGACTCGGGTGCGGCCGCGCGGACGCTCGAGCGGTGGGCGGCGGCCACGCAGGCGTAGTCGCGGGAACGACCGTGGAGGGCCGGGGCCGTTGCCCCGGCCCTCCGTGCTGTCCGCCCGCGGGCGGACCGTCCGGGATGCGGACCGCGGCTTGCGGCGCCCCGCGCGTGTGGCATGATGCTGCGCAGGTCACGAGTGACAGCGACACGGCCCCGGCCCGCTGTCCGGCAACCCTCCTTCCGTGGCGGGGTGCCCCGGGTGATGACCAGGCCGCAGGCAGCGAGGTCTGCGGCAAGCGCGGTCAGAGGAGTTCCTCCATGAGCAAGCGAATGCGCTAGGGCCTTTCGGGCCCCCAGCCGTCCTCCCCCCTCCCCGGGCCTTCGCCCGTCGTGCCGAGGGCTGTTCCGTCATCACTGACGTCCCGTCACTCCCGCATGCTCCCAGGAGAGTTCGCCATGTCGCTGCGCCCTGCCCTGCCCTCGTCCGTCCACGCCGCGCTGCCCGTGCTCGGGCGCGACGTCCTCGTGCCGCTCGTGACCGGGGGCGAGGTCGGCTACGCCGCCCTCGACTACGCGGCCAGCGCGCCCGCCCTGCAGCGGGTCTGGGACGACGTGGCGGCCTACGCGCCGTACTACGGCAGTGTCCACCGGGGGGCCGGCTACCTCTCGCAGCTGTCGACGGACCTGTTCGAGCAGAGCCGTGCCACGGTCGCGGAGTTCCTCGGCTGCCGCCCCGACGACCAGGTGGTCTTCACCCGTTCGACCACCGACTCGCTGAACCTGCTGGCCGCCGCCGTACCGGCCGGCACGAGCGTCTTCGTCTTCGAGACCGAGCACCACGCGTCCCTGCTGCCGTGGCGGAACGCCGACGTGACCTACCTGGGCGCCCCCCGCACCCCGGGGGAGGCCGTGGCGACACTGGAGCGGGCACTGGCCGCCCGGGAGTCGTACGGACCGGCGCTGGTCTGCGTGACCGGGGCGTCCAACGTGACCGGCGAGCTGTGGCCGGTGCGGGAGCTGGCCGCGGCGGCCCACGCGCACGGGGCCCGGATCGTGCTGGACGCGGCGCAGCTGGCCCCGCACCACCCGGTGGACATCGCCGAACTCGACGTGGACTGGGTGGCCTTCTCCGGGCACAAGCTGTACGCGCCGTTCGGCTCCGGTGTGCTCGCCGGCCGCGCCGACTGGCTGTGTGCGGCCGAGCCCTACCTGGCCGGGGGCGGCGCCTCGCGGCGGGTGGCCCGGCGCGCGGACGGCGGCGTGGACGTCGACTGGCACACCACGGCCGCCCGGCACGAGGCCGGCTCGCCCAACGTCATCGGCGCCTACGCGATCGCCTCGGCCTGCCGCGTGCTGACGGAGGCCGGGTTCGACCGGCTGGTCGAGCGCGAGCAGGCGCTGGTGGCGCGGGTGCGGGCCGGACTGGCCGAGGTGCCCGAGGTGAAGGTGCTGTCGCTGTTCGGCGACGACGCCCCCCGGGTCGGCGTCATCTCCTTCGTCGTCGAGGGCTGGAACAGCTCCCACTTCGCGGCGGCGCTCTCCGCCGAGTACGGCATCGGCGTCCGCGACGGCCTCTTCTGCGCGCACCCCCTGGTGCGCACCCTGCTCGGCGGCGTTGACCAGGAGCCGGGTGAGTGCGGGGCCCCCGACGCCGCCTCCGGCGAGCCCGCCCGGCCTTCGGCCGGGGGTGCCCCCACGCTCAACGCCATCCGCGTCTCGTTCGGCGCGGGCACCCCGGACGAGCACGTGGAGCGCTTCGTCGCCGCGGTGCGGGAGCTCGTGGCGGACGGTGCCAAGTGGCGCTACCGCACCGAGGACGGCCGCTGCGTCCCGGACCGGGACCAGGCCTGAGCGGCCCGGTCCGGCCCCGCAGCACCGCGCCGGGCGGACCGGTTACGCGTCCAGGCCGATGGCGAAGGCCGTCTCGAGGTCGTGCTGGGAGTAGGTGCGGAAGGCCACGTGCGTGTCCGTGGCCTCGACACCGGGGATCTTGCTGATCCGGCCGGGGATGACGTCCGCGAGCTCGTCGTGCCGGGCCACCCGCACCATGGCGACCAGGTCGTACGTGCCCGTGACGGAGTAGACCTCGCTGACGCTGTCGAGCGCGGCGATGGACTCCGCGATCTCGGGGATACGGTCGACGCTGGTCTTGATGAGCACGATCGCGGTGATCACGGCTGTAGGTCTCCTTGGGTCGCCCTGGCTGCGGGCTCAAGCTTAGGCGTTGCGCGATAGCACACCCACGCGCACAGGAAGCCGAAGACGAAGCCGGTGATGTGGGCGAGGTAGGCCACCCCGGGACCGGTCTGCTGGATCTCGCCGGCGAGCCACTGCAGCACGAACCAGAAGATCAGCACCATCCAGGCCGGGAAGCGCAGCGGCAGGAAGAAGAGGAAGGGGAAGACACTGGTGACCCGGGCCTTGGGGTAGAGGTAGAGGTACGCGCCGAGCACCCCCGAGATCGCGCCGGACGCCCCGACCAGGGTCTGGGTCGAGGAGGCGTGTCCGAGCGCGTAGCCGTACGTCGCCAGGTAGCCCGAGACGACGTAGAAGAGCAGGAACCGGAAGCGGCCCATGCGGTTCTCGACGTTGTCGCCGAAGACCCAGAGGAACAGCATGTTGCCGAGCAGGTGGACCCAACTGCCGTGGACGAACAGTGCGGTGAGCACCGACACGAACGGCGAGGTGGCGAAGGACCCCAGCGGCGGGCAGTCAGCCGGCATCGGCACCTGCGCCAGGGGGATCCGGCCGTGCCAGAGCTCGGCGGGGATGACACCCCAGCGGGCGAAGTACGTCGCCTGGGCGCACACCTGATCGTGGCCCATGCCGTACATGTAGTTGAGCCCGGAGGACGGGCTGATGAGGAAGAGCGACGCGCACAGCCCGATCAGGGCGTACGTCACCACGGGTGTGCGGTGGACGGGGTTCTTGTCGTACACCGGGATGACCATGGACCGATCATGACGGAACGGGCGTAACGGTCGCGGGGCGCCTCGCCGCAGCGCGGGGGACCACCGAGGCCGTAGGGTGACCGGAACGCATCCGCGCGACCGAGGAGACGACCGATGCCGGTGCCCCTGCCGACCGCCACGACCCGCTGGCGTTGCTCCCTGTGCGGCAACCTGACCCGGTTCGACGTCACCCGCTCCAGCAAGGTCGTCGAGTACGTCCACCTGGACCTGGCGGGCGAGCCCACGGTCGAGGAGCGCGAGGTGCTCAGCGAGTCCGTGGAGTCGGTGCGCTGCCGCTGGTGCAACGCCGTGGACCAGGTCGAGCTGGTCGACCGCCCCGGCGCGGCGGCGGCGACGCAGGCCTGAGCGCCGCCGGGGACAATAGAAGAATGCGGCGCGGCCAGAGAGGTTGAAGGAGGCCGGGGAGGCGCCCACGGACTGGACGGGAGTGACGGGTGGACGGGACCGGCGGTAACCCGGGCCGCGGCGACGAAGCGGCCGCGCCCGAGGCTACGGCTGCGCCGGAGGAGTCCGTCCACGGCGAGTCGCTGGACCGGCCGCTGCCCGAGGGCGTACGGCACCGCGTGGTCGCCCTGGCGGCGGAGGCCTTCGGCGGGCTGACCCCGGGCGAGCTTCCCGCGGTGCTGCGCCCGTACGCCCGGTTCACCCCGAGCCGTCGGGCCAAGTTCGCCGCCACCGCGCTCGCCACGGCCCTGGAGGGCGACCCGTCCTTCCGGCAGCGGGTGGGCGCACGGCTGCGCGAGTCCGAGCCGGACCTGTGCGAGGCGCTGGACGCCGGCACCCCGCCCCCCGCGGTCGACCCGCTGGACGTGGCGGCCGCCGCGTACCTGCTGCGTCCCGCGGGCTGGGCCAAGCTGGTGGCCGCCGCGGGCGAGGAGGCGCAGCGGGTCAGCGCCGAACGGGCCGGCGAGGAAACGCAGCGTGAGCTGCGGCAGCTGAAGGCGGAACTGGACGAGGCCCGCGCCCAGGCGCGTACCGAGGGCGTGCGGGTCCGCACCGAGCTGGAGGCGGCCCGCAGGGAGGCCGAGTCGCTGCAGCGCAAGCTGCGCAGCGCGGCGAGCGACGTGAAGCGGGCCGAGGCGGCGCTGCGCAAGGTCGAGGCCGAACTGGACGAGACCCGCGCGGCCGCGGCCGCGGAGAAGGCCTCGGCCGACGGCGAGGCCCGCCGGCTGCGGGCCCGGCTCGCCGAGGCCGAGCAGGCCGTGGAGGCGTCCCGCCGGGCGGCCCGGGAGGGCCGCAGCACCGAGGACATGCGGCTGCGCCTGCTGCTGGACACCGTGCTCGACGCCGCCTCGGGACTGCGCCGGGAGCTCGCGCTGCCGCCGCGCGACACCCTGGGTGCCCGCCCCGCGGACACCGTCGACGCGGTCACGCCGGGGGCGATCAGCCCCAAGGACATCGCGCGGCGCGCCCTGTCCGAGGACGACCCGGCGCTGCTGGACCAGCTGCTGGCGCTGCCGCAGTCCCATCTGGTGGTCGACGGCTACAACGTGACCAAGACCGGTTATCCGGCGCTGCCGTTGGAGAAGCAGCGGCTGCGGCTGCTGGGCGGCCTGGCCGTCCTGGCGGCGCAGAGCGGTTCCGAGGTCACCTGCGTCTTCGACGGCGCCGACCTGGACGCCCCGGTGCTGCTGGCACCGCCGCGCGGGGTGCGGGTGCTGTTCAGCAAGGCCGGTGAGACGGCGGACGAGTTGATCCGGCGTCTGGTTCGGGCGGAACCTCCCGGTCGTCCGATTGTGGTGGTTTCTTCCGATCGCGAAGTTGCTGACGGTGTGGCCCGTGTAGGCGCCCGACCGGTCGCATCCACCTTGCTGCTGAAGCGACTTGCCCGGGTGTGACCTGGAGCACACCGTGGGGCGTGTGAGGCGCTTTTCGGGGACGCAGTGTCAACTCGTCATCACTGCACGTGCGATGTATGTAAAGAAAACGCTGCCGAGCGACTTTTTTTCTTCAGGGATTTGATCCGATCACAAGATGGTCACTAGGGTCGTGCCTCGAACCTCTGCCCAGTCGATCATCCAGCCCGGATGGCGGCGGAGGTCCCGCCGATCTGAAGTGCCGCGCGTACGACGGGGGACGCCGACACTTGGAGCCGGGGAACGCAGTTCCCGATGCATGCGGCAGGCGGCTGGAGGAAGAAGGAGCTCGCCCGAGTGGCGTCCCACCGTCGTCCCAAGCAGGCCAGTCGCACACGTGTCACCGTGCTCACCGCGACCGCCGCCGCAGCCGTCGCCCTGTCCGCGCAGGCAGCCCAGGCCGCGCCGGCCAAGCCGTCCGTC
>NZ_JBIATA010000003.1:473621-550924 GCF_042891295.1 Streptomyces sp. NPDC001902 | reverse complement strand
ACCGCATCCCGATCCGTGGTCAGATCCCCCGCGAAGTGACGATCACCCGTGGCATCAGGCACGTACTTCACTGCGACAACGATCCTCAAGCTCACTTGATGTCCCTCCACACTCTCGGTTTGCTGATTACGGCAGGTTGCGGGCCATGACGATGCGCTGGACCTGGTTGGTGCCCTCGTAGATCTGGGTGATCTTGGCGTCGCGCATCATCCGCTCCACCGGGTAGTCCCGCGTGTACCCGTATCCACCGAGCAGCTGCACCGCGTCCGTGGTGATCTCCATCGCCGCGTCCGACGCGTAGCACTTGGCCGCCGCACCGAAGAACGTCAGGTCCGCGTCCGAACGCTCCGACTTCGCCGCCGCCGCGTACGTCAGCTGCCGCGCCGCCTCCAGCTTCATCGCCATGTCAGCCAGCATGAACTGGATGCCCTGGAACTCGGCGATCGCCTTGCCGAACTGCTTGCGCTCCTTGACGTAGCCCTTGGCGTAGTCCAGTGCGCCCTGCGCGATGCCGATCGCCTGGGCCGCGATCGTCACGCGCGTGTGGTCCAGGGTGCGCATCGCCGTGGCGAAGCCCGTGCCCTCCGCGCCGATCATCCGGTCCGCGGGGATCCGCACGTTGTCGAAGTACACCTCGCGGGTGGGCGACCCCTTGATGCCCAGCTTCTTCTCCGGGGCGCCGAAGGACACGCCCTCGTCGCCCTTCTCCACCACGAAGGCCGATATCCCCTTGGAGCGCTTCTCCGGGTCGGTCACCGCCATGACGGTGTAGAACTCGCTCACGCCCGCGTTGGTGATCCACCGCTTGACGCCGTTGAGCACCCAGAAGTCCCCGTCGCGCACCGCACGCGTCTTCATCCCCGCCGCGTCCGAGCCGGCCTCCGGCTCCGACAGGCAGTACGAGAACATCCCCTCGCCACGTGCGAGCGCCCCGAGGTACTTCGCCTTCAGCTCCTGCGAGCCCGACAGCTGCACCGGCAGCGAGCCCAGCTTGTTCACCGCCGGGATCAGGGAGGAGGAGGCGCACACCCGCGCCACCTCCTCGATCACGATCACCGTCGACAGTGCGTCCGCACCCGCGCCACCGAAGGCCTCCGGCACGTGCACCGCGTGCAGGTCGTTCGCCTCCAGCGCGTCCCGCGCCTCCTGGGGGAACCGTCCGAGCTCGTCCACCTCGGCCGCGAACGGCGCGATCTTCGCCTCGGCCAGCGAACGCACCGCGTCCCGGAGCATGTCGTGCTCCTCCGACGTCCGGAAGAGGTCGAAATTGTCACTCACGTCCGTTACTCCAGTCCGCGTCAGCTTCCATGGCATCGAGTACCCTCAATTATGCACACTCAGTGCCATCGATCGACTGACCCCCGGTGTTAGGTTCGCCTCCATGACCACGAAGCCCCCGATGCGGGACGCCCTCGTCGCAGCGGCCTTCCAGCTCTTCCTCGAACGCGGCTACGAGGCGACGACGATCGACGACATCGTCACCCTCGCCGGCGTCGGGCGCCGGTCGTTCTTCCGCTACTTCCCCTCCAAGGAGGACGTGGTCTTCCCCGACCACGAGGGCGCGCTCGCCGACATGACCCGCTTCCTGGAGGCCAGCGCCGACACGGACGACCCGGTGACGCGGGTCTGCGACGCGGCGCGCCTGGTGCTCACCATGTACGCCGAGAACCCGACCTTCTCCGTGCAGCGCTACCGCCTCACCAAGCAGGTGCCCGGGCTGCGGGCGTACGAACTCTCGGTCGTGTGGCGCTACGAGCGTGCGATCGCCGACTACCTCGGGGCCCGCTACGCGGACCGCCCCGACGGCAAGCTCCGCGCCGACGTGATCGCGGCGGCCGTGGTCGCCGCCCACAACAACGGCCTGCGCACATGGCTGCGTTCCGGTGCGGAGGGCGACGCCGGCGCGGCCGTGGACCACGCGATGGAGTTCGTCCGCGCCGCCTGGAACGGGGACGGCGCCCCCCGGCAGGGCACCCCGGAGGCGGAGGACGACGTGGTGATCGTGATCACCAAGCGGCGGACGCCCATGTGGCGGGTCGTCCGGGAGATCGAGGCGGGCCTGACGGAGGAGGACTCCCCCACTTAAGGCACTGAGTGCCTTTTCAAAGTGCACTCAGTGCCATATCGTGTGCGCCATGAATGACCGGACTCTCGACGCGCACGACGAATCGGTTGACGGCGGGCTGCTGGTCCAGCGCTGCCGTTGGTGCGGCAACACCGCCTTCCAGCGCCTCCTCTGCCCCACCTGCGCCTCCACGGAGCTCGACGAGGTACGCAGCGACGGCACGGGGGTGATCGTCCGCTCGATGCGGGACGCCTCCCTCGTCGACCTCTCCGAGGGGTTCTCGGTACGGGGCCGGATCGTCGGCGCCCTGCCGATGCAGGTGCGCAGCGGCGCCCGCGTGCGGGTGGCCCGGACGGAGCGCGCCGATGCGGGCGAGCTCGTCTTCGAACTCTGCGAGCCGCCGGTGTCCCCGTACACCTGGTAGTCGCCCTGGCCCCGCAACGCGCCACCGGCCGGGCCCCCGACGGGCCGGTCCCGTAGGTCAGTTGTGCTCGGGGTGCTGGTACTGCCGGGACTGCAGCAGGTACATCTCGCGGAAGTCGCCCGTGCCCGCGCCCGGCCGCATCAGGTCGGCGAAGGCGCCGTGCTCGACGACGCGTCCCCCGTCCAGGACGTAGATCACGTCGGCGTGGCGGACGCTGTGCAGGCGGTGCGTGATCAGGACGACGGTCTGCCCGTCGGCGGCGAGCTCCCGGATGAGGTCGAAGACCCGCTGCTCGGCCTGGGCGTCCAGGGCGCTGGTCGGCTCGTCGACGATGAGGATCCGGGCGTCGCGGTACTGGGCCCGGCTGAGCTGGAGCCGCTGCCACTGGCCGCCGGATATCTCGTGACCGCCTTTGTACCCGCGGCCCAGCAGCGTGTCCCAGCCGCGGGGCAGGCCCGCGACGACCTCGTCGGCGCCGGAGTAGCGGGCGGCGGCGTCCAGGCGCTCGTCCGTCAGGAGGGCGTCGGGGCGGCCGATCCCGACGTTGACCCGCGCGGTGAACGGCCAGCGGTAGGCGTCCTGCGAGACCAGCGCGATCCGGTCGGTGATCTGCCGCCGGTCGGCGTCGGCCGCGTCGACGCCGTCCCAGCGGATCCGTCCGGAGTCCGGCGTGTACAGCCCGCACAGCAGCTTGGCCAGGGTGGTCTTGCCGCTGCCGTTGCGTCCGACGAGGGCGACGACCTGGCCGATGGGGATGGTGACGTCGACCTCGCACAGGGCCGGCGGCCGCACGAGCGGGGTGCCGGGCGCCGCGGCGGCGGTGACCGGGTAGCTGAAGGTGACCTTCTCGAAGCGGACGGCCTCGACCCGCTCCGGCAGGTCGAGCCCGCCGCGCGGGATCACCCGGCGGTCCGCCTCGGCGCACAGCCGCTCCAGCTCGGCGACGAACAGCGCCTCCTCGTGCAGGTAGCCGAGTTGGACGACCAGCCGGTCCAGGGCGGAGGACCCGGTGCGGATGGCGATCACCGCCGTGCCGGCCACGGACAGCCCCATCGCCCCGCTCCACAGCAGCGCGCCCAGGGCGCCGTACGTGGCCGCCGTCGCCACCCCGGTCCACGCCGAGGCGACCAGTCCGGTGCGCGCCGCGAGCCGCGCGAGCCGGGTCTGCTCCCGCTCGCCGTTCTCGGCCATCGCCCTGAAGTGCCCCAGCAGGAACGGCCCGAGGTCGTGGACGCGGACCTCGGGCGCCGCCTGCGTCTCGATCAGCAGGCGTCCCAGCAGCTGCCCGGCGCGGGCGTGCTGCACCCAGTTGTGGAAGGAGATGTACCGGCGGCGGGCGATGGTGAGCGCGCTCCAGGCGCTGGGCAGGGTCATCACCGCCAGCAGCGGGAGCAGCCCGGGGTGCAGGACGGTGAGCACGCCGGCCGCCGCGACCAGCGAGATCAGCGCGTTGACCACCGACGAGCAGAAGTTGATCATCCGCCGGGCCGACGCGGCACCCCAGGACGCCGAGTCGAGCAGCTTGTGGAACTCGTCGTCCTCCACGGCCGCGAGCTCCACGCGGGCGACGCGCTCCAGGTACATCTCGGTGGCCGCCCGTTCCACGGTCGGCTCCAGCTTGCCGGTGCCGGCCGTGGAGGCCGAGCGCAGCACCGCCCCGGTCAGTGCGGCCGCGGCCACGAGCACCAGCGCCGGGGCGGCGCCCGTGAGCCGCTCGGCGGTCCCGCCGGGCACGAGCAGCCGGGCGAGCACCCAGTTGACGGCGACGAGGCCCACTGCCTGGGCGACGCCGCGGCCCGCCTCGGCCAGCGCCACGACGCGCAGGGCCCGCGGATCGGCCCGGTGGGCCAGGCGCACGGTGGTCGCGACGAGCTGCGGGAGCCGTCGGAGCATCGCCCGCAGTCCCAGTTCCAGGAAGGAGCCGTCGTGCTTGTTCCAGCCCATGTCGTACCGCAACGGCCCGCCGAACAGCAGCCGTTCGGACTCCGACACCTCTTCCGGCGCGAGGACGTCCGGGTTTCCCGGGGCTTCCTGCCGCTTCCGCCTGGTCATGAGCGTCCCCCTCGGCGGCGGCCGCGGCGCGGTGCCGTGGCGGCCTTCCCACAGGGTGCTCCTCACGGCGGCGCCGTGTGGCCCGCTCCCGTCAGTGCGCCCCGTCCCCGCTCCCGGCGGTCCCGTTCCCGCCCCCGTCGGCGCCGCCTTCCGCCCAGGCGCGGTAGGCCTCGACCGCCGTCGGCAGGGTGGGGAAGATGCGCTCCCGGCCCACCGACCCGGTCAGACCGTACGCGTCCAGGTCGTCCAGCAGGTCCTTCTTGACGCGGGCGAGCGCGAGGACGATGCCGCGGGCGGCGAGTTCGCGGCGCAGGGCGTCCAGGGCGTCCAGGGCGGTGATGTCGACCTCGACGTTGGCCTCGGTGTTCAGGACGAACCACCGCACCGGGTCGTGCTGCCGGTCGACGGAGGCCAGGGCCCGGCGGCGGAAGTCCTCGGCGTTGGCGAAGAAGAGCGGCGAGTCGTAGCGGTAGACGAGCAGACCGGGGATCGTGCGGGCCTGGGGGTAGTCGTCCACGTCGTGCATGCCGGCCAGGCCCGGCACCAGTCCCTCGACGGCGTCGTGCGGGCGGGCCACCCGCACCAGCATCTCCGCCACCGACAGGGCGACGGCGACCATGACGCCGTACAGGATGTCCAGGGCGAGCACGCCCACCAGGCACGCGAGGGCCAGCGCCAGTTCGCGGCGGCGGAACGACGCCAGACGGCGGAAACCGGCGAGGTCGATCAGCCGGCAGGCGGCGAAGACCACGATGGCGCCGAGGACGGTGGAGGGCATCGCGGACAGCGCCGGGTTGAGGAACAGCAGGACGCAGACCACCGCCACCAGCGTCACCAGGGAGTACAGCTGGGTCCGGCTGCCGGCGGAGACGCCGAGCGCGGTGCGGCTGGCGCTGCTGCTGACCGGGAAGCCGTGCAGGACGCCCGACCCGAGGTTGGCGGCGCCCAGGGCGAGCAACTCCTGGTTGCTGTCGAGGCGGTCGGCGTCCTGGTCGGCGAAGGCCCGTGCGGTGAGCACGAAGTCGGTGTAGCCCACCAGCAGCACGCCCACCGCGGGCAGCAGCAGGTGGGCCAGGTCGCCGGGGGTGGGGAGGGCCGGCCGGGGCAGTCCGGAGGGGACCTCGCCGATGACCGCGATGCCGTGCGCCTCCAGCCCGAAGACGGCGACCACGACCGTGCCGGCGACCACGGCGAGCAGCGGACCGGGCGCGCGGGGGACGTACCGCTGGGCGAGGAAGAGGAAGGCCAGCGCGGACGCGGCGAAGGCCACCGTCCCCGCGTGCGCCTGCGGCAGGTGCGTCACGAAGGAGACCAGCTGGGGGAAGAACTCCTCTCCCGTGACCGGCACCCCGGTCAGCTTGGGCAGCTGGTCGATGATCATGATGCAGGCCACCCCGGCGAGGTAGCCGACGAGCACCGGGCGCGACAGCAGGTCGGCGACGAAGCCCGCCCGTACCGCCCACGCCACCACGGCCAGCAGGCCGACCACCACGGCGAGCGCAGCGGCGAGCACGGCGTAGCGGCCGGGGTCCCCCGCGGCCAGGGGCGCGACGGCGGTCGCCGTCATCAGCGCGGTGGTGGACTCCGGGCCGACCGACAGCTGCCGGGACGACCCCAGCAGGGCATACAGCGCGAGCGGGGCGAGGGCGGCCCACAGCCCGGCGACCGGCGGCAGCCCGGCCAGTTCGGCGTACGCCATGACCTGCGGCACCAGGTACGCCGCCACCGTGACGCCGGCGAGCAGGTCGCCGCGCAGCCATGCCCTGCGGTAGCCGACGAGGGTGGCCAGGCCCGGCAGCAGTCCGCGCCAACCGCGCTTCGCGGCGGACCTCGCGGGCGGCGGGGCGGGCTTGGAGACGGCGGACGGCATGGGCCCATCCTCCCCGACGACCCCGTGTTGGGGCCGGTCGGCCCCTCCTCGCACTCCCGGGTGGCGGAGGACCCTGGAGGTGACGTCGTACCGGACGAGAGGGAGGACGGCGATGACCACCACCACGACGGGCCTGCTCGACGCACTGCCCCCGGAGACCCGCGGGCGACTGCTGGAACTCGCGCGCGACGTGTCCTTCCCGGCCCGGGCCCGGATCTTCGAGGAGGGGCACCGGGCCGACCGCTTCTGGATCATCCGTACCGGCTCGGTCGCCCTCGACCTGCACGTGCCCGGCCGGCAGCCCGCCGTGGTCGAGACCCTCGGCCCGGGTGACCTGCTCGGCTGGTCGTGGCTCTTCCCGCCCTACTCCTGGCACCTCGGCGCGCGGGCCCAGAGCCCGGTACGGGCCGACGAGTTCGACGCCACGGTCATACGGGCGCTGTGCGAGGCCGACGCGGTGTTCGGGCGCGCGGTCGCGCGCCGGGTCGCGCAGATCGTCGCGCACCGGCTGCAGGGGTCTCGCACCCGGCTCCTGGACCTGTACGGTCCGCAGGGCAGCGGCAGCACGGTGCACTGACGGGCGCATGGTCCGTTCGGCCCTGTCGCCGCGGGGCCGCCCGGGGGATGATCCGGGAGTGACCGCGGGATCGGGCGGCAGCGATGGCGGCGGAGCGCGCGGGCGTGTCTTCTTGATCCCTGTGGACGGAGGAACGCCGGCGCGGCGGGTGCGCGGGCCGGGCGCCGCAAGGCCGCGGGTTCGGGAAGAGACGCCCTGGGGGCCGGAATGAGTGAGGCACGGGAGTTCACGGAGCAGGATCCGATCAGGGTGTTCCTGGTCGACGACCACGAGGTGGTACGGCGCGGCTTGCACGATCTGCTCGACGCCGAGCCGGACATCGAGGTCGCCGGGGAGGCCGGCACGGTCGACCACGCCCTGGCGCGCGCCCCGGCACTGCGGCCGGACGTGGCGATCCTCGACGTGCGCCTCCCGGACGGCGACGGCATCAACGTCTGCCGGGAGCTGCGCTCGCGCATGCCCGGGCTGGCCTGCCTGATGCTGACGTCCTTCGACGACGACGACGCCCTGCTGGACGCGATCATGGCCGGTGCCGCCGGCTACGTGCTGAAGCAGATCAAGGGCTCCGACCTGGTCTCCGCCGTCCGCACGGTGGCGTCGGGCCAGTCGATGCTCGACCCCGCGACCACCGCCCGCCTGATGAACAGCCTGCGCGAGCAGGAGCAGCCGCAGGAGCAGCAGGACGAGGCACTGGCCGGGCTGACCCCGCGCGAGCGGGAGATCCTGGAGCTGATCGGCGAGGGACTGACGAACCGGCAGATCGGCCGGCGGCTGTTCCTGTCCGAGAAGACGGTCAAGAACCACATCTCCCGGATGCTGGGCAAGCTCGGCGTCGAGCGCCGCATCCAGGCCGCCGTGCTCGCCACCCAGCACCAGCCGTCCGGCGGCCCACAGGGTTCCGCCCCCTGAGACGCCGGGACTCCGCGCGCCCGTGAGCGGCGACCGCTCAGCCTGGGCACCACCGTCTCCCCGCGCCAAGTGGGCACCACCGGCAAGCACCCGTCCTGCTGGGCAGCGCCCGTGGCCGCCGCCCCGCGGCGTCGGCACGCACCGAGGCGGAGCAGACGTGACCGCCGCGGGCCGTGCCCGCCACCCAGCACCAGCCGTCCGGCGGCCCACAGGGTTCCGCCCCCCCTAAGACGCCGGGACTCCGCGCGCCCGTGAGCAGCGACCGCTCAGCCTGGGCACCACCGTTTCCCCGCGCCGAGTGGGCACCACCGGCAAGCACTGGTCCTGCTGCGCAGCGCCCGGGGCCGCCGCCCCGCGGCGTCGGCACGCACCGAGGCGGAACAGACGTGACCGCCGCGGCCCGTGCCCGCCACCCAGCACCAGCCGTCGCGCGGCCCACAGGGTTCCGCCCCCTGAGACGCCGGGACTCCGCGCGCCCGTGAGCTGGGGCCCCCATCGCGCGGGTGCCGCCGTTCGCCTCGCGGCGGTGGCGCGCCCGTGTGCGGTCGGCTGTGCGGTCGGCGCGGGCCGCGGGGGCCCACGAGGATGCCCCGGCGGGCCCAGGCGGTAGGGCCGGTCGGCCCTCCCCGTGGGGGGGTCGCGACGTGCAAGGTGGGAGACGCATCATCCGGAGGAGCGCGCCATGAATCCCACCACACTCAACGGGGCGACCCTGGAGAAGCTGATCTCCGCCGCTGTGGCGGCCCCTTCGTTCCGCGGGAGCCGGCCCTGGCGGTACCGCCTCGATCCGGAGACCGGCACGTTCCAGGTCCGCGCGGTCCCCGAGCCGGGGGTGCCGGAGTCCGAGGCGGCGGCGCGCGCCCTGCACGTGTCCGTCGGCGCCGCGGTGTTCAACCTGCGCGTCGCCCTGGCCCACTTCGGCTGGGAGCCTGCCGTGCAGCTGCTGCCCGTACCCGGCGACGCCGACCTGCTCGCCGCCGTGCGCCCGATCGGCCCGCTCCGCGTCGGCGACCGCCCGTACCGGGACCTGTACGACGCAATCTGGCGCCGGCACAGCTGCCGTACGCCGTACTTCGCGCACTGCCCGACCGGGGCGGTGGTGCTGGAGCTGATCGACGCCGCGCACGCGGAGGGCGCGTCGCTGACCCTGCCGCGCGCCGAGGAGGCCCTGCGGCTGCTGCGGCTGACCGCGGAGGCGGAGCAGCGCGGCACGACGGGCACGGGCCGCGCCGTGGGTTCCGGGGGCCGGGTCCACGAGGACGCGGGGGCCGGAGCGGCCGCCGTCGATCCCGAACGGCGGCCCCTGGTCGCGGCGCTGTGCACGCCCCACGACTGGTGCGCGGACTGGCTGCGGGCGGGGCAGGCGATGGAGCACGTGGTACTCCTGGCGACGGCGCACACCGTCCACGCGACGCTGCTGCACGAGGCGATGGAGTGGCCTGACCTGCGGGCGGCGATGCGGACCACGGACTGCGGTCCGGGCCTGGTGCAGATGCTCATCCGGTTCGGCGCCGCGGCGTCCGGGGCCGGTGCGTCGCGGGTGCCGGCCCACGAGGCCGCGGAGCGGGGCTGATCAGCGCGTACGGCCACCGTCCGACGGCACCCGCCACACCAGGCGGGTGCCGCCGCGGTCAGGTGTCTCGAGCGTCATCGTGCCGCCCAGCTCCTTCGCGCGCCGCTCGAGGTTGGCCAGTCCGCTGCGGCGCCCGTCCTCGGGGACGCCGACGCCGTCGTCGCTGACCGTCAAGGTCAGCGTGCCCGAGCCGACGACCAGGGAGACCTCCGCGGCACCGGCCCTGGCGTGGCGGGCCACGTTCGACAGGGCCTCGGCCAGCACCGCCACCACGTGCTCGGCGACCGCGGCGGGCACGTCGGTGTCGATCAGCCCCTCCATGCGCAGGGACGGGGTGAAGCCCAGGCCGGGCACCGCCTCCTCCACCGCCTTCGCCGTCCGCACCCGCAGCCCCTGGCGGCCGGGGCCGGTCTCGTGGCTGCGCAGACCGAAGATCGTGGAGCGGATGATCTTGATCGTCTCGTCCAGGTCGTCCACCGCCCGCAGCAGCCGCTCGCTCGCCTGCGGGTGGTCCACGAACCGCATCGCGCTCTGCAGCGTCATCCCGGTCGCGAACAGCCGCTGGATCGCCAGGTCGTGCAGGTCGCGGGCGATCCGGTCGTGGTCCTCCAGGAGGACCAGCTGCTCGGCCGCCCGGCGGCGCTCGGCCAGCTCCATCGCCAGGGCCGCCGAGCCGGCGAAGCCCAGCAGCAGCGCGGTCTCCGCCTCCGTGAAGGGCGCCTCCCCCTCGGCGCGGGCCAGCAGCAGCGCACCGCGCACCCCCTGCGGGGTCGCCATCGGCACGGCCACCGCGGGGCCCAGGCCGCCGAACCGCGGCGGACCCGCCACCACCCGGGGATCGCGCTGGATGTCGACGCTGGTCAGCGGCTCGTTCGCGGCCATGGCCGCCCCGGTGAACGATCCCTCGCGGGGCAGCGTCAGCCCCTGGTGGGTGTCGGCGTCGATGCCGGTGGCGATCGCCATCGTGATGCCGTCGCCGGTCCCGGCGGGCAGCGCCAGCACGCCGAGGTCCGCGCCGAGGATGCTCCGGGCGTGCTCCACGATGAGCTCCAGCACCGCGTCCTCGTCGATGCCCGACAGCAGACCGCCGGTGATCTCCGCGTTCGCCTCCAGCCACCGCTGCCGCGACCTGGCCTCCTCGTACAGCCGGGCGTTGTCGATCGCCACCCCGGCCGCCACCGCCAGGGTGGACAGCACCGTCTCGTCCTCGCCGTCGAACTCCTTGCCGCCCCGCTTCTCCGTCAGGTACAGGTTGCCGAACACCTCGTCGCGGATCCGGATCGGCACCCCCAGGAAGGAGTGCATCGGCGGGTGGTTCGCCGGGAAGCCGTGGGAGGCCGGGTGCTGCGCGATCTCCTCCAGGCGCAGTGGCACCGGGTGGCGGATCAACTCGCCCAGGATGCCGTGGCCCGAGGGCAGCGGCCCGATCGCCTTGATCTGCTCGTCGCTGACGCCCACCGTCAGGAACTGGGCCAGCCGCGCGTCGTCGCCGATCACGCCCAGCGCCCCGTACTCGGCGTCCACCAGCAGGACGGCGGCCTCCACGATGCGCCGCAGCACCTGTGGCAGGTCCAGCTCCCGGCCGACCGACAGCACCGCCTCCAGCAGGCTGTGCACCCGGTCCCGCGTCCCCCGCACCGCGTCGATGCGCGATTGCAGCTCGTCCAGCAAGTCGTCCAGCTGCAGCCGTGGCAGGCCCTCGGCGTCCTTGCCGCCGTCAGTCCCCACCGGCACCTCCGTCCGCTGTGGCGGCCCTCGTGGGGCCCCCTCTCAAAGTAGCGCCACCCCGGCGGGAGGACGCGCGGAACGGCTCCGCTACTCGTGGCCGCGCTCGCCGGGCGGCACGGCCGCCCAGTGCTCGATCTTCTCGTCGGGCGCGAGCCGGGACAGGGCCTCGCCGAGCCTGCGGCAGACCTGCTCGATCTCGCGGCGGGTGTGCTCCCGTTCGGTGACGGTCGCCGACAGCAGCAGGGCGGTCAGCGCGGCGGACCCGTTGAAGGCCTGGAGGGTCACCATCTTGGCGAACAGGTCGAGTCCGGCGAACGGGCCGGACCCGTCCGCCGCGGCCTCGATCGCGATGAGCGAGGTGATCAGGACGCAGGGCGCGGCGCCGGCCAGCTGAAAGCGGAACGCGGCCCAGATCAGCAGCGGGGAGACGAGGAAGAGCAGCCCAGGCGTGCTGTGCGTGGCGACGAACGTGACGAGCGCGGTGCCCGCCACGAGCGCCGCCGCCTCCGCCCAGCGGTACGGCGGGACCCCGCGCGGCGCCCGGACGGTGCGCAGGACGAGCAGCAGCGGAGCGATCACCAGCACGCCCATCGCGTCGCCGGTCCACCAGACCGACCAGGTGGACCAGAAGGCGCCCACCGGCACGGCACCGGAGGCCACCAGCACGCCGCTGCCGATCGTCGCGCTGATCAGCATCCCCCCGAGCGCGCCGAGGAACACCAGGGCGAGCGCGTCCTGCAGCCGGTCGAGTTCGACGCGGAACCCGACCCTGCGCAGCAGCAGGCAGGCGCACACCGGAGCGAGGGTGTTGCCGGCCACGATCCCCAGCACGGGCAGGAACGACGGCCCGATCGCGATGTTCACGGCGAACGCGCCGATCGCGACGCCCGGCCACAGCCGGATCCCGCCGAGCAGCAGGCCGACCAGGGCGATCCCGGTCGGTGGCCACATCGGGGTGACCTGGCCGCGCACCAGTTGCTGATCCAGGCCGATGCGGGCCCCGCCGTAGTAGGCGGCGACCATCACCAGGATCCACAGGGCCGTGGCCCGGTGCCGCCGGAGCCCCTCGCCGTGGCCGTCGGCGGTCATCGCGGTGCCGTCCCGCAGGGGCCGCCGTGTCCGAGGACGAGTACGGCGGCGTCGTCGCTGTGCCCGGTGAGGTCGGCCACGGCGATCACCCGGGCGGCCAGTTCGTCGGGGTCGGCGGTGCAGCCGGCGGCGGCCAGGTCCGCCACACGGGCCATCCCCTCGTCGAGGGGATGGCCGGGTCCCTCCACCACGCCGTCGGTGACCAGCACGAAGGCACCGGTGCCGGCCAGGACGCGGCGGGTCGACGGGTACTTCTCGCCGTCGAGGATGCCCAGCGGCAGGCCGCCCTCGTCGAGCACGACCTCGCAGTGGCCGTCGTCGGTGGCCCACACCGCCGGGACGTGCCCGGCGCGGGAGTCGACCAGTTCGCAGGTCGCGGGGTCGAAGCGGAGGAAGGTGCACGTCACGAAGAGCCCGGAGCCCATGGAGATCAGCAGGTCGTTGGTGCGGGCGAGCACCTCCGCCGGCTCCGTGGTCGCGACGGCGACGGCGCGCAGGCAGGTGCGCACCTGGCCCATGTAGGCGGCGGCCTCGACGTCGTGGCCCTGCACGTCGCCGATCGCGCAGCCGACGCTGCCGCCCGGCATGGGGAACACGTCGTACCAGTCGCCGCCGATGTCGAGCCCGTCACGCGCGGGGGCGTACCGGCCCGCCACGCGAAGCCCCGGGACGGCCGGGAGCGCGGCGCGGAGGGTGTGCCGCTGGAGGGCGGCCGCCAGCTCCACCCGAGCCTGCTGCATCTTGATCCGCTCCAGGATGCGGCCGGTGAGCTGTCCGAGTGTGTTCAACAGCTCCTCGGCGCTGCTGCTGGAGGGAGCGGTGTGACGTCGGGACATGGCACCAACGCTCCGGGGCCTTGGGCACTCGCGCCACTTCTCACCCTACGCCCGCGGCCCCTCCCGCACCCCTGGTCAGAGCCAGCCGCGGCGGGCCGCCTGCCATGCGAGCTGCATGCGGGTCGCGGCGCCTGCCAGCGTCATCATGTGCTGGATGTGGCGCTGGACGGTGCGCCGGCTCAGGCCCATCTGGCTGGCGATGGCCTTGTCCGCGACGCCCGCGACGAGCAGCGACAGCAGCCGGCGGTCGGTCTCGCTCAGCGGGTCGGAGCCGTCGGTGTCGTCGGCGCCGCTCATCGCGCCGGACGCGCTGACGTGCAGCGGTACCGCGTCCTCCCAGTAGCGTTCGAACAGCGCGGTCAGCGCCTCGAGGAGGCTGCTGTCGCGCAGCAGCGCCGCGGTCGGCTCGTTCGGGCTGCCGTGCGGGCCGCCGGGGACCAGGGGGCAGATGGCGATGGTGCGGTCGGCGACCGCGAGCCGCAGCGGCAGATGAGGCACGGAGCGGGCTATCTCCCCGGCCTGGACGCCCTCAACAACGTTGTCAATGGCCCCGTCGTCGTCGAAGAACGCCCGCTCGTACAGGACGCGGTACCGCACGCCGCGGGCGAGGGCGTCGTACTCGGCGCGGTTGCTCCCCGAGGGCATGGCGACGTACTGCGCCTTGCAGAACCAGAGCATCTCGTGGCGCGCGTTCTCCTGCATCTGCCGCAGGTGCTGGCGCAGCGCCTGGCTGCCGGTGATGACCTCGATGAGCTGGCCGGCGTCCTGGCGGCGCGCCGTGCTGCGGTAGCTGTCCAGCAGGTCGGTGACCGCGGTGCGGGCCTTGTCGAGGGCGTCGGCCTGGCGTTGCAGACGCGGCAGCAGGGCCACGTCGGGCGGGGTGGCGGCGTAGTGCCGGGGGCGGTTGTCGGTGGGGCTGGCGAGCCCCTTGGTGGCGAGGGAGGCGAGGACGCCCTCCGTCTGCCCGGGCGGGAGGCCCGTCTGTACCGCGACGTCGTCCGCCGAGGCGGTCGCGGTGGTGACCAGAAGCCGGTAGACGGTCTCCTCGACCGCGGTGAGGCCAGCCGCCTCGAGCATGCCGCGTTCCTCCGGGTCCGAACGGGTCCGCACGACATGCGCACAGGGTGGGCACAAGCCGTACATTTCGTTAAAGGCCGGACTATACCCGGGAAATGTTTCGTGCCAATGGCGCGGCGGGTGCCGGGGCCCACACTCCCCTGCACCCGCCGCTGTGTCAACGGTGACGCCCCACCGTCACCGTCCTCCGGAGGCCCGTGCGCCGCTGTGCAGGTACGCGCGGTCCACCGTCTGCCGGACGCTGTTGCCGGCCGCGTCGGTCGCGGTCACGCGCAGCGTCACGTAGGCGTCGCCGCGCACCCGCGACGGACGCTCCACGGTGGCGGTGTAGCCGCCACCCTTGCGGGCCGTGCCGGCCCGGGTCCAGGTCCGCCCGTCGTCGTAGGACGTCTCGACCCGCAGGGTCACCCCGCGCGGCGCGGCCATGCCGTCCTGCATCCGCACGTCCAGGCCCAGCTGGTACCGGCGGGCGGGGCCCACCGCGTTGCGGGCGTCGACCGGCACCGCGTAGTCGACCTGCAGCAGGGGCAGCAGCGTCGTGTCGGCGGCGGAACCGGAGCGGAAGGTCCACGAGGTGCGGGTGCCGGCGCCGAAGCGCCAGTCGTCCGACACCCGGGTGGTCGCCAGGTCCAGCCGGTACTTCGCGTCGCCCGCCGGCACCTCGAAGTCGCCCCACGCGCCCTGGTCGGACGCGGCGATCTGCTTCCCGTCGCGGTAGAGCACCGCGGTGGCGGTGTCGTCCGCCGGGGCTCCGTCGCCGACGCGGGCCGCGCCGGTTCCGATGCCGCCACCGAAGCCGTTGAGCTCGTAGAACGAATAGTGGCCGGTGCCGGAGTCGTTGAACTCCGGAACGAAGACGGACAGGGTGTTGCCGTTGCGCACCGACGGCCAGGCCGCGCCGCGCGGAATCGACGGACGGACCACGGCCCCGAACCAGCGCTCCGTGGCCTTCTGACCGGGCCGGTAGGTGCGCGGCACGTTCCGCATGCCTGCCCCGAGCGGGGTGTCCGTGCCGAAGACGACGTTGTGGTGCACGGTGTGGCGCCACAGGGTGTCCCCGCCGGTCACGTACTCCACACGCTCCAGGCCCGTCGGCACCTCACGGCTGTACTGGTTCCAGGCGGTGTCCTGGTACGGACGCCACCCGAAGCGCTGCTCACTCGCCCACTGCGAGGCGCCGGTACGGGTGTAGGTGCTACGGACCACGGCGCTCTCGCGCTCGGAGACGGTGTGCACCAGGTTCTTCGGAACGAAGCCCTTGGACACCTGCATCACGTCGTACAGGTACGGGCTGCGCACCGTGCCGGAGAACTCCACCGTGGTGGTGCGCTTCTTGATGCGCTTGAGGAGCGCGGTGCCCTCCGCCGTGCCGGCGCGCATGGTGGGCAGGGCCATCCGGTCACCGGTCGGGCTCCACCGGGTCCAGGGGTAGAAGCCCTCCTCCACGACCAGCATCAGCGCCTTGGCCCCGGCCTCCTTGGCCGCCTTGGCGAGCTGCCGGTCGTCGGAGAAGTCCCAGCGGACCACGGCCAGCTTGCCGCGCACGCCGGCCTTCTTCAGCTCGGCCGCGGTGCCGGTGCCGGCGTCGACGGCGGTCAGCTTGGCGCCCTTGTCGTCGAAGGCCGGGGACGCGGGCACGTAGTACGGGGTGAAGGCCGGCGACGTGCCGGAGACCTTCGCCCGCAGTTGCGGGGCGACCAGCTGCCAGCGCGAGGCGAACTCGAAGTCGCCGTCGGTGACGCGCGCGGTGGGGCTGACGTAGATCCGCTTGGCGATGTCGAAGAACATCACGCCCTGGATCAGGCCGTTGCCGTCGATCTTCCGGTACGTCTGGTAGCTGAGGATGCCGCGCTGCTCGGCGGGCCGGGGCGTGCGGATCTTCACCTCGGTGACCTTGGAGGCGTCGAGCGTCACCGTGGTGTCCTTGGTGACCTTCACCTCCGGGTTGACCACCTCGCGGAGCTCCTGGCCGTCGGCGGCCCTGTCCAGCGTCCCGAAGCTGAGCTGGTAGGTGCCCTCCTCGACCTCGGCGACGGCGGGCTCGACGCCGCTGTACTGCACGAACCCGTCGGCGCCCCAGATCGTCGGCGCCGCGCCCTCGATGACCTTGCCGTCGCGGTCGCGGGCGACCACGGTCAACTTGTGCTTGGGGGCGTGCACGTTGAGGCTGACGGTGGTGTGGGCGACAACCGTGCCGTCGGCCGCCGCGGCGGTGACGTAGCCGTAGTACTTCCCGCGCGCGGCGTGGGCCGCGTCGGTGCTCAGCGGGACGTCGGCGGTGGCACCGGGTGCGAGGCTCACGGTGCCGGAGCCGAGGGTGACGACCCCGTCGGGCAGCGCGCGCCCGGTTCCGGTGGACAGCTTGACGGCCAGCTTCAGGTCGACCGTCTTGTCACCGGTGTTGGTGTAGCGCACGGTGGCCGCCTGCTGCCGTCCTGCCGTCCCGCCGTTCTGGACCGGGGGCAGCGCGACCGTGCCGGTCGCGGTGATCGGGCCGGTGGCGGTGGCCAGGTCGATCCGGCCGCCGCCCTGCTCGGTCACCTTGGTGCCGGGCACCGTGCGCGAAGTGCTGATCAGCGCGTCCTTGATCTGCTGCGCGCCCCAGCCCGGGTGCTGCTGCGCCAGCAGGGCCGCGGCGCCCGCGACGTGCGGAGTCGCCATCGACGTGCCCGAGGCGGCGACGTAGTTCGCGTCGATCGGGTCGCCCATGGTGGTGCCCGCGGCACGGGCGGCCACGATGCCCACGCCCGGGGCGGTCACGTCGGGCTTGACGGCGCCGTCGCCGAAGCGCGGGCCGCGGCTGGAGAAGGAGGCGAGGGAGTCGTCCCGGTCGACGGCGCCCACGGTCAGCGCGGCGTCGGCAGCGCCCGGCGAGCCGACGGTGGACGGCCCAGGGCCGGCGTTGCCCGCGGCGATGACGAACAGCGTGTCCGTCGACGCGGTCAGGGTGTTGACGGCCTGGCTCATCGGGTCGGTGCCATCGGTCTGGATGTCCGCACCGAGGCTCATGTTGACGACCTTGGCGTGCTCGCCCGCCGCCCACTCCATACCGTCGATGACCTGCGACTCCGAGCCCGAGCCGTCGTCGCCGAGCACCTTGCCGACCAGCAGGTCGGCCTTGGGCGCCACGCCCCGCCGGGTCCCCGCCGATGCCGCACCGGTGCCGCCGACGGTCGAGGCGACGTGCGTGCCGTGCCCGAAGTGGTCGTCGGTGTTCGCGCTGTCGGAGAAGTTCCTGGCCTCCGCGATCCGCCCCGCGAGATCGGGGTGGTTCGCGTCGACACCGGTGTCCAGCACCGCGACCTTCACACCCTGGCCCTCGTACCCGGCCTTCCACGCGGCGGGCGCGTTGATCTGCGCGGTGCTGCGGTCCAGGACCGCCTTCACCTTGCCGTCCAGCGAGACCCGCGGGGTCACCGCGGCCCGGGCGGCGTCCGAGGTCCCACCACCGGGGTTCAGCGTCTTCCAGAAGGCGCCGAGTTCGTCGTCGGCGACCCGGAAGGAGCGGGCGTCGATGCTCTCCAGGGTGCGCGCGGACGTCTTGTCCGCGCGGAGCGCCACCAGCCGGTCGGCGGTCGCCCCGGCGGTCTTCGCCGCCTGCGGCGCCACGCGGGCCCCGTCCCGTGACGGCTCGGGCCGCGAGGAGACGATCAGCGGGAGCGTCGAGGTGTGCGCCTCGTCGTATCCGGCGGCGATCAGTGCCGTCACGTTGAACAGCCGGCGGTCAAGGGTGCCCGCGGACACCAGTGCCTCGGCGTCGAACGGCATGACGGTCAGCGACTTGTCGTCGGCTTCCAGCGTGCGGAAGGGGATGTGTTCGCGGCCAGGTCCGGGCTGGACCGAGGCGGTCCTCCGCCCACCGGGCAGCGACGTCACCGTCACCCGGTCACCGCTCACCAGCCGGACGGTGGTGGAGGACGTCCCGTCACGGTCGGCGGATCGCGCCGGGCCGTCCGGGGTGGTCCCTGCGGAGGCGGTCGTCGTGCCTCCGAGCGTCACCACCAGCACTGTCGATATCGCCGCCGTGAGGCGGAACCATGCCATCAGCCAAACACCTTTCGTACAGCTCCGGGTCACGCGCTGTCCGACAGAATCTGCCGATGCCGGGGAGGTGTCACCGGGTATCAGCTGTCACAGCTGGGACATGTCCCAACGGCGACACGGCGCGGTTCGGGCAACCTGCGACGACCCCCGCCAGGGCACGGCGAACCACCCGGTGACGGTACGAACCACCCCCAAAGGGCGGGCCCTGCCGGTCCAGCGGCGCGTGACGGCGAAGCCGCGCGCGGGCGCGGACCGGACGGCCGTGGGCGATCCGGCGACCCGAGGTCCCTCGTGCGGCTGCCTACGCCAGGCGCCCGGCAGGGCGCGGCTCGCCGCCCGGGCCCGTCTGCCCGGGGGAGGTGGCCCAGGCCGCCGCGCCGCGGGCCAGGAACGCGGCCCCGACAACGGCAACGCGCGCCCCCCTACGGCCCGCCGAGGCCCTCGCGAACGATGCGGACGGCCTTCGGCACTCCCCCGGCCGCGCCCGGCTCGTGACGGGCGGCCCCGGGACCCCCGGGGGCCCGGAGGGCGGGTACCACGTGCGTCCTGCCGTCTTCGCCGACGCGACGTCGACGACGCGTTGCGGACCGACGTGCGGAGACCTTCGGTCCGGTGCCGGTCGTCATCCCCTGCGACGACGAGGACGAGACCGTCCGCATCGCCAACGACTCCCCCGTACCGGCTGGCCGGCGAGGTGCTGACGGCGAACCGGGAGCACGGCCTTGAGGTCGCCCGGCAGTTCCGCACGGCCACCTTCCACGTCGACGGCGCCGCGGCCGTGAGCTCGGCGCGGCAGGGCCGGCCCACTGCACCGACCTGAAGACCATCGCGGTCCGACCCGCGGTGCCTCCCCCGTCGCTCAGCCCCCGGAGGAGGTCTCCGCCAGCGCGGCCTCCACCGCCTCGACGGCCTCCTCCGCGCAGGCCGCCCGCAGGAACGTCTCCCCGGCCGGGGGCCCCTGCACGTCCCAGCCGCCGACCACGACGACGGGCTTGCCGGTCCGCAGGGCGAGCGCCACCTCGCTCAGGGTGCCCCAGCTGCCGCCGACCGCCACCACGGCGTCGGCGGCGGCGACGACCAGGCCGTTGCGGAGCTCGCCGAGGCCGGTGGCGATCGCCACGGAGAGGGACGGGTCACCCGCCCGGCGGTCCCGGCCCGGGAGGAGTCCGACGGTGGTCCCGCCGTACGCGCGGGCTCCCTCGGACGCGGCGCCCATCACCCCGCCGAGGCCGCCGCAGACGACGACGGCGCCGCGCCGGGCAAGGAGTTCGCCGACCCTGCGGGCGACCTCGCGCTCCGGCTCCCCGGCCTCCGCGGGCCCCACCACGGCGACGTAACGGCTCGTCATGACCCCTCCCCCGGCGTTCCGCTCCGATTGACACAACGGACAATCAGGATATTCGCTGCACGTGTGACCTCGTACGCCCTCACGCCCCGACGCGTGTCCCTCGCCCTGCTGGCCACCACGCTGGCCCTGGCCGCCTGCGAGGGGGCGCCGTCCGCCCCGGAGTCCATGGTCGCCACGGGGCGTGCGGCCGCCACCGCCACCCCGAAGGGGTCCTGTGTCGACCGGGTCCTGGCCGCGATGAACGACACGCAGCGTGTCGGTCAGCTCTTCATGGGGGCGGCCCAGTTGCCCTCGCCGCCGAAGGCGGACCAGGACGCGATGCGGTCGTACGCCGTCGGGTCGGTGTTCCTCGCGGGCCGCAGCACGGCGGGCGTGACGAAGACCCGGACCCTGGTGGACGGGCTGCAGAAGTCGCTCGGGCAGACGGTGGCCGGGCAGCGGGTCGGCCTGCTGGTCTCCACGGACCAGGAGGGCGGCCAGGTGCAGGTCCTCAAGGGCACCGGCTTCTCCACCATCCCCAGCGGGAAGACGCAGGGCACCTGGTCCACCGCCACGCTGCGCTCGCGCGCGGAGGGCTGGGCGAAGGAGCTGAAGAAGGCGGGCGTCAACGTCAACCTGGCCCCCGTCGCCGACATCGTCCCCACCTCGATCGGCACCGCGAACGCCCCCATCGGCCGCTACGGCCGCCAGTTCGGCGCGACGTCCGGCGTGGTGTCCCCGCACGTCACGGCGTACGTCCAGGGTTCGAAGACGGCCGGGGTGCTGACCACGCCCAAGCACTTCCCGGGCCTCGGCAGCGTCAAGGGCAACACGGACACGACCGCCTCGGTGACGGACACGACGCTGACCCGCACCGGCAGCAACATCGCGCCCTTCCGCGCGGGCATCTCCGCGGGCGCGGGGCTGGTGATGGTGTCGCTGGCGACGTACAAGCGCATCGACCCCAAGCACAAGGCCGTCTTCTCCTCGCTGATCGTCGATCAGACCCTCCGCCGCGACCTGGGCTTCAAGGGCGTCATCATCTCCGACGACCTCGGCAAGGCCGCCTCCGCCCAGTCCGTCGCCCTCGGCCAGCGCGCCCTGTCGTTCCTCCGCGCCGGCGGCGACCTCACCCTCACCGTCTCCCCCAAGGGCATCCCCACGATGGCCGAGGGCATCCGCTACGCCATGCGCCACGAGCCGAAGGTGCGGACGCTGGTCGCGAACAGCGTGCGGCGGGTGCTCACGGCCAAGCAAGCGGCGGGGGTGCTGCGCTGCACGAGCTGATACCGCGGCGCCGGCCCCGGGCCGCAGGTCAGCCGGCCTCGATCCGCGCCGCCAGCGCGGAGAGCATCGAGGTCAGCTCCCGGGCGGACACCACGGTGTTCTCGAACTGGCCGTACTTGTCGCAGAGCTCGAAGGCGCCGTCGTCGGGTCCGCGCACGAACGCCGTCGTGGTGTTCACCGACGAGCCGGGAGAGTCCCCGGACACCACCCGCTCCACCGCCTCCAGGAACAGCCGGACGCTGTGGGCCCGCTTGCCGAACGAGATCGCCAGCGTCTCCACCGCCCACAGCAGGTTCTCGTCCGCCGGCGGTGTACGCGTGGGCTTCCAGAAGCCGTCGCTACGGGTGAAGTCCCAAGCGGCGGCGTCACCTTCGGTCACGTGCCCGGACTCCTTCGGGAGGGGAACGGTGACGGTACGTGAGGTCCGCCGCCGGATGCCCGGGGACCGTAGCACCCCGGGACGGGGCCGGATCGACACCCGGGGGGAACGGCCGGGATGGCGGGGCGGGGCCGTGCGGTGGCACTGTCGGAGCATGGAGCACCTCTCGCGCAGGCACGTCGCGCAACGCTGGCTCGCCCGCTTGGCCCTGGCCGCGGCGGGGGCGGCCGTGGCATTGCCGCTGGTGGTCGCGGGGCTGCGCAGCATCGCGCTGGTGGGCGCCGCGCTGGGCGGCACCGCGGTGACGGCGGCGGGGGCGTGGTGGGTGCTGACCCGCCGCGGTGTGGTGCGGGCGCTGGCCGTACTGCTGACCGTGGTGACCCCGCTGGCCGTCCTCGCCTTCTACGACCGGGCCAATCTGCTCTGGGTCGTGGTCACCTCGCTGGCGCTGTGGGCGCTGGCCGTCGGCGCCGGGCGCAACGCGGTGCGCGCCACCCGGGCCCATGAGGCACGGCTGCGGGAGCGGATCGCGGCCCGGCCGCGGCGACCGTTCCTGATCATGAACCCGCGCTCCGGCGGCGGCAAGGTCGGCGCCTTCGGGCTGAAGGAGAAGGCGGAGGCGCTCGGCGCCCGGGTCGTGCTGCTCGACCCCGACCACCCGCAGGACGTCGCCGAGCTGGCCCGGCAGGCGGCCGACGAGGGCGCCGACCTGCTCGGGGTGGCCGGCGGGGACGGCACGCAGGCGCTGGTGGCCGGGGTGGCCGTCGAACGGGGACTGCCGTTCCTGGTGATCTGCGCGGGCACCCGCAACCACTTCGCCATGGACCTGGGTCTGGACCGCGCCGACCCCGCGGCCTGCCTGGACGCGCTCAGGGACGGCGTGGAGCTGCGGGTCGACCTCGGCTACGTGGGCGACCGGCCCTTCGTCAACAACGTGTCGTTCGGCGCCTACGCGGCCGTCGTGCAGAGTCCCGCGTACCGGGACGACAAGGTCGGCACCATCCTGGAGCTGCTGCCCGACCTGCTCACCCACCGCGCCGGGCCCCGGCTGACGGCCACGGCCGGGGAGACCGTCGTCGACGAGCCGCAGGCCGTGCTGGTGAGCAACAACCCGTACCGGACCGACGACCCGGCCGGGCTCGGCCGCCGGGACCGTCTCGACACCGGTCTGCTGGGGTTGCTCGGCGTCAAGGTCGACAACGCGGCCCAGGCCGCGGGGCTGCTGATGGGCCCGCGGGTCGCCTCCGGGCTCACCGTGGCGACGGCGCGGGAGGTGGTGACCACGGCCGACGCCGACGAGATCGACGCGGGCGTGGACGGCGAGGCGCTCGTGCTGCCCACGCCCGTGCGCTGCCGCATCCGCCCCGGCGCGCTGCGGGTCCGGGTGCCCCGCGGCCGCCCGGGGGTGCCGGCCACGGGCGTGCGCACGGACTGGCGCCGGCTGCGCAAGCTCGCGCTGACCATGGGCCGCACCGCGGCCGGACGCCCGGACCGGCCGGGTTGGCCCAGCGCCTGATCGGGCCGGTGGCCCCGGCGACGCGGAGACCCGCACCGGCACCGGTGCTCCCGGGCCAGGGACCGATCCCGTCCCCGTACGCACGTACGCGCGGATCAGCGGCCGGGCAGCCGAAACCAGCACCGCACGAGCCGCACCGCGACCGGAGCCCCGGACCGCCCGGGCTGACCCAGCACCTGATCAGGCCGGTGGCCCCGGCCACGCGGAGACCCGCACCGGCACCGGTGCTCCCGGGCCAGGGACCGATCCCGTCCCCGTACGCACGTACGCGCGGATCAGCGGCCGGGCAGCCGAAACCAGCACCGCACGAGCCGCACCGCGACCGGAGCCCCGGCCGGGCCGGCTCAGCGCCTGATCAGGCTGGAGTCCCGGACTACCAGCTCCGGCTGGAGCACGACCCGGCGATGCTGGTGCTCCCGGGCCTGCGGCCCGGTCTCCTCCAGCAGCATCCCGGCGGCCAGCGCGCCCATGTTCGTGGCGGGCTGCCGCACGGAGGTGAGCGGCACGGCCGCCGCGGCCGCGAACTCGATGTCGTCGTAGCCGACGATGGCCATCTCGCCGGGGACGTCCACCCCCGCCGCGTACAGCGCCTGCAGCACCCCGAGGGCGAGCAGGTCGTTGGCACAGAACACGGCGGTCGGCCGCTCCGGGAGGCCGAGCAGGCGGTGACCGGCGTCCCGTCCGGCGGCGACGTCCAGCCGTTCGGTGGGCAGTTCGCGCAGGGTCTCCGGCGGCAGCCCGGCCTCCGCCAGGGCGGCGAGCGCGCCCTCGCGCCGGTCGCGGACCTGGTGAAGGTGCCCGGGGCCGGAGACGTACGCGATCCTCCGGTGCCCGGCCGCCGCCAGGTGGCCGACGGCCATCCGGCCGCCGGCCACGTCGTCCACCGACACCGAGCACTCGGCGGTGCCCGCCGCCACCCGGTCGACGAGGACGAAGGGGATGCGGTGGCGCCGGAACGCGGCGAGGTTGCCGCCGTCGGCGTCGGCCGGCGTCACCAGCACCCCGCGTACCCGCTGCTCCGCGAAGAGCGACAGGTACGCGGCCTCCTCCTGCGGGTTCTCCGCGCTGTTGCAGACCATCACGCCGAGCCCCGCCGCCCGGGCCGCCCGTTCCGCGCCGCGTGCGACGTCGACGAAGAACGGGTTGCCCATGTCGAGCACGAGCAGGGCCATGATCCTGCTGCGGCCCGCCCGCAACTGCCGGGCGGACTCGCTGCGTACGTACCCCAGCCGGGCGATGGCGCGCTGCACACGGACCCGGGTGGCCTCGGGGACCGCGTCCGGCCGGTTGATCACGTTGGAGACCGTGCCCACGGACACCCCCGCCTCACGGGCGACGTCCTTGATCCCCACCGTGCGGCCCTTCTCCGCCACGCCCCGGCTCTCAGAACTTGAACTGGTCGATGTTGTCCTTGGTGAACACGGTCGGCTTGCCGAGCACCACCACGCCGTCCTTGCCGATGGTGTAGCTGCCCAGGTCACCGGCCTTGAAGGTCTGGCCCTCCGCACCGGAGATCTGGCCGGAGGACAGGGCGACCGCGGCGTACGAGGCGAGCGAGCCGAGCTTGGCCGGGTCCCACAGCTCGAAGGCCTCGACGGTGCCGTTCTTGACGTAGGCGCGCATGTCGTTGGGCGTGCCGAGGCCGGTCAGCTTGACCTTGCCCTTGTACTTGGAGCCCGCCAGGTACTGGGCGGCCGCCTTGATGCCCACCGTGGTCGGGGAGATGATGCCCTTCAGGTTGGGGTACTGCTGGAGCAGGCCCTGGGTCTGCTGGAAGGACTGCTGGGCGTCGTCGTTGCCGTAGGCGACCTTGACCAGCTTGACGTCCTTGTACTTGGGGTCCTTGAGCTCGTCCTTCATGAAGTCGATCCAGGTGTTCTGGTTCGTGGCGGTCTGCGCCGCCGAGAGGATCGCGATCTCGCCCTTGTAGCCGATCTGCTCGGCCAGCAGCTGCACCTCGGTGCGGCCCAGGTCCTCGGAGCTGGCCTGCGACACGAACAGGTCGCGGCACTCCGGCTTGGTGTCCGAGTCGTAGGTGACGACCTTGATGCCGTTCTTGCGGGCCTGGTTCAGCGAGGTGCACAGCGCGCCCGGGTCCTGCGCGGAGACGGCGATCGCGTCGACCTGCTGCTGCGTCAGGGTGTTGACGTAGCTGACCTGGCCGGCGGTGTCGGTGCCGTTGCTGGTGCCGACCTCCTTGTAGGTCGAACCCAGCGCGTCCAGGGCCTGCTTGCCGCCGCCGTCGGCGATGGTGAAGTACGGGTTGTTGACCTGCTTGGGCAGGAAGGCGACGGTCAGGCCCTTCTTGGTCGCCGCGTTGGGGTCGGCCGACGCGGTCGCCTTGGCTCCGCCGCCGCTGTCCTTGGAGGAGTTCTTGGTGGTGCCGCCGCAGGCCGTGGCGCCGAGCGCGACGGCCGCGGTCACGGCGACGACGACGGTGGCACGACGGGTGAGGGTTCTGCTGGACATGGTGATCCTTTCGCCTCCGGAGCGGGTGCCGGAGTGAGGACGGGACGGGGTGCGGGTGGTGGTGCTGGTGGTGCCGTGTGACAGGTGCGGGGGGAGGTGGGGGTTCACGAGGCGGCGAGCGCAGCCGGGGCCTCGTCGCCCGACCTCCTGCGCGCCCTGGCCTGCGAGACCTGACGGCCGATCCTCGGGGCGAGGACGGAGATCACCAGCAGCACGCCGGTGACGACGATCTGGGACTGGGCCGAGACGTTGAGCAGGCTCATGACGTTCTGGCCGGCGCCGAGCAGGAACACCCCGGCGATCGCGCCGCCCAGGGTGCCCTTCCCGCCGTCGAAGTCGATGCCGCCGAGCAGGACCCCGGCGATGACGGACAGCTCCAGACCGGTCGCGTTGTCGTAGCGCGCGCTGGCGTAGTGCAGGGCCCAGAAGATCCCGGTGAGGGAGGAGACCAGACCGGTCGTCACGAACATCGCCAGCTTCAGCCGCCGCACGCGCACACCCGCGAACCGGGCCGCCTCCTCCGAGGCGCCGACGGCGAACAGGGAACGTCCGAAGGGGGTCGCGTGGAGCACGAGGACGGCGACCAGCAGCAGCACGGCGAAGGGGATCGCCGCGTACGGGATGAAGGTGCCGTCGATCCGGCCGGCGCCGAAGTCGAGGTACTGCTGCGGGAAGTCGGTGACGGAGTCGGCGCCGAGCACGATCTGCGCGATGCCGCGGTAGGCGGCCAGCGTGCCGATGGTGACGGCGAGCGAGGGCAGGCCGAGCCGGGTCACGAGCAGGCCGTTGACCAGGCCGCACAGGGCGCCGAGGAGCAGGCAGAGCGGGATGATCGTCTCGATCGCCATGCCGCCGTTCCACAGCGCGCCCATCACGGCCCCGGACAGGCCGGCGGTGGAGCCGACGGACAGGTCGATCTCGCCGGAGACCACGAGCATGGTCATCGGCAGCGCGATGAGCGCGATCGGCAGGGTGTTGCCGATCAGGAAGGACACGTTCAGGGCGTTGCCGAAGTTGTCCACGAAGGAGAAGGAGCAGATCAGCAGGACGACGAGCAGGGCGCCGACCGCGGTGTCCCAGCGCACCGCGCCGCCGAGGCGGGCGAGCGGGGCGGGGGCCTTGGTGGTCTCAGGCATGGTGGGCACTCCTCATCTGTGCGGCCCGCTTGCGGAGGACGCCGGCCACCCGCAGCGCCACGATCCGGTCGACGGCGATGGCGAGCAGGAGCAGGACGCCGTCGATGGCCAGCACCCACACCGAGCTGACGCCGATGGAGGGCAGGACGCTGTTGATCGAGGTCAGCAGCAGGGCGCCGAGCGCGGCGCCGTACACGGTGCCGGAGCCGCCGGTGAAGGCGACGCCGCCGACCACCACGGCGCTGACGACGGTCAGTTCGTAGCCGTTGCCGGTGCCGGAGTCGACGTTGCCGAACCGGGCGAGGTAGAGCGCGCCGGCGAGTCCGGCGAGCGCCCCGCACACCACGTACGCGGTCAGGATCCGCTTGCGGACCGGCACGCCGGCCAGCCGGGCGGCCTCCGGGCTTGAGCCCAGCGCGTACAGGTCGCGGCCGCCGCGGTAGCTGCGCAGGTAGTAGCCGACCGCGACCAGCACCGCGAGCGTCAGGAGCGCGAGGTAGGGGATCACCGACAGGCCGTCGTGACCGAAGTCGACGAAGCTCGCCGGCAGGTCGCCCGCGGTGATCTGACGGGATCCGACCCAGATGGAGTCGATGCCGCGGATGATGTAGAGCGTGCCCAGGGTCACCACGAGGGCGGGGACCTGACCCAGGCTCACCAGCAGGCCGTTGAGCAGGCCGAAGAGCACGCCGAGCGCCACCGCGATGAGCACGGCGACCAGCGGGTTGCCGCCGCCGTGCAGGTAGGTGCCGGCTGCGAAGGCCGAGATGCCGAGCACCGAGCCGACCGACAGGTCGACGTTGCGGGTGATGACGACCATGGCCTGGCCGATGGCGACCAGCACGAGGATGGTGGCGTTCAGCAGGAGGTCCTTGACTCCCTGCTGGGACAGGAACTCGCTGTTGTAGACCTGGGTCGCGGCCAGCATGACCACGAGCACGGCGAGCACGGCGAGCGCCCGCAGTTTCAGCACCCGGTCCAGGAAGCGGCGGGACGCGGTCGGTTCGTCCGCGGCGATCTGCTGCGGGGTGTCGGCGGTCACGGTCACGCCGCCCTCCTCACGCGGCCGGTGGCCGCCGCCATCACGGATTCCTCGGTCGCCTCCGACCGGGGGATCTCGGCCGTCAGTCGTCCCTCGTGCATCACCAGGACGCGGTCCGCCATGCCGAGGATCTCCGGCAGGTCGGAGGAGATCATCAGTACGGCCACGCCCTCGGACGCGAGCCGCGACAGCAGCCGGTGCACCTCGGCCTTGGTGCCGACGTCGATGCCGCGCGTGGGCTCGTCGACGATCAGCACCCCTGGCGCGGTGGCGAGCCACTTGGCGAGGACGACCTTCTGCTGGTTGCCGCCCGAGAGCGTGCCGACGACGTCGGCCAGCCGGGCGTACTTGACCTGGAGCCGGACGGCCCAGTCCAGCGCGCGGCTGCGCTCGGCGCTGCGGCTCATCAGACCGCCCCTGGTGGTGGCGGCGAAGCCGGTGAGGCCGATGTTGCGCTCGATGGACATGTCCATCACCAGGCCCTGGGCCCGGCGGTCCTCGGGGACCAGAGCGATCCCCGCGGCCATGGCCAGGCTCGGCGCGCCGCCGCGCAGCGGCTTGCCGTCGACGACGACCTCCCCGGCGTCCCTGCGGTCCACACCGAAGATCGCCCGGGCGACCTCGCTGCGCCCGGCGCCGACGAGGCCCGCCAGGCCCACGATCTCGCCGCGGCGCACCTCGAAGGAGACGTCGGTGAAGACGCCTTCGCGGGTGAGCCGGCGCACGCTGAGGGCGACCTCGCCGATCTCGGCGTCCTGCTTGGGGTAGAGCTCGTCCAGGTCGCGGCCGACCATGCGGCGCACCAGGTCGTCCTCGGTGAGCCCGTCGAGGGGCTCGCTGGCGATCCACGCGCCGTCCCGCAGGGTGGTGACCCGCTGGCAGAGGGCGAAGATCTCCTCGAGGCGGTGGGAGATGAAGAGCACCGCGGCGCCCTGCTCGCGCAGGGACTTGACGACGCCGAAGAGGCGGGCGACCTCGCTGCCGGTGAGCGCGGCGGTCGGCTCGTCCATGATCAGGACGCGGGCGTCGAAGGAGAGCGCCTTGGCGATCTCCACCAACTGCTGGTCGGCGATGGACAGTCCGCGCGCCGGCTGTTCCGGGTCGAGGTCCACGCCGAGGCGGCGGAAGAGATCGGCCGCGGCCTCGCGCACGGCCTTGTGGTCGACCCTGCCCAGCGAACGGCGGGGCTGGCGGCCGACGAAGATGTTCTCGGCCACCGACAGGTCGGGGAAGAGCGTCGGCTCCTGGTAGATGACGGCGACCCCCGCGTCACGGGCGTCCCCCGGGCCGTGGAACTCCACGGGCCGGCCGTCGAGCAGCACCGTGCCGGTGTCCGGGCGGTGCACACCCGCGAGGGTCTTGATCAGTGTCGACTTGCCGGCGCCGTTCTCGCCCGCCAGGGCATGGGCCTCGCCGGCGTGCAGCCGGAGCGACACACCGCGCAGAGCGCGAACGGCACCGAAGGACTTGCTCACCCCCTCGAGCGCGAGCACCGGAGTGGTCTCCGGTTCGGGGTGCGTCATTGCGCCCTCCTGCTATGAAATGTTTCAACGGAGTTGCCGGGAAGCTAGCCCCGCCCTGCGAAGGCGTCAAGAGCCGCCGCCTCCCCCGCCTGACCTGCACCCTCGCGAAACCCGCAGGTAACAGGCCTGACAATGCCGCACGAACAGCAACAACGCGCTTTTGCGGCACGGATGACACGATTCAATAACGGGGATCGAGACCGGTAGACCTCTTGACGGCCACCGGTGGACGTGGATAGCTTCACAGGCGAATGAATCGATTCACTGAAGCCGGTTCACTGAGCCGATTCACCGAGCCATCCGAGGTGGACATGCCTGACATCGCAGCCGTCAAGGCCGCACTCACAGCCCAGCGGATCGAGACGCCGTCCTGGGGTTACGGCAATTCCGGCACCCGTTTCAAGGTCTTCGCCCAGGCCGGGGTGCCCCGTGACCCGTACGAGAAGCTCGACGACGCTGCGAAGGTGCACGAGTTCACCGGCGTCGCCCCCAAGGTGGCCCTGCACATCCCCTGGGACCGGGTGGACGACTACACCGCGCTCGGCGCCCACGCCAAGGAGCGCGGGCTGGAGTTGGGCGCGATCAACTCCAACGTCTTCCAGGACGACGACTACAAGCTCGGCAGCGTGTGCCACCCCGACCCCCGGGTCCGCCGCAAGGCCACGGACCACCTGCTGCAGTGCGTCGACATCATGGACGCCACCGGCTCCGCCGATCTCAAGCTCTGGTTCTCCGACGGCACCAACTACCCCGGTCAGGACGACATCGTGGGCCGCCAGGAGCGTCTCGCCGAGGCCCTCACCGAGGTCTACGGGCGGCTCGGCGACGACCAGCGGATGCTGCTGGAGTACAAGCTCTTCGAGCCGGCGTTCTACACCACCGACGTCCCGGACTGGGGCACCGCCTACGCGCACTGCCTCAAGCTCGGCCCCAAGGCGCAGGTCGTCGTCGACACCGGCCACCACGCGCCGGGCACCAACATCGAGTTCATCGTCGCCTTCCTGCTCAGCCAGGGGAAGCTCGGCGGATTCGACTTCAACTCCCGCTTCTACGCCGACGACGACCTGATGGTCGGCGCCGCCGACCCCTTCCAGCTCTTCCGGATCCTGCACGAGGTCGCCAGGAACGGCGGCCTCGATGCGGCGACCGGCGTGGCCTTCATGCTCGACCAGTGCCACAACATCGAGGCCAAGATCCCCGCGGTCATCCGCTCGGTGATGAACGTCCAGGAGGCCACCGCCAAGGCCCTCCTGGTGGACCTCGACGCCCTGGGCGAGGCACAGCGCTCCGGTGACGTGCTCGCCGCCAACGCCGTGCTCATGGACGCGTACAACACCGACGTGCGCCCTCTGCTGCGTGAGGTGCGCGAGGAGCGCGGCCTGGCCCCCGACCCCGTCGCCGCGTACCACGCCTCCGGCTGGCAGGAGCACATCGTGGCCGACCGCGTCGGCGGCACCCAGGCCGGCTGGGGCGCGTAGGCCCTGCCGGCCTGACGCCCGTCCTCCCCGCCCCTCCTCGTTCCTCCCCTCCCGAAGGACACCCCCATGGCACCCGCCACCCATCCGGAAGTCGCCGCGCTGCTGGAGCGCGCCCACCGCCTGGGCGCCGACCCGCGCAACACCAACTACGCCGGCGGCAACGCCTCCGCCAAGGCCACCGCCACCGACCCCGTCACCGGCGGAGCCGTGGACCTGATGTGGGTCAAGGGCTCGGGCGGCGACCTGGGCACGCTCACCGAGGCCGGCCTCGCCGTCCTGCGCCTGGACCGGCTGCGCGCCCTGACCGCCGTCTACCCCGGCCCCGAGCGCGAGGACGAGATGGTCGCGGCGTTCGACTACTGCCTGCACGGCAAGGGCGGCGCCGCTCCCTCCATCGACACGGCCATGCACGGCCTCGTCGACGCCGCGCACGTCGACCACCTGCACCCCGACTCGGGCATCGCGCTGGCCTGCGCCGCCGACGGCGAGAAGCTCACCCAGGAGTGCTTCGGCGACAAGGTCGCCTGGGTGCCGTGGCGCCGCCCCGGCTTCCAGCTGGGCCTGGACATCGCCGCCATCAAGGAGGCCAACCCGCAGGCCGTCGGTGTGATCCTCGGCGGTCACGGCATCACCGCCTGGGGCGAGACCTCCGAGGAGTGCGAGCGCAACGCCCTGTGGATCATCCGCACCGCCGAGGAGTTCCTGGAACGCCACGGCAAGCAGGACCCGTTCGGCGCCCCGCTGCCGGGCTGGGAGCCGCTGCCGGAGGCCGGGCGCCGGGCCCGGGCCGCCGCGCTCGCCCCGGTCCTGCGGGCGATCGCTTCCCAGGACCGCCCGCAGGTCGGCCACTTCACCGACTCCGCGCCCGTCCTGGACTTCCTCGCGCACGCGGAGCACCCCCGGCTGGCCGCGCTCGGCACCTCCTGCCCCGACCACTTCCTGCGCACCAAGGTCCGCCCGCTCGTCCTCGACCTGCCCCCCACGGCGCCGCTCGAGGACGTCGTGGCCCGCCTGGAGGAGCTGCACGCCGCCTACCGCGCCGACTACCAGGCGTACTACGACCGGCACGCCACCGAGGACTCCCCCGCCATCCGCGGCGCCGACCCGGCGATCGTCCTCGTCCCGGGCGTCGGCATGTTCAGCTACGGCAAGGACAAGCAGACCGCGCGCGTGGCGGGCGAGTTCTACGTCAACGCGATCAACGTGATGCGCGGCGCCGAGGCGGTCTCCGCGTACGCCCCCATCGACGAGGCGGAGAAGTTCCGCATCGAGTACTGGGCGCTGGAGGAGGCCAAGCTCCAGCGGATGCCGAAGCCCAAGCCGCTGGCCACCCGCATCGCCCTGGTCACCGGGGCAGGTTCGGGCATCGGCAAGGCCATCGCGCACCGCCTCGTGGCGGAAGGCGCCTGCGTGGTCGTCGCCGACCTCAACGCGGAGAACGCCCGGGCCGTCGCCGAGGAGCTGGGCGGTCCGGACCGCGCGGTCGCGGTCACCGTGGACGTCACCAGCGAGGAGGCCATCCGGGCCGGCTTCGACGAGGCCCTGCTGGCCTTCGGCGGGGTGGACCTGGTGGTCAACAACGCGGGCATCTCCATCTCCAAGCCGCTGCTGGAGACCACCGCCCGCGACTGGGACCTCCAGCACGACATCATGGCCCGCGGCTCCTTCCTCGTCTCCCGCGAGGCGGCCCGGGTGCTCATCGCGCAGAAGCTCGGCGGCGACATCGTCTACATCGCCTCCAAGAACGCGGTCTTCGCCGGGCCCAACAACATCGCCTACTCCGCCACCAAGGCGGACCAGGCGCACCAGGTCCGGCTGCTGGCGGCCGAGCTCGGCGAGCACGGCATCCGCGTCAACGGCGTCAACCCCGACGGGGTCGTCCGCGGCTCGGGCATCTTCTCCTCCGGCTGGGGCGCCCAGCGCGCCGCGACGTACGGGGTGCCGGAGGAGAAGCTGGGCGAGTTCTACGCCCAGCGCACCATCCTCAAGCGCGAGGTGCTCCCCGAGCACGTCGCCAACGCGGTCTTCGCCCTGACCGGCGGGGAACTGACGCACACCACGGGTCTGCACGTCCCGGTCGACGCCGGCGTGGCCGCGGCGTTCCTGCGCTGACGCCGACCGCACCGCGCGGGGGAGCCGGCCGACCGGCTCCCCCGCACCCGTACGACCCACCGCCCCCCGCGGCGCGCCGCGCCGCACCGACCGCACCCGTCGCTCCGACCCGAACGACCAGAACACGAGGGGCCCACGTGCCATTCGCCGCCATCGACCTCGGCGCCACCAGCGGCCGCGTCATCCTCGGCCGGGTGGGCCCGGACCACCTCGTCCTCGACGAGGTGCACCGCTTCGCCAACACCCCCGTACGGCTGCCCACCGGACTCCACTGGGACGTCCTCGCCCTGTTCCGGGAGAGCCTGGACGGCCTGCGCCTGGCGGCCCGGGCCGGGGACGGCGTCACGTCGGTCGGCATCGACAGCTGGGCGGTGGACTACGGACTGCTCGACGCGGACGGCGCCCTGCTGGGTATCCCCCACCACTACCGCGACAGCCGCACGGAGCACGTCGCCGAGCGGGTCAGGGACGACATCGGCGCGCAGGAGCTGTACGCGGTCACCGGGCTGCAGCACCTGCCCTTCAACACGGTCTTCCAGCTGGCGGCGGCCCGTGACGGCGCGCAGTTCGCGGCCGCCAGGACGCTGCTGATGATCCCCGACCTGCTCACCCACTGGCTCACCGGCGGCATCGGCGCCGAGGAGACCAACGCCTCCACCACCGGCCTCTTCGACGCGCGCACCGCGACCTGGGCGGAGGAACTCCCCGGCCGGCTGGGCATCGGGCCGCGCCTGCTGCCGCCGCTGCGCCGCCCGGGCACCCACGCCGGCACGCTCCTGTCCCACGTGGCCGCGTACACGGGGCTGCCGGCGGACACCGCCGTCGTCACCGTGGCCTCGCACGACACCGCCTCGGCGGTGGCCGCGGTCCCGGCCACCGGGCCGCACTTCGCGTACATCTCGTGCGGCACATGGTCGCTTGCGGGCCTGGAGCTGGACGCCCCGGTGCTCACGGAGGCCTCGCGCCTCGCCAACTTCACCAACGAGCGCGGCGTCGACGGCACCATCCGCTACCTGCGCAACATCATGGGCATGTGGCTGCTGGAGGAGTGCCGCCGCACCTGGGAGCAGCAGCAGGAGGGCCTGCCCCTGCAGGAACTGCTCGCCGCGGCGGCCGCCGCGGAGCCCTTCGCCGCCCTCATCGACCCGGACGACCCGCTCTTCCTGACGCCCGGTGACATGCCCGCCCGGATCCGCGCCTTCTGCGCCGGGACCGGCCAGAAGCCCCCGGCGTCGCACGGCGCGGTCGTCCGCTGCATCCTGGAGAGCCTCGCCCTCGCCCACCGCCGCACCCTCCGCGAGGCGGCCGAACTCGCCGGCCGGGAGATCCACCGCGTCCACCTGGTCGGCGGCGGCTCCCGCAACGAACTGCTGTGCCGCTTCACCGCCGACGCCACCGGGCTCCCGGTCGTCGCCGGCCCCACCGAGGCCACGGCCCTGGGCAACATCCTCGTCCAGGCCCGCGCCGCCGGCGCGTTCGGCGACGGCCACGACGGCCTGGCGGCGATGCGGGCGCTGGTCGCGGCCACCCAGCCGCTGCGGACGTACGAGCCGGCCGCGGACGGCCGGGCCTGGGACGCGGCGGCCGCGCGACTGGCCGGGCTCGCCGCGGCGCGGCAGCCCTGAGGGGCGCTACGTCGCTCAGCCCGCCCCGGATCCACCTGCCTGAGGGCGCGACCCGGGGCCGTGGGAGGGGACTTCGGCGGTCGTCGGGTTCCTCAGCCCTGCTGCTGCGAGGGGAACTGCGAGCTGAAGTCGGCCGTGTCGGAAGCCGGGGGCGCGGTGACGGCCTTGGTTCCGCCGAACTTGAGGAAGTCGATCGTCACCTTCGCCTTGCCCATGACCTGGACCATGCGGACCGGCAGGTCCTTGCCGTCCACCCAGACATCGATCGTGATCTCGTCCACCGGCCCGGTGGCGGAGTTGAAGATGCTCTTCTCCTCGGAGGGCGAGAGGGACTTCCCCAGCTTGCCCAGTCGGCTCTTGTCGAGGGTCGCCCGGAAGTGACGGGCCTCGCGGCCGCGGATCGTCTGCTCCCCGAGGTCCTCGACGTCCTCGGTCAGCTCGATGTAGCGCAGCCCCGCGGTCGGGTCCCCGCTCTTCGCGACCGCGGCGGCGCCCTCCTTGCCGAGGACGGCGGAGACGTCGACGCGCAGCCAGTGCTTGCCCTTCAGCAGGCCGGCGGGCTGCGGGTCGACGTTGTAGTAGTAGGCGCCGTCCACCATCAGCGCCCGCAGTTCCGGGTCGTCCTGCAGCGGCTGCATCTGCGCCGCCGAGGTGTCCATCATGACGTCGTACGCGACGCCCTTGCCCCAGGAGTAGGTCCCCTTCATCGTGATGGGGCTGCCCTGGCCCAGGTAGGTCGACATGTCGACCTCGGCCGAACCGGTCTTCTCCGTGTGGCTGCTGACGCGGGCGAGGATCCGGGCGATCGAGTCCGTCTTGCTCACCGCGTCCGCCGTGTCACGCGCGGCGCTGCAGCCCGCCGTCGCGGTCAGCGCGACGGCGGCGGCTCCGATCGTGGCGGCGACGCGTATCCGCCGCTTCTCCCTCGTGTCCTTGGTCTCATTCATGCTGCCCACCCCTGGGTCGTTCGTGGCCGATCTTGTGTGTTCGCTGTGGAACGTATCGCGGAGGACTGACACCGCTAGACGCCGGTCGTGCCGTCGACCAGTTCCCGCAGGAGGTCGAGGTGGCCGTTGTGGCGGGAGGTCTCCTCGACGAGGTGCAGCAGGATCCAGCGCAGGTTGGGGTGGCGGCCGTCGCGGATGGGGCGCTTGGCGACGGCGTCCAGGTCGAGCCCGGCGACGAGCTCGCGGTAGCGGGCGGTGTGCGCCTCGTAGTCCGCCAGCAGGTCGGCGAGGGGGAGGTCCACGGCGATCCGCATCTCGCGGTCGGGGTCCTCCTCCGTCCACGGGCCCTCGTCCTCGCCGCCGAGGAACACCACCTCGAACCAGTAGTACTCGACCCAGCGGAGGTGGTTGACCAGTCCGCTGAGCGTCATCAGCGGCGAACCCGGGAGCGGGGCGCTGCGGGCGTGCTCGGGCGTGACGCCCTCGCACTTGGCGCGGGCGGTGTCGCGGGCGTAGTCGAGGAGGGTCGTCAGCGCGGAGCGCTCGTCCCATGCGGTGGGCGTGTCTGTTCGTGTCATCGGCGGAATGCTGTCGGGAACGACGGCGGCCCGTCCACCGATTAACCCGGGCCGCCCCGCCGCACCCCCTGACAGCAGACGTCAGCGGAGAGCCGGACCATCGTTCCCCGTGACCACCACCGGACGAACGCAACGTCTCCTCCTGCCCGCCGTGTTCATCACCTCCCTGGGCAACAACATCCAGCTCATCGCCGCGGCCCTGCTGATGGTGCGCGCCCAGGGCTCGCTGCTCGACGTGGGCTGGCTCTTCATCGCCGTCGCCGTCCCCCAGGCCGTGCTGTCGCCGTTGTTCGGCCGGGTCGCCGACCGCTTCGACCGGCGGGCGCTGTGGGCGGGCTGCGACCTGCTCAGCGCCGCCGTGGCCCTGGTGCCTGCGCTGGGTACGGTCCTGGGCTGGCCGCGGGGGGCGGTCGTCTACGGCAGCAACTTCGCGCTGGCCGTGACGGCCGCGCTCTTCGTGCCGGTGAGCGCGGCGTTGATCAAGGAGCGGGTGCCCGCGGGGCGGCTGCGGCAGTTCAACGCCCACTACGAGATGGCGTTGCAGAGCGGGATGCTGCTGTCGGCGGCGGTGGGCGGTCTCGCGCTGCAGTTCGCCGGCCCTGCCCCGCTGTTCGTGTTCAACGCGGCGACCTTCGTGGCCTCCGCGGTCCTCGTCCTGGCGACCGGCCGCGGGGTGGGGAAGCCCGTCACTTCGGGCACCGCCGCCTCGGCCGCGGTGCGACCGGTCCCGTCGCGGGCGCCGCTCGGCCCGCTGGTCCTGCTGTACGCCCAGGGCAGCGTGGTGGTGACCGTCTTCAACGCCCTGATGCCGGTGCTGGTCATCGCCCAGCTGCACCGGGGCGCCGCCGTCGTCGGTGCGGTGGACGCGCTCGGCGGTGCGGGCTTCCTGCTCGCGGCGGCCGCGTACCGGCGGACGGGGGCCCGGCTGGGGGACCTGCGGCTCGCGCTCACCGGTTTCGCGCTCTGCGCCGTGCTGTTCGCGCTGCAGCCCCGGTTCGGGGTGACAGGGCTGCTGCTGCTCGTGCCGGCCGGGGCCTTCGTCTTCGGGCAGGCGCGCATCGCCTCGCGGACGCTGTTGATGGCCGCGGTCGACGAGGGCCGCGTGGGGCGGGCCTTCGGGGCGGCGAACGCGTACGGGCTCGCCGCGACCGTGGCCGTGATGCTCGGGACCTCGGCGGTCACCGCCCGCGCCGGGCTCCTGACCGGCTTCGCGGCGGTCGCCGGTCTCAGCGCGGTGGCGGCCGCAGGGGCGGCGGTGTGGAGCGCGGCGGCCCGTAGAGGGCGGCCAGCGCCCGCGCCGACTCCGCCAGCATCTCCCGCAGCGGAGCCGGCGCCAGGACTTCGAGGTCCGCGCCGAGCCTGAGGAACTCGCCGTGCGCGTGCGCGACCGACTCGATGGGCACGCGGGCGCAGACCCAGCCGTCCGGCTCCCGCTCGCCGTCCTCGGCCACCGCCCGGGCCACGGGGCGTGACAGCAGCGCGGGCAGCCGCTCGGCACCGCGCGGTGACACCCGGATCAGGGCCGTGTCCCGGTGGAGCCGTGCGTGGAACCCGGCGAGGTACTCCCGCCAGTACGCGGCGAGGTCGAAGCCGGGCGGGGTCGCGAACGTCTCGTCGAGGGCGCGCACCTCGAGCATCTGGTCGACCCGGTAGGTGCGCGGGTCGCTCCCGTCGTGGGCGACCACGTACCAGCGGCCCGCCTTGAGCACCAGACCGTACGGTTCGAGCCTGCGGTCGGTCTCGGCGGGCTCGCGCCAGCGGCGGTACCGCACCCGTACGGCCTGCCGGTTCCACACGGCGTCGGCCACCACGGGCAGGTGCGGCACCTGCTCCTCGGAGCTGTACCAGCCGGGCGCGTCCAGCAGGAACCGCCCCCGCACCCGCTCCGCCCGTTCCCGCAGCGCCGGCGGCAGCGCGGCGCTGAACTTCAGCCGGGCCGCCGCCGCGGCCTCCCCGAGCCCCAGCTGCGCGGCCGGATCGGGCAGGGCGGCCAGGAACCACGCCTGCGTCTCGTCGGCGGTCAGGCCCGTCAGCCGGGTGCGGTAGCCGTCGAGCAGCCGGTAGCCGCCCTCGTGCCCGGCGTCGCCGTACAGCGGGATGCCCGCCTCGTGCAGCGACTGCACGTCGCGGTAGATCGTCCGTACGGACACCTCCAGCTCCTCCGCCAGCTCCGCGGCGGTCATCCGCCCCCGCGACTGGAGGAGCAGGAGGAGGGAGACCAGCCGGCTCGCGCGCATGGCGGCAGTATCGCCGCCGCCACCGACAGTGGCCGCAGGACACCATCACAGCGGCCGCGGGGGCGGCCCCGGCCGATTTGATGGTGTCCTGCGGAGCGCGCACCCTGGGGAGGTAGGGACTGCGACGGGTGTGTGATCGCCGACGATGAACACGAGTGACCCCGGGGACCCGGCCGCCACGGCCGTGGTCTCCGTCAGCGCGCGGGGGGTGGTCACGGGATGGAGCGCGGGGGCACGACGGCTGCTCGGACACGCGGCGGCGGAGGCGGTGGGACGGCCCGTCGCCGAGGTGTTCGGTGCGCAGGCGCAGGCGATCGCGCTCGACCGGGAGTGGCGCGGCCGGGTGCGGGCCCACCGGCGGGACGGGCGGGAACTCGACCTCGACGTACGGGTCTCCCCCGCGCTGGGCGCCGACGACCGGCCCGGCGGCTGTGTCGTGACGGCCTCCTGCGCCGACCCGGACACCGCGCTCCTGCTGTGGGCCTTCCAGCAGTCGTCCGTCGCCATGGCCACGTACGACACCGGGCTGCGCTACCACCGGGTCAACGACGCCGCGGCGGACATGATCGGTGTCCCGGCGGCGGACCTGACCGGCCGGCCGTTCTCCGGGGCGCTCCTGGACGACGAGGGTCGCCGCGGGTTCAACGCCCACCTGCGGCAGGTCGCGGAGACCGGCCGGCCGGCGCACTACGAGAGCCCGGCCGCCGCCGGGGCCACCGTCGGCGACCGGGCGTGGAGCACCGAGATGTGGCCGGTGCGGGACCCGCAGGGCCGGATCCGGGGCGTGGCGAGCGCGGCGTTCGACAGCACCGAGCAGTTCCGGGGACGCCGGCGGCTGGCCCTGCTGAACGAGGCCGGCGCACGGCTCGGCACCACCCTGGACGTGGTGCACACCGCCGACGAGCTGGCGGAACTGGCCGTGCCGCGCTTCGCCGACTTCGCCAGCGTGGACCTGCTGGACTCGGTGCTGCACGGCGAGGAGCCCCCGCCGGGACCGCCCGGCCTCGGCGTGGAGCTGCGCCGGGTCGCCCACCGCACCGCGTCGGGCCGCGCCCCGGACGCGGCCGTCGACCTTGGCGAGCTCGACGTCTACCCGGAGTTCTCCCCGCCGTCCCGGGCCCTGGCGACCGGCCGGCCCGTGCTCAGCCGGCTGGGGCACCCGGACTTCACGCTGTGGCTGGCGCAGAACAGCCTGCGGGACGCCAAGGTCCAGGAGTACGGCATCCATTCGGTGCTGGCGGTGCCGTTGCGGGCGCGCGGCATCACCCTCGGGGTGGCGGTGTTCATCCGCTGGGCGCGTCCGGAGTTGTTCACCGAGGACGACCTGACGCTGACCGAGGAGCTCGCCGGGCGGGCCGCGGTGTGCGTCGACAACGCCCGCCGCTTCACGCGGGAGCACTCCACGGCGCTGACCCTCCAGCGCAGTCTGCTGCCGCTGCGGCTGCGCGAGCAGGCCGCGGTGGAGGTCGCCTCGCGCTACCTGCCGGCCGGGGCCCGGGCGGGGGTCGGCGGCGACTGGTTCGACGTCATCCCGCTGTCCGGCACGCGGGTGGGCCTGGTCGTGGGCGACGTCGTGGGCCACGGCATCCACGCCTCGGCGACGATGGGCCGGCTGCGGACGGCGGTGCGCACCCTCGCGGACGTGGACCTGGCGCCGGACGAGCTGCTGACCCACCTCGACGACCTCGTCTCGCACCTCGACCCCGAGGACGGCCACGGCCGGGAGGTGTCGCCCGCCGAGACCAGCGGCGAGCTGGGCGCGACCTGCCTGGTCGCCGTGTACGACCCGATCGCGCGCCGCTGCTCCCTCGCCAGCGCCGGGCACCCGCCGCCCGCCGTGCGCCTCCCCGACGGCAGGGTCGAGATGGTCCCGATGTCCGCGGGCCCGCCGCTGGGCGTCGGGGGGCTGCCGTTCGAGGCGGTCGAGCTGGAGCTGCCGGCGGGCAGCATGCTCGCGCTCTACACCGACGGCCTGGTCAAGAGCCGGGACTTCGACCTGGACGCCGGCCTGGCGCGGCTGCGCGCCGCGCTGGCCGCCCCGGCCCCGACGATGGAGGCGGCCTGCGACACCGTCCTGAAGACCCTCCCCTCGGACCGTCCGGTCGACGACGTCGCGCTGCTGCTCGTCCGTACCCGGGCGCTCGACGACGGCCAGGTCGCGGTGTGGGACCTGCCCGGCGACCCCGCGCACGTCGCGGACGCCCGGCAGGCGGTGGCGGAGCGGCTGGTCGCCTGGGGCCTGGAGGACGCGGTGTTCGTCACCGAGCTGGTGGTGAGCGAGCTGGTCACCAACGCCATCCGGTACGGCGCGCCGCCGATCCAGCTGCGGCTCATCCGCGACCGCACCCTGATCTGCGAGGTGTCCGACGGCAGCAGCACCGCCCCGCACCTGCGGCGTGCCCTGTCCGACGACGAGGGCGGCCGCGGCCTGCTGCTGGTGGCGCAGTTGAGCCAGGCCTGGGGTACCCGGCAGACCTCCGCCGGCAAGACCATCTGGGCCGAACAGGCGTTTCCCCCGGCCGGGCGATGAGCGGCGGCACGTCCGGGCTCCCCGCGTCGCGCCGACCCTGACGAGCTGTCAGTCTCGGAGGCATGACCGCTCGCTTCCCCGTGTCCGCCCTGCACTGGACGGTCCTCGTCCCGGTGCTCTCGGTGGTCCTGCTGGCCCTGACGTGGGGACGGACGCTGCCGGTGGCCGTGGTCGTGGTCGTCGCGGTCTTCCTGGCCGTCGCGGTGCTCGCCGCCGTCCACCACGCGGAGGTGGTGGCGCATCGCGTGGGCGAACCCTACGGCGCGCTCGTGCTGGCGGTGGCGGTGACCGTCATCGAGGTGGCCCTGATCCTCACCCTGACGGCGGACGGCGGCCCGAAGAGCGCGGGCCTGGCCCGTGACACCGTCTTCGCCGCGGTCATGATCACGTGTAACGGCATCATGGGGCTCTGCCTGCTGGTGGGGGCGCTGCGCCGGCGGGTGGCGGTCTTCAATCCGGAGGGCACGGGCGCCTCCCTGGCGACGGTGGCGACGCTCGCCACCCTCAGCCTCGTGCTGCCCACGTTCACCACCAGCACCCCGGGCCCGCGCTTCTCCACCGCCCAGCTCACCTTCGCCGCGCTGGCGTCGCTGGTGCTGTACGGCCTGTTCGTCGCGACGCAGACGGTGCGGCACCGCGCGTACTTCCTGCCGGTGAAGCCGGGCGGCGAGGTGATCGACGTCTCGGAGGACGACTCCGTCCCGCCCACCGTCCGCGCCGCGTTGTTCAGCCTGGCGCTGCTGGTGGTGGCGCTGGTCGCGGTCGTGGGGCTGGCCAAGGTGGAGTCGCCGACGATCGAGCAGGGCGTGCAGTACGCCGGCCTGCCGTCCTCCTTCGTCGGCGTCGTCATCGCCCTGCTGGTGCTGCTGCCCGAGACCATCGCCGCGGTGCGCGCGGCCGCCCGCGACCGTGTGCAGACCAGCCTCAACCTGGCGCTCGGCTCGGCGATGGCGAGCATCGGGCTGACCATCCCGGCGGTCGCGGTGGCCTCGGTGTGGATGTCCGGCCCGCTGCTGCTGGGGCTCGGCGCCACGCACATGGTGCTGCTGGCGATCACCGTCGCCGTGGGCACCCTGACGGTGATACCGGGACGCGCCACGCCGCTGCAGGGCGCGGTGCACCTGGCCCTGCTGGCGGCGTACATGGTGCTCGCGATCAGTCCCTGAGCCGGTGGGGCCTACCGGCAGCCGACGACGACGCGGCCGGCCAGGACGGCCTCGACGAAGGGCTCGGGCGGGGCGTAGCGGTGGGCCAGGACGTAGTGGACGACCAGGTCGGGCGCGATCAGCCAGGTGCCGGCGCCGCCCTCCACCCGTACCTCGCCGTGGCCCACGAGGATCCGCTCGCCGCCGCGGGACACGCTCACCGGCTTGAAGCGACCGCCCCCGACCAGCCTGCGGCGGCACAGGGTGCAGCCGTACCAGCCGTGGGTGATGGCGCACAGGTGGTCGCGGCACAGGGCGAAGAGGCGGTCGGCGAACTCCTCGGAGGGCTCCGCCTGCGGGTAGGGGCGGGCGGGGTCCAGCCAGCCGACGGCGCGGGCGGAGACGTCCGGCGGAATCGTTTCTGTGAAGTAGGCGTACGGGCTCAGGTCCTCGTAGTACGGCATCGCAGCCTCCCCCACCCGCGGACCCCGCCCGCGCACACCGTCCGATCGATCGCGGGCAAGCGTCCAGCAGCGGCGCCCGTAGGTCAATCACCCGTACGTGGCGGGCCTGCGCCGGTGCGCCCCCGGCGGCCGTGCGGTCCACCCGAAGGAGACCCGCGCCGGACACCAGTCCCGTGCGCGGCGCGCGTCAGCCGACGACCGGTTGCTCGTCCTTGCCGTCCTCGACCGGGGGCGCCTGGGCCAGGGGCTTGCGGCCGAGCCAGCCGCCCAGCAGCTCGTGCACGGCCCCGGCGCCCACCAGGCGTTCCAGCGGATCGGGACCGTCCAGGTCGAACGGGTGCAGCAGGAAGGCGCGGCTCTGGTCGCCGCCCAGGCCGCCGTGCGAGCCCACCTGCTCCTCGAAGGCGTGCACGGTCCGGGTGACCGGGTCGTACGCCGAGTTGACCATGAGGTCGGCGGCGTGCGGGAAGCGTGCGGTGCGCAGCACCGCGGCCGCCGCGCCCGGCCCGAACGGCGCCAGCGGGTCGCGGCCGGTGACCCGGCCCGTCTCCAGCTCGTGCTCGCCGCCGTCCCCGCCCAGCACCAGCGGCCCGCGCTCCCGGTCCAGGACCAGCACGAAGCCGACTCCCGGGTGCTCGGCCAGCGTCCGCAGCAGGGCCGGGTGGCGGGCCTCGACGCCCTGCCGGTCCGCCCGCCCCGGGAGGTCGGGGAAGGAGATCAGCGCCAGGTTCCCCGAGGCCAGCACCACCGGGTCCGAGGACGGCCCGGCCGTCTCCTGCTCCTCGCCCGCGCGGCCCCCGTGCTCCGGGCGGTGCAGTGCCGCACGGGCCGCCGCGCGCGCCTCGGCGCCGCTGGCCGTGCCCCGCACGCGGCGGCGCACCGGCAGCCCGCACCCCGCGCGGACCAGGTCCCGCAGGGTCAGCCCGTACGCGGACTCGAAGGTCTCGCCCTCGCTCTGGCCGTGGTCGGACAGCAGCACGATCCGGTAGGGGCGCGGCGCGTACCGGGAGGCGTCGGCGATCAGGCGGATGGCGCGGTCCAGACGCCGCAGCACCCGCATCGCGTCCCGGCTGCGCGGCCCCGAGTGGTGAGCGACCTCGTCGTACGCGACGAGGTCGGCGTAGACGGCACCCCGCCCGGCGAGCATGTCGCCGACGACGGCCGCCACCGCCACGTCGCGCTCGACAACGGTGGCGAAGGCCCGCAGGAAGGGGTAGAGGCCGCCGCGCCGCACCCGGGGACGCTCGTGACGCAGCCGCGCCGAGGTGGACTCGGTGATCTCGCGGACGACCTCCGCGACGAAGGAGGCGGCGGTGCGCACGGCGTTCGCCGGGTCGGAGAAGTACGCGAAGTAGCCGGTCCGGGAGCGGGTGGCGCCGACGCGGGCGAGGACGGCCGCGGGATCGCCGCCCTCCGGGGCGCCGACCGCCCGGGACCGCAGCCGTGCCATCGCGAGCCGGTCGGCGGAGAAGCGCCGGCGGCGGGTCGACACCGACATCACGAGCGCCAGCTGCTCGGCGCCGCCGCTGAACAGGTTGCCCCGGCTCGCGCCGTCCGGCGCCAGCAGCCCCGCCCGCCCGGTGCGGGCGACCGCGCGGCGCTCCAGCTCGGCCGCGCACGAGGGCCGGTTGCAGACCATGACCTGCCCGGTCTCCTTCTCGTACCAGCGGAAGGCGGGCACGTCCTCGTTGCTGCCGTGCAGGATGGCCAGCTGACTGGCGCCGGTCTGGCTGCTCCAGTCGGTGGTCCACGGCACCAGGCGGTGGCTGCCGTCGAGCCAGTCGGCGACGGTCTCCATCGCCGGGGGGCGCAGCCTCCCCTTGCGCGTCACCGGGCGCACGGCCTCGCGCAGCACGTCGTGCCCGACGCCGTCCAGCTGGACGAAGACGAAGCCCGGCTCCCGCGGGCCGTCCGCGCCGGCGGCGTCGTGGCCCGCGCCCCCGCGACGCCGGCCGGCCAGGCGCGCCAGGCGCCGGCCGTACGCCGCGTCGTCGCGCATGGCGAGCGTCGTGCTCGTCGCGGACGACGCCGCCGACATCACGGCGGCGATCACCACGGCCGTGGCCGGCGCGATGTCACCCTGCCAGTCGGGGGTGAAGCGGAAGGCGAGCAGCAGCAGCGAGCCGTTGAGGAAGAACACCAGCAGGCCCAGCACCAGCGCGGGCACCAGCAGCACGGCCCGGACCAGCACCGGCCAGACCAGCGCGCTCAGCAGACCGAAGGCACCGGCGGCGGCCGCCGCCGTCACCGCGATGCGGGTGGGGCTGTCACCGCCGGGCGACTGGATGCGGAAGTCGGGCAGGATCCCGGCGAGCACGGCCATCGTCGCCGTCACCACCGCCCACACGACCAGCACGCGGACGATCGCGCCCCCGGCGGCCCGCCACCGACGCAGCACGCCCACCCTCTCCACGTCTCCTCACGTCTGCGCACGTCCCCGCGCGTCCCCGAACACGAATACCCCCAGACTGTCACAGTCCCCCCTGGGCCCCGCGGCGCACCGGGGGCACACGGCGGGCGCGCCGGAGCATAGGCTCGGGGCGAGACGAGGAGGCACGAGTGGCGGTCGAGATCACCTGGTGGGGACACGCGACGGTGACCGTGCGGGACTCGGGGGTGCGCGTGCTCACCGATCCGCTCTTCGCCCCGCGCCTGGCCCACCTGCGCAGGCGGCGCGGCGCGGTCCCGCCGCCGGGCGCGGCCCTGGCGGACGTCGCCGTCATCTCCCACCTGCACGCCGACCACCTGCACACCGGCTCGCTGGCCCGGCTCTCCCGGGGTACTCGGGTACTGGTGCCGCGCGGGGCCCCCGCCGCGGTACCCCGGCTGCGGCGGCTCGCGGCGGACCGGCGACTGGAGCTGACCGAGGTCGCCCCCGGTGACGAGGTGAAGGTGGACGCGCTGACGGTACGCGTGGTGAGCGCCGCGCACGACGGACGGCGCCTGCCGTACGGGCCGCGCCGCTCCCCCGCGCTGGGCTACGTGCTGGTGGGCGAGGAACGGACCTACTTCGCCGGGGACACCGGGCTGTTCGACGGGATGGCGGACGAGGTCGGCCCCTGCGACGCCGCCCTGCTGCCCGTCGGCGGCTGGGGACCGTTCCTCGGCACCGGCCACCTCGACGCCGGGCGCGCCGCCCGGGCCCTGGCGCGGCTCGCCCCGCGCGCCGCCGTCCCCATCCACTACGGGACGTACTGGCCGATCGGCATGGACGCCGTCCGCCCTCACGAATTCCACGCCCCCGGCGAGGAGTTCGTCCGGCTCGCCGGGCAGCTGGCACCGGCGGTGGCGGTGCACCGGCTGGAGCACGGCGAGAGCATGCTGCTGGAGGCCGCCAGGTGAGCGGACTCACCCTGCTCGCGGAGCAGACCTCCTCCCAGTCCACCGGCCAGGTGGTCGGCTACCCCTCGCTCTTCCTGCTGGTCGTGCTCGGCTCGCTCGTGCCGGTCGTGCCCACCGGCGCGCTCGTCAGCAGCGCCGCCGTCGTCGCCTTCCACCAGACCGCCCCCTTCTCCCTGGCGCTGGTCTTCGTCGTCGCCGCGGGCGCCGCCTTCCTCGGCGACATGGGCCTCTACCTGCTCGGCCACCGCGGCGTACGCTCCCGCAACGGCTCGCGCTGGCTGCGGCAGCTCCAGCAACGCGCCGATCCCGCACGCCTGGCCGACGCGCAACGCCGGCTCGACGACCACGGCGTCGCCGTCCTCGTCCTGTCCCGCCTGATACCCGCCGGGCGCATCCCGGTGATGGTCGCCTGCCTGCTCGCCGAGATGCCCGTCCGCCGCTTCGCGCGCGGTGACGTCCCCGCCTGCCTGGCCTGGGCGGCGGCCTACCAGCTCATCGGCATCCTCGGCGGCACCCTCTTCCCCGAGCCGTGGCAGGGCGTCCTGCTCGCCGTCGCGCTCACCCTGCTCATCGCCTCCGCCCCCCAGCTCTGGCGCCGCCTGCGCGGTCTCAGGGCCACCTCCGCCACCCCCGACGACACCCCGGCCGAACACCCCGGCCACTGACCGCCTCCCGGCGGGGGGTGCTTCCGGACCCACGGCCGCCCCTTCGGCCGGCCGGGCGCACAATGCTCGCCGATCCCCGAACGATCCGGCCCAAACGCCGCTCGTCATCAGGTCGGACGACACCCCCGGCCGCCACGCGCGCCCACGCCGGCTCCGTACCGAAGGCGCTCACACCACCCCCCGACGACACCCTGGCCACCGACCGCCTCCCGGGGGTCCCCCGGACCCGCCGTCGTCCACGGATGTAGCCCCGCCATCCAGGCCCGACTTCAGGGCGCCGCTCGCGGCCTACCAGCGTTGAGAGCGCGGCAGCGGGCCCCGGTACGCGCCGTCGTCAGGGCACCGGGCCTGCGGCGGTTGCGCGGTTGCGCAACGGTGCCTGGGAAGGCGGATGGCACCGCCCCGCAGCCGGCGCCCCTACGGCCGCGGGTCGGCACCCACGGGTCACACCTGCCTCACCCCGGCCGCCCGGGGGCCCGCGCGGGCGCACGGCGCTGACGGCCCCTGCCGCAGCAGCCACGCGCGCCCTGGGCCGGCCTCACCGCGCCCGCAGCGGCTCCGTGCCGAACCCGCCCGCACGCACACCGCGCCCCCAGGGGGACAGCCGCTTCGCGGAACTCGCCCCGGACGGCCCCGCGTTCGTGCCCGGCCAGACGACCTCGGTCGCGGCACCGGCGCGGAGCGATCTCCACGCCGTCACGTCAGCGCACCCGTCGCGCCGCGGTACGCCGCGGAAGCCCGGGCCGGCGGGCACCGCACTGAAGTTGTACAGGAACAGCAGCACGACGATGAGCGGCACCGAGCGGAACAGCCAGGTGTACGTCCAGCTGACGGCGCGCAGCACGGGGCTGCCGGAGAGCCTGGCCAGTGCGAGCGCGATCCCGCCGAGCAGGCCGAGCACCGCGCTGTACGCGGCCACCTCCAGGGTGATGAGCAGCCCGTCCAGGATCAACGGCCGGACGAACCAGTACGCGAAGCGGTCCCACTGGTAGAAGGGGTTGGTCACCAGGCCGTGGGCGATCTGGGCGACGAGCACGAGCACGACCGCGGTGGGCGGCCCGCTCGGCGAAGTCGCGCGCGGCGTCCTCCGGGAGGCGGGCGAGCCGTCACCGTCACCAGCGAGGCTCAGGCGGCGCCCCTGGCCAGGCCGGTGATCGCGGATTCGAGGTCGGACAACGCCGCGGCGACGTGGGGGAGTTCGAGGGGGGACGCGGAGGTGAGGGCGGCGTGGCGCTGGCGGTCGTCGGTGCCGTGGAGGGGGCCGGTGTCGATGCGGACGTGGAGGGCGGACGGGTCGTCGCCGAAGCGGTGGCCGCCGGGGACGGGGCGGCCGAGGCGGGCGGACAGGGCGGCCTCCAGGGTCGGCGCGTCCGTGACGCCGGCGGCTGCCAGGGCGTGCCGCAGGGGGCCGAGGTCGGCGTAGAGGTGGAAGCCCGCTTCGGGTGGGCGGCACAAGGCGCCCGCACGGGTGACCGCCACGTACGAGGCGGCGCCGAGGGCGGCGTGCAGGCGGGTGGCGGCGGCGAGATGGGCCCGGACGTCCGTGCCCTCGGCGAGCGCGTGGGCGGCCGTGGCGGCCACCGGTTCCGCAAGCACCGCGCGCAGCCCGGCGCAGCGGTCCGCCACGGCGGCGCGCAGGCGCGCGCCCTCGGCGGTGGCCGGGAAGCGGGCGATCGCCACGGGCCAGGACGGCGGGGCCAGGGCGGCGCACAGGTCCACGACGACGATCGTCCGGCCGGGCAGCATCTCGGCGGGGGTGAGCAGCACGGTCTCGTGCGGATGGTGCACCGTGTCGGCGTACGTCTCGTCGGAGACCAGCAGCAGCCCGCACTGCTCGGCCGCCTCGCACACCTCGTGCAGCAGTTCCGGGGGCGTCACCGTCCCACTGGGGTCGTCGGCGGCCGACATGAGCAGCACGCGCGGGTCGCCGCCCTCCGCGCGGGCCCGGCGTACCGTTTCCAGCAGGGCGAAGGGGTCGGGTGCGCCGCCGCCCACCGCGGGGGTCTGCACGGTCGTGGCGCGCCGGCCCAGGGTCCGCACCAGCGGCGCCTGCCAGGCGGCGGCGGGCCTGGCGAGCACGACGTCGCCGTCCACCGCGGCGAGCAGCGCCAGCAGCAGGGGCTCCGCGCCCGGCGCGGCGACGGTGTCGGCCGCGGTCGTGGCGAGCCCACGGCGCTCCCAGTGACCCGCGGCGGCCGCGAGCACCGCCTCACCGCCCCCGGGCGGCCCCGGCACGGCACCGCCCGGCATGCCCGCGGACAGCCGCTCCGCCCAGTACGGCGGCACCGGCAACCCCGGGTCGGGGCGCAGACCGGCCCGCGCGAGGCGCCCGGCAGGGGCCGGCGGTGAGGTCCGCTGCATCCGTACCTCCGGTGGGATCGGTGACCGGCGGGATCCGGCGACCGGGCGCACGGCCCGGCCCCCGCCGCCACCCTCGCACGCGCTCCGCGCTCCCGCCGCCGGGGCGCGCGAATCCCGCTGCGTGCCACCGGGAATCCAGGGCAACCGGAATCCAGGAGGTGTTCCCATGGTCCCGCTGCTCGTCGTCCTGCTACTGGCCCTCGTCCTGTTCGGCGCGGCTTTCGCGGTCGACGTCCTGTGGTGGGCCGCTCTGGTCGTCCTGGTGCTGTGGCTGCTCGGATTCGTGGCACGGAGCGGTTCCGGCGGCTCGCGCTGGTACCGGTGGTAGTGGACGCGACCGCGAGCGGCAGGAGAGGCGTACGGCGGCGAGACGTGCGGCGGCCGTCGGGGGGCCGCGCGCCCCGGATCCGCGAGGTCTCCTCGCCCGGTCCGCTATTGCTGCGCCTGGACCGGCATGCGCAGGGTCCGGGCCCTCGCCCCGGCCCGCGTACGGCCGGCGGAGACCATCCGATGGGGATGACGGCGCAGGTACTCGCCCTCCAGGGCCGCCATCCGCGAGTTGTGGGCGTCGAGGGCCGCCCCGGAGCCGTAGAGCAGCGTCTCGTGGCGGGTCCGGTGGACCGACTCCAGTTCCTGCACCAGTTGTCGTTCGTCCAGGTCTGCGGGGTCGACCCCGCCGGGGTAGCGGCTCATGGGTCGCGCACCTTCCTTTCGCCTCCTGTCACCTCGCCCGTTTGGTACCCCCGGTGCGGGGATTCATCCGCTTCTGTGGGCATTCAACAGGCATCGGACCCCTGGTCCGGGTAGACGATGGAGAGACCTGACCCCTGAGGAAAGGAGCCACCGTGCAACGAGGAAGCGACCGTCTGAGCGTCCACCGTGACGACGAGATGAAGCACGAGCTGCGCGAGCTGCTGCGCTCCGGGCACTCCACCCGGGTCGAGGAGTGGCACGACCCCGAACCCGCCGCCGACGACGACCCCGAGGTCGGCACCGGGCCGGCCTGGGCGGGTGCCCCCGAGGGCACGGCGGTGCGGTTCGAGCTCGGCAGGCATCTGACCCGGGAGCCGTTCCCCGCCCGGCGCGGCGACCTGCTGCGGGCCCTGCGCGACCGGCACGCGCCGGACCCCCTGACCGACCTGGTGGACGGACTCCCCGGCGACAACCGGCGGTACGCCAACGTCCAGGAAGTCGTACGGACGCTGGGCATGCGCCCGGAGGCCTGACGGGCCGCACGACCGCGACGCGGGCCGCGGGGCCGGTCCACCGGCCCCGCGCGCCGCGCGCCCGCACCGACCGCACCGTCCGGGAATCGATCGATCGTGGAGGTAGCCGTTGTGCGCCGGATCCTGAGCGCATGGGACAAGGAGCTATTCCTGAACGTGGCGACCCGTTCGTGGCCCGCCGCCGAGCCGGTGCTGCCGCGGCTCAGCAAGGCCGCCAACCACGGGCTGCTGTGGTTCGGGGTCGCGGCCGGCATCGCGGCCGTCGGCGGCCGCACCGGCCGGCGCGCCGCCCTGCGCGGCGCCGCGTCGCTGGCGGTGGCGTCGGCGGTGGTCAACACCGTCGGCAAGGGCGCGGTGCGCCGCAACCGCCCGGTCCTCGACGCCGTGCCGGTGATGCGCCGGCTGTCGCGACAGCCCGGCACCACGTCCTTCCCGTCCGGCCACGCCGCGTCGGCCGCCGCGTTCGCCGCCGGCGTCGCCCTGGAATCTCCCCGCTGGGGCGCCGTGGTGCTGCCGGTCGCCTGGTCGGTGGCGTTCTCCCGGATCTACACCGGTGTGCACTACCCCAGCGACGTCGCCGCCGGGATGGCCCTCGGCGCGGGCGCGGCCCTGGCCGTGCGCGGCCTGGTCCCCACCGGGCGGCAGCTGGCGGTGCCCCCCACCCCCCGGGCCGACGCCCCGGCCCTGCCCGACGGCCGTGGGCTGTACGCGGTGGTCAACGAGGTCTCCGGCCCTCCGCCGCTGCTCGGCCCGCCGGCCGAGCGGCTGCGCGGCGCGCTGCCCGAGGCCGTGGTCGAGGAGTGCTCCGAGGACGACGACCTCGCCGAGATGCTGGAGAAGGCCGCCCAGCAGGCCGCGGAGGCCGGCGGCGCGCTCGGCATCCACGGCGGGGACGGCAGCGTCAGCCTCGCCGCGTCGGTCGCGCTGCGGCACGGTGTGCCGTTGCTCGTCTCCCCCGGCGGCACGTACAACCACTTCGCGCTCGACCTGTCGATCGAGAGCATCGAGGACGCCGCACGGGCGGCCCGGGAGGGCACCGCGATCGCCGTCGACGTCGCGCGGGTCTCCCCGACCGGCGACGCCGCGGGCGAGGAGGACGGGTCCGCGCGGTCCACGGTCTTCCTCAACACCTTCAGCATCGGCGTCTACCCCGACCTGGTCCGCTACCGCGAACGCTGGTCGCGGCGCGTGGGCAGCTGGCCCGCGGGGGTGCTGGCCGCGCTGCACGTGCTGCGCACCTCCGCCCCGATCGACCTGGAGATCAACGGACGTCGGCACTCGGTGTGGATGCTCTTCGCCGGCAACGGCGCCTACCGCAGCATTGGCCCGGCGCCGCTGCGCCGCCGTGCCCTGTCCGACGGGCAGCTCGACGTCCGCATCGTCCCCGGCAGCCCCTACGCCCGCACCCGTCTGCTCGCGGCCGCCCTCACCGGCTCCACCACGGCCCTGCTGCGGCGGCTGCGGATCGGCGGCGTGGACCCCGGCGTCCGCCTGGCCTTCGACGGCGAGGTGGCGCCCGCACCGCGCGACCTGGTCATCGACAAGGCCAACGAGGCCCTGACCGTCTACCGGCCGCTCTGACCCAGGCAGCACGACGCGGGCCGCGCTCCCCGGGGGCGCGGCCCGCGTGGCACGCGCGGGTGGGCGGACGGCCGTCGGTCAGCCCGACAGGCCTGCCAGCGCACGGACGCCCTCGCCCTTGATGGTGAGGGTGTCCGGCGATCCCGCGTCTATCGCGAGCGTGAGCTCGTCGGACGGCCAGCCGCTGCTCAGCGCCGCGAGGGGCAGGATGCGGTACCCCCGCGCGTTCGGCAGGGCGTGTGCCAGGCGCACCTCCGAGGTGAAGACCGGGACCAGCTTCGTCCCGTCCTCCTGCTCGAAGACCGGCAGGCTGATCGTCTCCTGCTCCGCCCCGTCCCCCGCGGACTCCTCCGGCGCCCCCGGCACCGGCAGCAGGATGTCGCTGGCGGCCAGGGTGCTGAGCGCGGCCGCGTTGTCACCGCCGGTGGCGATCTCGTGCAGGGCACGCTGTGCCGGGGGCTGCGCACCGTTCGGAGTGGTGAAATCGGTCATGGCCGTTCCCTTTCCGTTGCTTGCGTACGGGGTGGCTCGGGGGCTGCGCGTACCCAGCGGGGGAACGGTCATGCGTGCTCCGCGGGTGTCACTCGTACTCGGTGCCGCCCTTGCGGGTGAGGTAGGCGTCGCTGACCGCCTTGAGGACGGCGCGTCCGCCGAGCTCGGGGCTGTGCCGGTCGGGGGCCGCCCGGACCACGACGCCCTCGCGCAGGTGCAGGGCGCGGCCGGAGACGGTCTCGGCGCCCCGCGCGAGCTCCAGGACGACGTCGAGGTCGTAGGGGCCCTGGTAGAGCGTGGGCACCAACGGCACGCTCCCGGCCGGGAGGACCTCGGCGGGGTCGAGCCAGCGGACCGCCCCGTCGATCTCGGCGGCGACGTCGAAGGCCGCGTAGCCGGGCGTGCCGCGGCCCGCGTCGGCGCCGTAGCCGAGGTCCTGGACACCGGCGCCGTAGACCTCGCCGAAGATCGCCACGCGGGTGGCGCCGAGCCGGCCGGCGAGGGCCGCGGCGACGTCGGGCAGGCCGTGTCCGCGGACGGCGCGCCAGTAGAGGTTGCCGTCGGCCTCCTTCAGGGCGAGGCGCTGGGCGCCCAGCCCCTTGGAGGTGACCAGCACACGTCCCGAGTCGGCGAGGTAGGTCAGGCAGCAGGCCGTTCCGTGGAGCTTCTCGGTGATCGCGACCGGCTCGCCCTCGCCGAACACTCCGGGGTGGCGCTTGACGTTCTCGATGTCGATCCACGGCAGCAGGTCCGGCGCGGACTCCACGTCGCCGCTCATCGACACCGGGACCGGCGGCACCCACTTGGTGATGCCGAGCAGCTCCGCGAAGTCGGTGGCGTCGCCGGCGGCCCGCGCCAGGTCCGTGCCCTCGAGCGCGGCCGGGCGGCAGACGATGCCCTGGGACAGCTCGCCGCGCAGCCGCACCGCCTTGACGCGGTCGGCCGCGGGGCCGGCGAGCCGTCCGGTCAGGCCGAGCTCGTCGATGAGCGCGGAAGGCAGCACGGACTGCTCGGGGATGTACAGCGCGAAGTCACCGGTCCGGTAGGCGCCCTTGGCCACGACCGCCCGGTAGAGGCCGACCTGGGCGAGTTCCAGGGCGTCCGCGTTCGGGTGGTCGTGGACGGTGAGCCGTTCGGCCGTGACGCGCAGCGTCGACATCGGGTTCCCCCTCGTGGTGGTGCGTGGATCGCACCACTGTGCGGGGTGCCGCGCGTCGCGGGCGAACGGTTTTTCAGGGTGCCGGTGCCATCCGGAAGTCGTACGCCCGGGGCAGCGGTTCGTCGGTGAGGGCCTGCCAGGTGGTGTGCAGCGACTCCTCCCCCTCCCTGAGGTCGTCGACGGTGAAGCCCTCGTCGAAGACGGCCCGAGCGGCCGCGACGTCGCCCGCGGCGAGCAGGACTTGGGCGTGCAGCAGCCGGAAGCGCCCGCGGGCGCGGAGGGCGCCGGGCAGGGCTTCCAGCACGGCGGCGGCGTCGCCGGGGCGGCGGGCGGCCAGGAGGGCCGGTACGGCCTCGCGGGCCAGGGCCCCCGCGGCGGTTTCCCAGGCGTCGCCCCCGGGGACGGCCCGGAAGGCGTCGAGGTGGCGCTGGGCGGCGCGCTCCGGATTGCCGTCGGTCTGGTCGGCGACGGCCAGGCAGTGCAGCGGCAGGCACGAACCCGACCCCGCGGCGGCCCGTTCCCAGCTGAGCACGGCCTGGGCGCGGTCACCTGCGTGCCACTGGGCGAGGCCCAAGTGGTAGTCCAGAGCCCAGCCGTTGCCCTCGTAGGTGGCCGCGGTCTCCAGCAGTTCCCGCCACTCCGGGGAGACGAGCGCGGGGCCGGGGACGGAGTCCTCGCCGAGCCGCGGGAAGACCCCGGCGAGCAGGAGTTCCAGCCAGGGCTTCTGCCGCTCGCCCATAGTGTCGGCGGCGAAGGGCGTGCCGGGCAGGTCGAAGCGGCCGCGGGTGACCTCCAGCGCACCCCAGCCGGAGCCGGTGGCGAGGACGTCCTTGGGCTCGGTGTCCGCGGCGGGCAGCCACGCCTCGTGGGCAGCGCGCAGCTGTTCGCGCGGCAGGACCGCCTCCAGCCGTTCCGCCACGGCGCGGGAACCGGCGCCGGGAGCGGTCTCCAGCGGGCCGTAGGCCTCCAGCCAGCTCACGGCGGCACCCGGGGCCAGGGGGAGGTGTTCCAGCTGGGTGGGGGCGAGTCCGGCCTGGATCTCCAGGTAGCCCGGGGCGTCGCCCTCGTCCCCGGCGAGCCAGCGTTGCCAGCGGCGTCCGCCGGGACCCCGGCCCCAGACGAAGAGCTTGCGGCCGCCGAGGGCGTCGGTGGAGGTCTGCACGAGGCCGCGGCCGTCGGCGTCGAGGGCGGCGATCCAGGGGCGGGTGCCGTCGGGCAGGTCGTAGAACCAGTCCGCGGGGTGCTCGGAGGCGGTGGGCGCCTCGGGGGCGGGCACCCGCTGGAGGGTGCGGGAGGCGCCGAAGTGCCAGGCGTGGGTGGCGGGTGCGACGACGCGGGTGCCAGGTGTCTGGGGTACGGCGGTGTTGGACCACCAGTAGAGGGGAACGGTCCGGTGGTGAGGATTGCGGACGCGTACTCCCGCGTAGAGGAAGTCGGAGCCCTCGGGGAGCCACAGGTCGATCTGGAACGGCAGGTCGCGCAGCCGCTCCCACTCCCAGAGGCGGAGCATCTCGCCGCCGTCGGGGGCGGGGACGCGGGCGGCGTGGAGCGGGGCGCAGCTGAGCGTGGTGTGCCCGGTGGCGCCGGGGTTCCATTCGACGCCGCCGGAGAACCAGGCGCCGGCGAGGCCGAAGTCGGCGTACTGCAGGACGGGGTCGGCGTGCAGCAGTTCACGGCCCGTGGGCTTGTGGTGCAGCGCGTACAGGCGGCCGCCGAGGCCGGGCAGGACGGTGGCGCGCAGCCGGTCGTTCTCCAGGACGACCGCGTCCAGCGCGGTGGGCACGCGTTCGCGGGTGTAGCCGTCGAGACGCGGTACGGGGAGCAGGGTGCGCAGTTGCCCGTAGGCGATGCGCCGGGCCATGCCGGGCGGGAGCGCGGCGCTCTCGGCGGGGTCGAGGACGTGCGGGTCCCCGGACGCGCGGAGCGCGGGCAGGGGGTTCTCCGGGCCGAGCGGGCTGGCCGGGAGGGTGAGGGTGGTGCGTCGCACGGTGGTGGCCAAGAGGTCCCTCTCTCTGTCACCGGTGGTCGGGTGAGGACATGGAACCCCCTTTCGGCCTGCGCCGTCAGGGGTTTGGACCTCACGGAACGGGCCGCGTGCGGACTTCAATATATGGTGAACGTCATTTTGACCTTCTTTTGCCGTCGGACAGGTCCGGGAGGGTTTGCCGATCATGCTGTCCACGCTGTGGAGCCCGCCGAACGGCACGCCCTCGCGCGCGCCCCGCGTTCCGCGTCCCGCCCCGGTCGAACGCGCGCACAGTCCGCGGCTGGCGGCGCTCGCCGCCCGCCCCGAGCGCGAGGCCGAGTTCTGGCGGGCCGTGGAGGCCGAGGGGACACCACTGGTGGAGCGCCTGGACGGCGACCCCGGGCACGCCGCGGTCACCTTCCTGTGGCGCGGCACGGCCGCGACGCGCGCCGTACTGGCCCTGCCCAACCAGGTGCTCGACCCTGACGACCTGGCCGGCAACCTGATGTCGCGCGTGCCGGGCACGGACGTGTGGCACTGGACGATAAGGATGCGGGCCGACTGGCGCGCCACGTACGCGCTCTGCGTGGACGAGGGCGACGGCGCGGGCGTGGCCCCGTCGGGGCCCAAGGGCCAGGCGTACCTGCGCGGACTGCGGCGGAACCCGCGGCGCGACCCGCTCAACCGGGCGGACTTCCCCACCCGCTGGGGCACCGAGCCGCTGTCGGTGGTCGCCCTCCCCGCGGCACCGGCGCCGCTCGGCGCGGGGCGGAACCGGCCCGGGACGCCGGTGGGCGAGGTCTCCGTCCACACCATGCGCAGCGCTCACCTGCGCAACTGGCGCCGTGTGTGGGCCTACGCCCCGTCCGGCTACGAGGACCTCGCCGGGCTGCCGGTGGTGGTGCTGCTCGACGGGGACGTGTGGCAGCAGCACCTCGACGTCTCGGCGCTGCTCGACGGGCTCGTGGCGGCCGGCGCCCTGCCCCCGCTCGTCGCGCTGATGCCGGACGCGCTGGACAGCGACACCCGGCGCCGCGAACTCACCTGCGACGACCGCTTCGTGGCCTTCCTGACGCGTGAACTGCTGCCCTGGGCCGCGCGTCGGTGGCCGGTCAGCAGCGACCCGGCACGCACGGTCGTCGCCGGCCAGGGCCTCGGCGGACTGGCCGCCGCGTACGCGGCGTTGCGCCGGCCCGAGCGGTTCGGGAACGTGCTCGCCCAGTCCGGCGCCTTCTGGTGGCCGGCCGGGCGGCGCGCGGGAGCCCTGCCCGAGGAGTGGCTGACCGGGCGCGTGGCGTCGCTGGCGCGAAGACCGGTGCGGTTCCACCTGTCGGCGGGCCTGCAGGAATGGGGCCTGACGGCCGTGGTCCGGCGGCTGCGGGACACCCTGCTGGCCCAGGGCTACGAGGTGGCGCACCACGAGTACAACGGCGGGCACGACTACCTGTGCTGGCGCGAGGAACTCGCCCACGGCCTCGCCTCCTTGCTGCGCGGCCCCTTCCCGGGCACCCTCCCCGGCCCCCGCGTATCGGCCCCGGCCGACACGGAGCCGGTCTGACGCGGTGGCGCGGCACGCCCGTGCCGGGGGCGGTGACGACCCGGGCGCGGCCCGGGCCCGGGAAGTGCCCCATGGCCAGGCCTCGTTGCCGCGTGGCCCCTCCCCCGCACCCGCGTATCGGTCCGGGCAGGCACGGAGCCGGCCTCACGCGGCGGCGCGGCCCGCTCGCGCCGGGGGCGGTGACGACCCGGGCGCGGCCCGGGCCCGGGAAGTGCCCCAGGAGCGGGCCTCTTTGCCGCGTGGCCCCTCCCCCGCAACCACGTATCGGTCCGGGCAGGCACGGAGCCGGCCTCACGCGGCGGCGCGGCCCGCTCGCGCCGGGGGCGGTGACGACCCGGGCGCGGCACGGCCGCTGCGGGGACGCGTACCGGCCCGGGACGGCGACGGATGTGCCCCACGACCGGGCCGCTTTGCCGCGCGACCCCTCCCCCGCACCCGCGTATCCGCCCAGGCCGACACGGAACCGGCCTCACGCGGCGGCGCGGCCCGCCCGCGCCGGGGGCGGTGACGACCCGGGCGCGGCACGGCCACTACGGGACGCGTACCGGCCCGGGGCGGCGAGGGACGTGCCCCACGACCGGGCCGCTTTGCCGCGCGGCCCCTCCCCCGCAACCACGTATCCGCCCAGGCCGACACGGAGCCGGCCTCACGCGGCGGCGCGGCCCGCCCGCGCCGGGGGCGGTGACGACCCGGGCGCGGCCCGGCCGCTGCGGGGCGCGTGCCGCGGGGTGGCATGCCTGGCCCCGGCCGTCGGCCGCGGCTGCGCGCCGCCCGGCGCACGTGACGGCGGCGCGGGCGCGGGGGCCCGCAATGACCACGGCATGAGCCGGGCCGCCCACCCGGCGTGGCGCAGGCGCCACCGGAGAGCGCGGCGGATGCCTGCGCACTGCCGAACCGGCACGACGACGCCCTGTCCGCTCGCGGCGTCACCAGAGCCGTCGACGACCCGAACCCCTTCGCCACCGCGGCACGGTGGACAAGGCCGTCCGCGCCGCGGCCGGGGCATCCACGCCCGAACCGGCGGGCGACGGCGCGCACATGCGTCAACCCGCCGACCGGGCGGGCGCATCGCGCGGCGCGGTCGATGACGGCCACCGCGGCACCGCCCCCGTGACCACGCGGTATGCGCGGCAGTCCCCGCGCCGGGCCGCCGCGAACCGCCGTGGGCACCCCCGGAAGGACGGCCAACGCAGGGGCCGCGCTCGAAATGCGCTTGCCGGGCAGGGGCGGGGCGTCCAGACTGCCCGGGTGCTGATTCGACGTGAGACCCCCGGCGACGTCCCGGCCGTACAGGCACTCACCGCGGAGGCTTTCGCCTCCGCGGAGCATCCCGTCCCCGTCGAGGTCACACTGTTGGCCGAGTTGCGGAAGTGCGACGCCTGGCTGCCGGAGTTGTCCCTGGTCGCCGTGGACGCCGACGGCGAGAGCGTCGTCGGCCATGTCGTCTGCACGCGGGCGCACGTCGGCGGCACGCCCGTGCTCGGTCTGGGCCCGTTGAGCGTCGCGCCGGAGTACCAGCGCAAGGGCGTCGGCCTGGCGCTGGTCCACACCGTGCTGGGCGCGGCGGACGGCCTCGGGGAACCGCTCGTGGCGCTGCTGGGCAGCCCGGACTACTACGGCCGGTACGGCTTCCGGGCGAGCACGGACTACCGGATCACGCCGCCCGAACCGGCCTGGGGGCCGTATTTCCAGGTGCGCCCGCTGTCCGCCTACACCCCTTCGGTCAGCGGGGCGTTCCGCTACGCGGAGCCCTTCGAACGGGTCTGAGGGAACCGCGGCAGCCACGCGGGCACGGCCCGGCCGTACGCCTCGTACGCCTCGCCGTGGGCCGCGCGCAGCGTCGGCTCCTCGTACCAGCGGACGAACGCGGCGACCGTCAGCCACACCGCGGCGGCGTAGAGGAACAGGACGGGCCGCAGGAGCAGCAGTCCCTGCCCGGCGACGAGCGCCACGACGGCCAGGTACATGGGGTTGCGGACCCGGGCGTACGCGCCGCCGGTGACGAGGCGTTCGGTGGGGGCCACGGGCGCGGGCGTGCCGAGCCCCTCGCGGACGAAGCGGGCGAAGCCGTCCAGGAGGACCACCGCGCCGGCGAGGGCGAGCAGGCCGCCGGCGGCCCGTAGCGGCCAGGGGCCGTCGCCGGACGCGTACCCGGTCAGCCACCAGGGGACGAGCCCCGCCACGACGCCGGGCGCGGCAAGGAGGAAGACCGCGCTGCCGAGCGCGGCCGTGGACCGTCTCATGTCTTCATGGTGCCCGCGGGCGGCCGTCCCGGACCCGTCTTGGCGGCGCGGATGTGCCCGTAGACGTGGGCGCGCAGTTCGGCGAAGCGGGGGTCGGAGCGGGTGATGATCTGGTCGCGGTCGTGGGGGAGGTCGACGGGCAGGTCCTCCTGGACGACGGTGGGCGCGGCGGAGAGGACGACGACACGGCGGGCGAGGTAGACGGCCTCGTCGATGTCGTGGGTGACGAGCATCGTGGTGATGCCGAGACGGTGCCAGAGCCCGAGGAGGAGGTCCTCGAGGTCGGCGCGGGTCTGGGCGTCCACGGCGGCGAAGGGCTCGTCCATGAGCAGGACCTGGGGCTCGTAGGCGACGGCGCGGGCGATGGCGACGCGTTGCTGCATGCCTCCGGACAACTGCCAGGGGTGGGCGGCGCCCGCGTCGGCCAGGCCGACGGCGGCGAGCGCCTGCTGGACGAGGGCGGTGCGGCGCGGGCGGGGCACGCGCGCCTCGCGGAGCGGGAGTGCGACGTTCTGGCTGACCGTCAGCCAGGGGAAGAGGCTGCGGCCGTACTCCTGGAAGACCACCGCCATGCCGGGCGGCGGCCCGTCGACGACGCGCCCGGCGAGCCGGACCTGGCCCGCGGTGGGCGTCAGGAGTCCGGCGACGCATTTGAGCAGGGTGGTCTTGCCGCAGCCGGACGGGCCCACGACGCAGACGAGTTCGCCGCGGTCGACCGTGAGGTCGATGCCGCGCAGCGCCTCGACGACGCGGCCGCGGCCCTCGTACACCTTGCGCAGTCCGGTGATCTCAAGCATGTGTCTCCCGTTGGTGCCAGTGCAGGACCCGGCGCTCGAGGGCGCGGAAGGCGAGCGAGAGCAGGAAGCCGACCAGGCCGAGCAGCACGATGCCGCTCCACATCTCGGGGATCTGGAACTGCCGCTGGAACAGCACGACCGAGTGGCCGATGCCCGAGGTGCTGGCGAACATCTCCGCGATGACCATGAGGATGATGGCCAGCGACAGCGCCTGCCGCAGTCCCGCCGTGATCTGCGGGCTCGCGGCGGGCAGGACGAGGCGCCGCAGCCGGGCGGGGCCGCGCAGGCCGTAGACGCGGGCGGTGTCGGCGAGCACCTCGTCCACGGCGCGGACGCCCTCGATGGTGTTGAGCAGGACGGGCCAGATCGCGCCGGAGACGATGACGAGGACCTTCATGGTCGTGTCGAGCCCGGCCACGAGCATGATCAGCGGCACGAGAACGGGTGGCGGGATCGCCCGGAAGAACTCCAGCGCGGGTTCGGTGGCGGCGCGCAGCCGGGCCGAGAGGCCGACGGCGGTGCCGAGGGCGACGCCGAGCAGCGCGGCGAGCGCGTACCCGGCGAGGAGCCTGGCGAGGCTCGGCAGGACGTCGTCGGTCAGGCGCGCGGTGAGCCACACGTCGCCGAAGACGGCGGCGATGCGCTGCGGCGAGGGGACGTAGAAGCTGGGCCGCCACACGCTCCACGCCCACCAGCCGAGGACGAGGAGGACGGGCAGTCCCAGCACCCGCAGGGCCGCGAGCAGGAGGCGCGCGAGGCGGCTCATGCGGCGGCCTCCCCGCGCACGGAGGGGTGCCAGGCCAGCAGCCACCGCTCCAGGCGGCGTACGGCGAGGTTGACGACGACACCGATGATCCCGGCGAGGGTGATCAGGGCGTACACGGTGGCGACGGCGCCGCCGGACTGGGCCAGCTGGATGCGCAGTCCGAGCCCGGGGCTGCCGATGACCAGTTCGGCGGTGACGGCGAGGATGAAGGCGACCGAGGCGGCGAGCCGCAGCCCGGTCATGACGTACGGGAGCGCGGTCGGCCAGACGAGGCGGCGCAGCGTCGTCCAGTGGCCGAGGCGGTAGGAGCGGGCGGTCTCGCGGGCGACCGGGTCGACATCGGCGACGCCGTACAGCACTTGGATGAGCACCTGCCAGAAGGCGGCGTACACGACCAGCAGGAGACTGGAGCCGAGGTCGGCGCCGAAGAGCAGGGTGGCGAGCGGGATGAGCGCCACGGAGGGGATGGGGCGGAGGAACTCGACGGTGGACGCGGTGGCGGCACGGGCGCCGGGAAGGGCGTCGATGAGGGTGCCGAGCGCGACGGCGAGGACGAAGGCGATGGCCAGGCCCAGGGCCCAGGCGCTCATGGTGTCGCCGAGCGCCGACCAGAGCTGACGGGTGGTCAATTCGTGGCCGAGGGTGCGCAGGATCTCGCTCGCCGGGGGCAGGAAGTCCCGGGAGACCCAGCCGAGCCGCGGCACGGCCTCGGCGGTGCCGAACAGCACCGCGAGGCCGGCCGCTCCGTACGCGGCGTCGCGTCCCCTCATGGCAGGAGGGCCGGGAGGTCGGCGTCCTTGGTGAGCGTGCCGTCCTGGCGGGCGTCGTCGGCGACGGTCTGGACGGACTCCCGGTTGATCTCGGTCGGCCACTTGGGGAGCTTGATCTTGGCGACGGCCTCGGCGGGGATCGAGGTGTAGGACTTCAGGGTCTCGCGCACCGCGTCGGGGTGGGCGTCGGCGTAGGAGAGGGCCTCGTTCATGGCGGCGGTGAAGTCCTTCACCAGCTCCGGGTCCTTCTGGACGGTCTGCTGGGTGGTGAAGTACATGGCCACGGTGAGGTCCGGCGCGGCATCGGCGTAGGGCCACGCGACGGCGCGGGCCCCCTGGCCCGTGGCCTGGGTGACGAAGGGCTCGACCTCCCAGACCGCGTCGACTCGGCCCTTGGACAGGGCGGCCGGCATGTCGGGGAAGGGCATCTCGACGAACTCCACCTTGGAGGCGTCGCCGCCGTCCTTGCGCACGGCGGCGCGCACGGTCGTGTCGCCGATGTTCTTCAGCTGGTTGACCGCGACGGTCCTGCCCGCGAGGTCCTTCGCGGACTTCACCGGGCTGCCGGCCGGGACGAGGACGGCGCTGTAGTCGGTGTCCCGCTCACCGGTGGAGGCGACGCCGTTGGCGACGACCTTGAGCGGCAGTCCCTGCTGCTGGGCCGTGAGCAGGGAGGTGGTGTTGGCGAAGCCGAAGGCGAACTGGCCGCCCATCACGCCGGTGATGCTGGCGGCGCCGCCCTGCACCGAGGTGATCTTCGCGTCGATGCCGTGCTTCTTGAAGAAGCCCTGGCTCTGGGCGAGGTACACCGGTGCGGTGTCGACGATGGCGATGGCGCCGACCGTGACGCTCCGTGCGCCTCCGCCGGAACCGGAGGGACCGCCCTTGCCGGCGGAGTCGCCGGAGTCGCCGCAAGCGGTGAGTCCGGCGGCGAGGAGCGCTGCCGCCGACAGGAGCAGGGGAAAGGTGCGACGCATGGGCACTCCCTGATCTGATCAGTTCCGTTCGCACAGTGAACTGTCGTTCATTGGGTGGTGCGCCAAGTGACGGTAGGGGCGCCGCGCGGCCGCGTCAACGGATCGCACAACGGCTCCTCGACGACAGTCGTGTCGCAGACGGGAGAGCAGGGGCACAGGAGGCACGAGAGGCGGAATTACATGGAGAAAATCATGAATTGAAGGCATTTGCCCCTGGTCGTCCGCTTTCGCCCTGAGTACAGTGGAGGTGGCCTACGGGGCGAGCGAGGGAGTCCGGTAGCACCGGAGCCGGAGCAGGAAGCAGCGGCTTCCACCGGAACCGGGTACAACGGCCGGGCTGAGAGGCTTGAAGGTCCGGGAAGAGGTTTTGAGACCGGAGAGCGACCCCTAGCACCTGATCCGGACCATGCCGGCGAAGGGAGTCCCACCTCGTAGGTCGTGGAACTGTAGCCGACGAGCCCGCGCGGTGAGCGCGGGCTCATTTGTGCCCGCCGAATCGTGTCGCGCGGGGCCCCGCCGGTCACTTGGCCGCCCCGCCCGTTCGCTGGGATGATCGCCTGACGCGGACGAGACCGACGGGGTGGGGGACATGGACGACCGGATGCTGGTGGGCGCGGTCAACGCACTGACCGCGCGATGGGCCCGGGAGACCCTGGGCGCCGGCCCGGCCGGGGCGACGGTCCTCTCCGCAGCGGGAGTCTGGCCGCTGCTGGCCCTGCTCGCCGCGGGTGCCGCGGGCCCCGCCCGCACCGAACTGGAACAGGCCGTCGGCACGGACGCCACGACGGCGGCCGCCGCTTCGGAACGGCTGCTCGCGCGGCTGGACGCGATGGACGGCGTCGACACCGCCGTGGGCCTGTGGACCAACGCCTCCCTGCCGCTCGCGCCCGGCTGGCTCTCGCTGCTCCCGGCCGGCGCCCACGGGCACTTCAGCGGCGACACCGAGACCGACCGCAAGGCCCTGGACACCTGGGCGGCGGAACGCACCCACGGCATGGTCCCCAGGATGCCGGTCGCCGTCGACCGGAACACCCTCCTGCTGCTCGCGAACGCCCTGGCCCTGCGCACGGACTGGGCCGAGCCCTTCCAGGACCACCACACGGGGACGCTCTTCCGCAGCTCGCCGCACCTGGACATGGCCGGGGTCGCGACCACTCCCTTCGGCCCGCTGACCATGGCGAAGGTGAACGGCACCAACGGGATCGAGGTCCACCTCCTGCTCGGCCCCGACCACGTCGCCCCCGGCGAGGTGATCGCCGCCGGCGTGGCCGCCCTCGGCGGGACGTACCCGGTGCTGCCCGGCAACCTGCTGCCGTACGGGCGCCCCGGGCCGGGGGTCGTGGTCGAGGACGTCACGAGCTTCGACCCGGCGCCCGCGCTCGACCTGACCACGGTGCCGTTCACCGTCGGCGCCGAGCACGACCTCCTCGACCGCGCCGCGCTGTTCGGGCTCGCCACGGCCCGGGACAGCGGCGCCGGGCACTTCCCCGGCATCAGCGCGCAGCCCCTTGCCGTCGGCGCGGCGAAGCAGGCCGCCACGGCGACCTTCAGCGCGAAGGGCTTCCGCGCCGCCGCGGTCACGGCCGTCTCCCTGATCGCCGGCAGCGCTCCCGGGCGGGCCCAGCAGGCCAGGCGCGTACGCGTCGGGTTCCTGCGCCCGTTCGGCTTCCTCGCCGTCCACCGGCTCTTCCCGGCGGTCCTCGTGGCGGGGTGGGTGACGCCCTGACCTCAGCGGGCGGCGGTCACAGGGCGCTCCCCGCCCGCCAGTCCGCCCAGCTCGCGTTCCAGGCGCCGTAGCCGTTGTTGACCTGGACGGTGTCGGTGGAGTGGACGACGGTCACCGGGTCGCCCGGTGACACGTGCTCGTAGAACCACTTGGCGTCGGCCGTGCTCAGCCCTATGCAACCGTGACTGCCGTTGACGCGGCCGAACTTGCCCTCGTTCCAGGGCGCGGCGTGCGCGAAGGTGCCCGACGTGGTGAGCCGGACGTCCCACTTCACGTCCTTCAGGTTGTACGCCTCGGGACCGAAGATGCGCACGGTGCGGGAGTTCATGGTGATGCTGGGCGTCTTCTCCAGGACGACCATGGTGCCGTTCCACGTCTCGAAACCGGACTTGCCGGTGGAGACGGGGAGGGTGCGCAGGACCGCTCCGTCGCGTCGCAGGGTGAGGGTCTTGCGGGCGGTGTCGACCGTGGTCACGACCGAGTGCCCTATCCGGAAGCGGACGACCCGGTTCTGCGTGCCGTAGCGGCCGCCGCCCGCGTCGACGCCGTCGAGGTCCATGCGGAGCGTGACCTCGGTGCCGGGCTTCCAGTAGGTGCGCGGGCGGTAGTCGACGCGGTCGCGGCCGCTCCAGTCCTTCATCCAGCTCCAGGCCCCGTCCACGGCCGGGCTCGCGGTGACGCCGAGCTTGCGCTCGACGGCCGCGCGGTCGCGTATGGGCTTGTTGAACACGATCGACACGGGCATGGCGACGCCGACCGTGGTGCCCTTGTCCGGGTGGTACTCCCCCACGAAGGTGCGCTCGGGCTCGGCGGTGGTGAAGGTGGTGTGCTCCGTCAGCCGCTTGCCGTCGGAGGTGGTGGCACGGACGAGCACGTCGTACGTCACACCGGGGGCCAGCCGGCCTGCCGAGGTCCAGCTCTCCTTGGAGGACGCGAGCGTGCCGCGCAACGGCCCTGGGCCGGCGGCGGTGACGCGTACGGAGTCGATCCGCGCGGCGGTGGTCCGAACGGTGACCTTGCGGTCGACGGGCACGGCACGCCCGCCGGAGGCGGGGGCGACGGCGATCGCCGGCCGTGGCTCCGCGGCGTGGGGCCCACCGCCGGAGCCGCTGCACGCCGAAAGCGACGCGGCGACGGCCAGGGCGAGCGTCGCGGCTCGTGCGCGCAGGGTCGTCCTCCGGTTCCGGGTCCGGTCGTTGGTCATGTGACGGCTCTCCTCCCCTGTCGAGTCGTACCTCTGCTCCTGCCCGGACTCGGGGCGGTCCACCGCATTCCGGCGACCGGAACTGCGCGGCCCGGACGGCTCCGTGGCGTCACCGTTCCGTACCAGGCGTGTACGCACGGAACCCGGGCGCGGCACGGCCTCGTGTTCCGCGGCGAACTCCGGTCGTGGGCCGGGGTGGCACAACGGGACAGCCGAACAGCCGAACAGCGGAACAGCGGAACGACCAGGGGGACTTCATGGAGCGCAGGAACACGAGGCGGGCCACGATCGCGGTGGCTCTGGCGGCAACGGCGGCGGTGCTGCTGACGGGGTGCCGGGGAGATGACGACGTCGCGGGCGGCGCGCCCTCGCCGACCGCTCCGTCGACCGCTGCGTCGGCCGCCGCGCCGTCACGGACCGCGGGTGGCACCCTCCCGGTCTCCAGCACGTCCCCGGAGCCCGGGGGCACCGGATCCTCCGCCTCCTCGTCAGGTTCCACGGCGGGCCCCGCGGACCGCTGCGGCGCGGAGGACCTGGAGGCGACCGCGGCGCACCAGGCCGCCGTACGTCCCCAGGGCACGGGCACCGGGGCGGCGGTGGTCGGCTTCACCAACACCTCCGGCGCGCCCTGCGTCGTCGAGGGCTTCCCGACGGTGGCCGGGGCGGCCAACGGCTCCCCGGAGATGAACGTGCCGCTGACGGTGCGGCACACCGGTGCGGCCGCGCCCGTCAGGCTGGCGCCGGGCGGCCGCGCGTGGGTGAAGCTGACGTTCCACCAGGTCCAGGGCGAGGGCGACGGCTCCTGCGTCTCGGGGGAGGCGCCGGTGCAGTACCCGACGATGGTGCTGGGCCTGCCCGGCGGGGCGGGCAGGCACCAGGTCGCCCTGGACGACGGGGTGTTCGCCGAGTGCGACGGTGTCGTCGCCGTCACCGCGCTGTCGGCGGACCAGCCGTCCTGAGGGCGTAGGCCCCCAGGTCAGCCGGCCGGTGCGGGCGCCTCCACCGTGAGGGTGCCCGCATCGGCGTCCAGCACCGCGGGGACGCCGAGCGGCACGGTGAGGCTGGTCTCGCAGTGGCCGAAGCCCAGTTCCTCGACGACCGGGACGCCGAGTCCGCCCAGCCGGTCCAGCAGCACCGCCCGCACCTCCTCGTAGGGGCCGCAGTCCTGCCAGGAGCCGAGGGCGATCCCCGCCACGCCGTCCAGCCAGCCGGCACGCAGCAACTGGGTCAGCATCCGGTCGATCCGGTAGGGCTCCTCGCCGATGTCCTCCAGCAGGAGGATGCCGCCGGGCACCCCCGGCCGCCCGTCCGGCGTGCCGAGGCCGGAGGCGAGCAGGGCCAGGCAGCCGCCGACGGTGACACCGCGTGCCGTGCCGGGAACGAGGGGGCGGGCGGTCGGTGCGCCGAGCACCCGCGTCCGCTCGGGCGCGAAGAGGGTGTCCTTCAGCTGTGCGCGCGTGGGCTCGTCCTTGAGGAAGCCCTCCGCCGCGGTCATCGTGCCGTGCAGGGTGGCCAGGCCCAGCCGGACCGCGAAGGCCTCGTGCAGCGCGGTGATGTCGCTGAAGCCGAGGAGGGTCTTGGGCCCGGCCGCCCGCAGCGCCTCCCAGTCCAGGAGGTCGGCCATGCGCTGGGCGCCGTAGCCGCCGCGCGCGCAGAGCACGGCGGCCACCGACGGGTCGCACCACGCCTCCTGGAAGTCGCGGGCGCGCGCCGCGTCCTGTCCGGCCAGGTAGTCGAACGTGGGGTGCCGGTCCAGGACGTGCGGCGCCACCACCGGGTCGAGGTCCCAGCCGCGGAGGATGTCGAGCCCCGCGTCGAGCCGCTCGCGGGGGACGGGTCCGCTGGGGGCGACGACGCAGACCCGGTCCCCGGGGACCAGGCGACGGGGGCGGGTGAGCGGGACGAGCGGTGTCACTTGGTGAGCTCCAGAGGGGGTACCGAGGGCGGGGTGAAGCCGAAGACCTGGCCGTAGAGGGCGAGTTCGGACTCGAGGCAGGTGATCATCGTGTCCTCGCGGCGGAAGCCGTGCCCCTCGCCCTCGAAGGTGAGGTAGGCGTGGGGGACACCGCGTCCCGTGATCCGCTCCAGGAACCGCTCGCACTGCACGGGCCGGCAGATCACGTCCTCCAGCCCCTGCAGCAGCAGGAACGGCACGGTGAGCCGGTCGGCCCGGGTGACCGGCGAACGGTCGCGGTAGCGCTCGGGGACGTCGGCGTAGGGCCCGATGAGCGAGTCGAGGTAGCGGGACTCGAAGTCATGGGTCTCACCGCCCTCGGCCCAGCCGGTGAGGTCGAGGAGGGGGTACTTGATCACGCCGCAGGCGTAGACGTCGGTGCCGGTGAGGGAGGCCGCGCTCGTCCAGCCGCCGGCGCTGCCGCCGCGGATCGCGAGCCGCTGCCCGTCCGCGGTGCCCTCCTCCGCCAGCGCCCTCGCGACGGCGGCGCAGTCCTCGACGTCGACGACGCCCCACTGCTCGCGCAGCCGCTCGCGGTAGGCGCGCCCGTAGCCGGTGGAGCCGCCGTGGTTGACCTCGACGACACCGATCCCGCGTGAGGTGAAGTAGGCGATCTCCAGGTCGAGCACGAGCGGGGCCCGGCTGGTGGGGCCGCCGTGCACCCAGACGACGTAGGGCGGCAGCTCTCCCTCGGGCGCGGCGAAGTAGGGGTTCGCCGGCGGGTAGAGCTGGGCGTGGATCTCCCGTCCGCCGGGCCCGGTGAAGGTGCGTTCCACGGGCTCGGGCAGGAACTCCGGTGGCACCGTGTCGTGGTGGGCGGCACCGATGACGCGGGTACGGCCGGTGCAGGTGTCGAGTTCGAGGACCTCGAACGAGCTGCGGGCCGAGGCGGCCACGGCGACCACCCGGGTGCCCTCGGTGGACAGCGCGGCGGTCCACTCGGTCCACGGCCCCGGCGCGTCGACCAGCTCGCCGGTCGCCGGGTCGAGTATCCCCAGGCGCTGTGCCCCCTTGCCGTGCAGCACCGCCAGCGTCCCCGCGGCGAGCGGGGCGAACCAGCGGGCGCCCATCTGCCAGCCGGGCCCGGCGAACTCCTCCTGCGCCGGCCGCAGGTTGACCGCGTCACCGGTGGCCGGGTCGACACGGTGCAGGTTCCACCAGCCGTCGCGGTCGGTGGCGGCGATCAGGGTCCCGTCCGGTGTCCACTCCGCCTGGGCCACCGACTCGGTGGGGCCGCCGAGGATCGTCCGGGCGGCGCCGAAGGTGCCGTCCGCGCCGACGGCGGCGTACTTGAGCTCCGTGCCGTCCCACGGCATCCGGGGGTGGTCCCAGGCGGTCCACACGGCCTGCCGGCCGTCCGGGGAGAGCCGGGGCGAGGTCACGAAGTGGTGTGCGTCGTCGGAGAGTTCACGCACGGCGGAGCGGTCCTCGGCGGCCGAGCCGTCGAGCGGAACGGCGGCGAGGACCCGTCGTACGTCGCTCGGGCCCGCCCCGGTGAACTCCTCCAGTACGCACCACACCTCACCGCGGTCCGGATGGATCTGCGGATCGGCCCAGCGCAGCCCGTCACCGACGGGGGAGAGCGGGGTCAGCGGCCGCGGCACGGCGCCCGGCGCGTCGGGCTCGTACGCGTAGAGCCGCTGGTCCGGGAAGTGGGAGAAGACGATCAGCGGTCCTCCCCCGGGCCGTGCCGTACCCGTCCAGGCCCGGCCGCCGTACTCGATGACGCGGGTGCGGACGTTCCACGGCGCGGGCAGCGGGCCGTCGACCCTGCCGTCCGCGCGGCGGCGGACGAGGGCGCGGCGGCCGCCCTCCGCCGGCCGTGGTTCGGTCCACCACACCTCGTCACCGACGAACCCGGGGAACTCGGGGCGCCCGTCGTGGGAGGCGGCGGTGCGGGCGTCGACCGGCGACTCCCAGGCACCGTAGGGGGCGATGATCGGGGCACGCGTCATCGGGCAGCTCCGTCGGTCGTGTCCTGCCGGCCCAGCATGAACCGGTCGAGTACGCGGACGCCGAAGTGCAGCCCCTCCACCGGGACCCGCTCGTCGACGCCGTGGTACATCCCCGCGTAGTCGTAGCCCTCGGGGAGCTTCAGCGGGGAGAAGCCGTAGCCCGTGATGCCGAGCCGCGAGAACTGCTTCGCGTCGGTGCCGCCGCCCATCACGTAGGGCACGACGTGGGCATCCGGGTCGAAGTGGATCAGCGCCTCCCGCATCGCGGCGTAGACCGGCGCGTCCAGGGGGGCCTCCAGCGGGATCTCGCGGTGGTGGAACTCCCACTCGACGTCCGGGCCGGTGAGCTCGTCCATGGTGGTCGTGAACTCCTCGTCGCCGCCGGGCAGGACCCGGCCGTCGACGTAGGCGACGGCGCTGCCCGGGATGACGTTGACCTTGTAGCCGGCTTCGAGCACGGTCGGGTTGGCGCTGTTGCGGATCACCGGTTCCACCAGGGCGGCGGCGGTGCCCAGCTTGGTGAGCAGGGTGTCCACGTCGTCGAAGTCGGGCTCGACCTCGTGCAGCGCGGCCAGTTCGGTCAGCGCCGCCCGCACCGTGGGGACGATCCGCACCGGCCAGCGGTGCTCGCCGATGCGGGAGACGGCGGCGGCGAGCCGGGTCACCGCATTGGCCGGGTTGACCTTGGAGCCGTGCCCCGCCCTGCCGTGCGCCGTGAGCTTCAGCCACGCGGTGCCGCGTTCCCCGGCCGCCACGGGGTACAGCCGCAGCCCGGGCCCTGCGTGGAAGGTGAAGCCGCCGGACTCGCTGATGCCCTCGGTGCAGTCGCGGAACAGTTCGGCGTGCTGCTCGACGAGGTAGGTCGCCCCGTAGGTGGCGCTGTCCTCCTCGTCGGCCGTCAGCGCGAGCACGATGTCCCGCTCGGGGCGCAGGCCCCGGCGGGCCCAGGAGCGGACGGTGGCGAGCACCATCGCCACCGTGCCCTTCATGTCGACCGCGCCGCGGCCCCAGACCACTCCGTCCTGTACCTCGCCGGAGAAGGGGTGCACGCTCCAGTCCTCCGCCCGGGCGGGCACGACGTCCAGGTGGCCGTGGACCAGCAGCGCGCCCTGCCCGTTCCCGGCGCGTGGGGCACCCTCGATCCGCGCCACGACGTTGGCCCGGCCCGGTGCGGACTCCAGGATGCGGGCCTCGATCCCGGCCTCGTCGAGCAGCCGCGCGGCGTGCTCCGCCGCGGGACGCTCGTTGCCGTCACCGCCGCCGCGGTTGGTGGTGTCGATCCGGATCAGCTCCGAGGTGAAGCGGACCGCCTCGTCCAGTGCCAGGGTGTCAGCCATACTGCTCCTCCACAGCTGCCGAGACGAGGGTGGTCACGGCCTTGTAGCAGCGGATCCCCTCGTACATGGTCGGTGACGTGTACGTGACGCGGCGCTCGCCCGTGCGCTCCACACCGGGCACGATCGCGGCGGCCCCAGCCAGGTGCGCCGCGTCGAACTCGACCTCGATCGTGAACGGCCCGCCCCGCGCCGGCTCATGGCGCACGGCGAGCGAGGTCGCGTCCTTCGCGGCGGAGCGGATGTCCGCCGCCGTACGGGCCGGCGGCCGGCACACGGCCGCGTACCGCGACACGTAGTCCTTGACGGCGACCGTCCGCGCCGCCGGCGCGTAGTCGCGGGCGTCGAGGCCGGTCCGGTCGTCCCCCGTGACCAGCACGACGGGCACCCCGTACTCGGCGGCCACCAGCGCGTTCAACCGGCCCTCGCTCGCCGGCGGACCGCCGTTGACCCACACGCCGGTGATCGAGTTGGGGAGGTAGGTGTGGGCGAGCACCCCTTCCGTCCCCGCACCCGTGTGGAAGCCGACGAAGGCGATGCCGTCCACGTCGCCGTGCTGCACGCCCTCGACCATGGACAGGTCCTTGTGCCGCCCGGTGACCATCCGGGCCCGCTCGTCCAGCTGCTCCAGCAGCAGGTTCCGCATGGACCAGTGGGCCTCGTTGACCAGGACCTCGTCGGCGCCGCCGTCGAAGAAGCCGGCGATCGCGGCGTTCACGTCCGAGGTGAACAGATGCCGGAACCGCTGCCAGCCCTCCGTGCCGGGCAGGACGTCACCGGGCCAGGTCACCCCGGTGGCGCCCTCCATGTCCGCGCTGATCAGGATCTTCATGGCATGGAACGTTACGCAAAGTCACCGCGGCACACCAGGCCCCCGCCCCGCCTGTGGAAAACTTCAGTGGCCCAGACCGGTGGCGGTCAGCCGGCACCCCCTGCCACCAGCCAGTTCGTCGGTACCTCGAGCCGCGTGCCGTCCGCCCGCCGCTCCGTCGTCACGAGCGCGACCTCACCGCGTGCGAGCACCTCCATCCCCGCCGCGCGGAAGAGCTCCGGGACGGTCTCGTCGGGCAACGCGGCCGGCGCGATCCCGTGCGAGAAGACCGCCGCGAGCTTGGCGGGCGGCCCGCCCGGCCCCTGCGCGAACCTGGCCAGCACGTCCTTCGCCGACGCCGCGAGTTCGTCCGCGAACGCCCGGCCGCGCCCGCCCGTCAGCACGGCGATGCCCTCGACCAGCGGTGTGCGCTCCTCGGGCAGGCACTGGTGGAGCACTCCGCGCATGTACACGTTCGCCTCGCCCAGCTCCTCGCTCAGCCGCCGGACCGCCTCGGGGTCGGCCGCGTCGAGCTGCCGGTACTCGGCGACACCGCCCGGGTCCTGGTGCCGCGCGTGGCCGATCGCGGCCGCCGCGAGGTCCACCCCGACGGCCCGTCCGTAGTGCTTGGCCAGGAAGCGGGTCTGGGTGCCGTTGCCGCAGCCGAGGTCGACGACCGGCAGCGACGGGTCGAAGTGCGCCTCGAAGAAGGGGAGGTGCGCCGCCGCGGTGACCTCCGCCTCCGCGTCCCAGAACACCGCCCCCCGGCTCTCCGGGGGCGTCGCGCCAGAAGCCCTCCCACGCCTGCAGGTTCGTGCCGGTGACGTCCATGCGATCTCTCCCCAGGTCCACGTGTCCGTCGCCGCGGACCGTGCCCGGCCGCGCGGCCGAAGCCCCGTCAGCGTCCGTGCTACCGGCGGCCGTCGGCGAGGGCAAGCGTCCGGTCGAAGTCGTGACCTCGCGTTCGCTACGTTCGAGGCCCGGCCGGGGCCCCGCCGCGTCCGCCGGTCCGCCGCCACGGCAGCGCCTGCTCGAACCAGACCGTCTTGCCCTGCGCCGTACGGCTCGCGCCCCACTCCCGCGCCAGCCGGGCCACGATCCGCAGTCCCCGCCCCGACTCGTCCTCGGGCCCGGCGCCGAGCAGGACGGGTACGGCGTGGTCGTCGTCCGAGACCTCGCACAGCAGCGCGTCCGTACGCACCAGGCGCAGCTCGACGTGCCGGGAGTGCGCGTGCCGGACGGCGTTGGTGACCACCTCGCCGACCATCAGCTCTGCCGCCTCCGCCGCCTCCTCCAGCCCCCAGCCCTCCAGGGCGCCCCGGGTCAGGATCCTGGCCCTGCCCACTTCGCGGGGGTCGAGGGCGAGCTGCCAGGTGACGACGTCCTCTCTGGCGATGCCGTTGAGCCGCGCCATCAGCAGGGCGACGTCGTCCTTGCGGCCACCCGGCGGGTTGAGGGCGCGGATGATCGTGTCGCAGGCGTCGTCCATCGAGGCCGCGGGATGCGCGGCGCTCTCGCAGAGCGCCGCGAGACCGGCCCCGATGTCCTGGCCCCGTACCTCGACCAGCCCGTCCGTGCACAGCACGAGCCGGTCGCCGGGGCCGACGGCGACCTTGACCGTCTCGAAGGGCACCCCTCCGATGCCGATCGGGGCACCCGTCGGGACGTCGAGCAGCACGCTGCGGCCGTCCTCGGCGCGCACCAGCACGGGCGGGATGTGGCCCGCGTTGGCGATGAGCAGCTCGGATCGGATGGGGTCGTACACGGCGTACAGGCAGGTCGCGAGGTAGTGCTCGCCGAGGCGCTGCGCCAGGTCGTCGAGGTTGCGCAGCAGTTGCGCCGGCGGCATGTCCAGCGCGGCCATGGTCTGCACGGCGGTGCGCAACTGGCCCATCATCGCGGCGGCGTTGAGCCCGTGCCCCATGACGTCGCCCACGGCGAGGGCGAGCCGGGAGCCGGGCAGCTTGATGGTGTCGAACCAGTCGCCGCCGACCCGGCCCAGCCGGGTGCCGGGCAGGTAGCGGGTCGCCACGTCGCACCCCGGCATGCGCGGGGTGATCTGCGGCAGCATGCTGTCCTGCAGCGTGTCGGCGACGTTCTCCTGGTACGTGTACATGCGGGCGTTGTCCAGGACGAGCCCGGCGCGGGCGGCCAGTTCGGCGCCCGTCACGCGGTCCATGTCGTTGAACGGCGGGCGCTCGCCGTGCCGCAGCAGGATCATGAAACCGAGGACGACGTTGCGCGCCTTCAGCGGCACGACCAGCATCGACCGCCCGGTGATCAGCGGCCGGATGTCGCGCTTCTCGAACTGCGAGGCGATCTCCTCGCCCATGGGTTCGGTGATCCTGGGCACCAGCACCGGCTGACCGCTCATCATGCACTGGAAGAACGGTGTGTGCTCGGGGAAAGGCATGGACTCGCCGACCGGTACGACGTCGTCCCAGCGGCCGGGCTCGTCGGTGTGCTCCAGGGCGACCCGGTACCACATGGTGGTGACGTCGGGCGGGCCGTCGGGGAAGCCCTCGCCCGCCAGCACCTGTTCGCGCAGGTAGGTGCCCGCGACGTCGGTGAAGCGCGGTACGACGGCGGCGCTGACCTCCCGGATCGTGCGGGTCAGGTCCAGGGAGCTGCCGATGCGCCCGCTGACCTCGTTGAGGAACTCCAGGCGCTCACGGACGGCGGCGTACTCCAGGTCGGGTTCGGGCTCCTCGGACCCGATGGTGCGCGGTTCGGTGGCGGACTCACGGACGGCACGCCGCCTGCGGGCCCTGCGCTCGTCCCGTCGGGGCACGCCCCAGTCAGGGGTGACGGGCACCCGGTCGTGCCGGCTGATCTCCAGGACGGGGTAGCCGAGTTCCAGCACCTGGGAGACGATGCGCCCGCTCTCGGCGACGCTCATGCTGGGCAGGATCTCGGGGAGCCGCTTGGCGAGCCCGTCCGCGCCGGGGAACTCGGTGTGCAGGGCGAAGCCGGGCGCGACCCGCTCGGACTCCCGGGGAGGGGAGTCGTCCTCGCCGTGCACCAGGGCGGCGTCGGCGGCCAGCACGAGCAGGCGCTCGGGACCCGGGCCGACCAGCGGGTAGGCCCACCACAGGACGTCGCCGGGGAGGCCGAGGGGGTCGGGGTCGGGTCCCTGGTTGAGCCGCGCGAGGCCGGCGGTCGGGTAGGAGGTCACGCCGCTGAGCGTGGCGTCGAGGTCGGCCCCGGGCGACCCCTCGGGTCCGTCCGGGCCGGGCTCCTCGCCGAGCGCGCCGGAGACCGGCAGCAGGTCGACGGCAGGGCGGCCGACGGCCTCCTCCCGGGTGGGCCCGAAGAGCTTGCGGGCGCCCGTGCTCCAGTGCGAGACGAGCCCGTCGCCGTCGACCACGACCACGGCGAGCGGGACGCGTCCGGAGAGTCCGGTCCGCTGCTCCGGCAGCGCGGCGCGGCTCCCCTCCCCCGGCGGAGTGCGACGTTGCATGACGCGAGCGGCTCCTTCCCCTGCGGCGCCCGGATCCCGACAGAGGCGCGGAGGTGGTCGGCCCCCGGCGCAAGATCTGCGGCTCCGCAACCACGGTACGACCGACACCGGGTGCCGCGGAGGGCATTGGACGAATCCGGTGTGCGCCCGCGGAGGGCCGTGGATGCGCCGGGGCATGCGCGGGCGCATGCCCCGGCACTGAGGGGCCGTCAGGGGCAGGTCAGTCCTCGTGGCCCAGGTGCACGTCGCGCTCGGTGCGCTCACCGCCGCTGAGCCGCAGCACGGTGGCCACCGGCGGGTACCCCGAGGCCACGACGGTGTACTCGCCCGCGGCCAGGTCGACGAAGCGGAAGACGCCGTCAGGGCCGGTCGTCACGGTGTCCAGGACGTTGCCCGCCGCGTCCAGCAGGGTGACCCGCGCGTCCTCGACGGGGCTGCCGCCCGGGCCGCGCACGGTGCCGCGCAGCATCGCGCCGCCCGCGAGTTCGACGTCCTGCCGGGTCTCCCGGGCCGCGTGCACCGACACGGGGAGCGCCGCGGGCCGGTAGGCGGGGGCGTTGGCGGCGAGCGTGTACTCCCCCGCGACGAGGTCGCTCAGGACGTAGTCGCCCTCCCTGCCGGTACGGGTGGTGGCCACCACGTCGCCGCGGGAGTCGGTGAGGGTGACGGTGGCCTCCCGTACGGCCGTGCCGTCGGCGGTGCGCACCGTGCCGGCGAGCCGCCCGGCGCCGCCGAGCACCACGTCGAGCTCGACGGGGCGTTCCCCGACGGTGACGCTGACGGCCTGCGGCTGGTGTCCCCCGGCGGCGGCGATCAGGACGTAACTGCCGCTGCCCGGGGTGCTCAACGCGTAACGTCCGTCCTCACCAGTCGCGCCACGCCCGATCTGTCGGCCGGTCACATCGATGAGGGTGAGGGCCGCCCGGCCTACGGTGCTGCCGTCGGCGTGCTGGACGGTGCCGCACACCGGGACGCCGACGCCGACGGTGTCGGCCTTGCGGGCGGTGGGGACGTGCTGGGTCACCAGGGGTTTCTCCTTGAGCAGGAAGGCGAGCAGGAAGCCGAGGGCGAGGACCGGCACCAGGTAGAGGAAGATGCGCGGCATGGCCTCGGCGTACGCCCGCACATAGGCCTCGCGCAGCGGTGCCGGCATCGCGTGCACCATTTGCGGCGTGATCGACTGGGGGTCCGGCAGGTCGACGCCGCGCGGCAGCCGGTCGGCGAGCCCGTCGGCGAGCCGGTTGGCGAACAGGGTGCCGAAGACGGCCGCCCCCACCGAGCCGCCGATCTGCCGGAAGTAGTTGTTGGCGCTGGTGGCGGCGCCGAGGTCGGCGGGCCGCACGGAGTTCTGCACGGCGAGGATCAGCACCGGCAGGACGAGGCCGATGCCCAGCCCCAGCACGCCCATGTAGACGCTGTACTCCACGCGCGGGGTGTCGGTCTCCAGCAGCGACAGCAGCCACATGCCGGCCACCGAGAGCGCCCCGCCGGCCAGCGGGAACACCCTGTAGCGCCCGGTACGGCTGATCAACTGCCCGGAGACCACGGAGGCCAGGACAACGCCGAGCATCATGGGCAGCATCAGCAGCCCGGACTCGGTGGCGCTGACGCCGTTCACCATCTGCAGGAACGTGGGCAGGTAGCTGGCGGCGCCGAAGAGGCCGACGCCGACGACGGCCCCGATGAGGGCCGAGACGGTGAAGATGCCGTCGCGGAAGAGCCGCAGCGGGATGATGGGTTCGACGGCGAACCGTTCCACCACGACGAACAGCACGGCACAGCCGAACGATGCCACGCCCAGCCCGATGATCACGTCCGAGCGCCAGGCGTACGTCGTCCCGCCCCAACTGGTCAGCAGCACCAGGCAGGTGGAGCCGGCTGCCAGCAGCAGTGCGCCCAGCACGTCCAGCCGGGGGCGCACGGCCGGCCGCGGCAGCTTCAGGACGACGGCGATGACGGCCAGGGTCAGCAGCCCGAAGGGCACGTTGATGTAGAAGCACCAGCGCCATGAGGCGTGGTCGGTGAAGAAGCCGCCGAGCAGCGGCCCCGCAACGGAGGCCAGACCGAAGGATGCGCCGATCAGGCCCATGTACCGGCCGCGTTCCCGGGGCGGGACGATGTCCGCGATGATCGCCTGGACGCCGATCATCAGCCCCCCGCCGCCGACACCCTGGACGGTGCGGAACGCGATCAGCTCGTTCATGGAGCGCGACCAGCCGGCGAGCGCCGAGCCGATGACGAAGACGACGATGGCGAACTGGAAGACGCTCTTGCGCCCGAAGAGGTCGCCGAGCTTGCCGTAGATCGGCAGCCCGACGGTGGAGGCGAGCAGGTAGGCGGTGACGGCCCAGGACATCTTGTCCAGGCCGTGCAGCTCGCCGACGATCTTGGGGAGCGCGGTCGCCACGATCATCTGGTCGAGCGCGGCCAGCAGCAGGGTCAGCATGAGCCCGAGGAAGACCAGACGCACCCTGCGCGGGCTCAGTCCGCCGACGGGCGCGCCCTGCTCCTGCGGCACGGCTGCGGGTCGGTCCTCGGGGCCCGTGCCGGCGCCGGTCACGTCCGTGAGGGTGCCGGTCTCCTCGGACAGGGTCGTCCCGGTGGTGCCGCCCATCTGCGTACCGCTCCCCTCGTCGCGCCTGCCCTGCGACAACGATCTGGGGCGCCGGGGATGCGCCGGAGCGCGGCAGATCCACCCTTTCAAGTGACGTGCCCACCGGCGTGCGCCCACCGGGCGCCGGCCCGGCACATGGGGCGCGTACCCGTGCGACGCGTCAAGGGAGGTGACCGGGCGTCACCCGGCTCCGGCCGCCTCCCTTGTGCCGCCTGCTACTTCTCGGTCTCCGCGGCGAGGCGCGCGAGCACCGCATCATGGATGCGGTTCAGGCCCTTGGGAGCGAAGGTGCGCTCGAAGAAG